>JALYYW010000154.1 GCA_030946085.1 Actinomycetota bacterium
CGGCCTCGAGCTCGGCGGCGATGAGCGCGTCGTCCTCGGCTCGCAGGTCGATCTCGTCATCGAAATCGGTCGCCGCACCCGACGCCTCGGCGTCGCCCTCGGGCTCCAGGCTCTGGTCGCGCTTGAACGCCTGTATCTGCTGCACGGTGACCTCGAGCTGATGGGCGATCCAGGCGTCGGTCCTGCCCTGGCGCACCCAGGCCCGGATCCGGTTGAGCTCTGGCCTCAGAGATCTGCGGGGCATCGCCGCGGAGAGTAGTACAGGCCCCGGCCGGAGTGCGCCCGTAGGCGAGCGGACTCAGCCCGGAGTCCCTGCGAGTGCCGAGAAAAGCCTCTTACCCGAGGGCGAGCTTGGCTGTATGCTGGCACCGGCAGGATCGGGCCGCCGGCGCAGCCGCGACGGCCACCGAGCCGTATCCACAGGCGAGCAGGGAGGCGTTCCCATGTTGGTACTGACCCGCAAGTGCAACCAGAGCATCATGATCGGGGATGACATCGAGGTCTCGGTGCTGGCGATCATGGGCGAGAAGGTTCGGATCGGGATCCAGGCTCCGCGTGACGTTCCGGTGTTCCGCAAGGAGGTCTACATCGAGATCCAGCAGGAGCGTGGCGATTCCGCCGTCGACGTCCGTGAGGAGGTCGACGCCGCTCTGCGCGGCCTCGGCGAAAGCTCCTAGCTGGCTCGCCAGTTCACCCGACACGGTCCGGCTGGCTAATGACGCCCACTGAGCATGAGCTGGCGGGCGAGCCAGACGAAGTGACCTCGCAGGTTGAGGAGCGCAGGCGGGGACGTGGCGAGGCTGCCGTTGACCGCGAACACGCCGCCGAGCAACGGGAGGCGGCCGCGGCTGATCGCGATCGGTCCCAAGCGGAGGCTGACCAGCGGACATGGGACCGCGGCCGAGCCGCCGACGATCGTGAGCACGCGGCGGCTGATCGCGACGACGAGGCGGCTAATCGCGACCAATCCGAGGCGGAGGCTGATCAGCGGACGTTGAATCGGGGACTGGCGGCCGAGGATCGCCGCCAGGCCGTTTCTGACCGAGAGCAGACCGCCAACGATCGCCACCTGTCCCAGGCAGAAGCCGATCGGCGGACCTCGAACCGGGGCCAATCTGCGAGAGATCGCGAACGCGCGGCAGCCGACCGCCAGGCGGCAATCGCAGATCGAATCGCAGCCGACGGCGATCACGAACGGGCGAGGGCCGAGTTGAGGCGAGCGCAGCTTGACCCGCTCACCGGCGCCTTTGGCCGTGAGATGGGAATGGTCATACTCGAACGCGAGATCAACCGCGCGCGCCGTGGAAACGGGCGCCTGGTTCTCGCCTACATCGACGTCGACGGGCTAAAGCAGGTCAACGACCGTGAAGGCCATTCAGCCGGCGACGGGCTGCTGCGCGACACCGCCCACGCAATCAAGACGCACCTGCGCTCTTATGACACGCTCGTCCGCGTCGGGGGGGACGAGTTCGTCTGTGCGCTTGTGGACTGTACCCCGGCCATCGCCCGCAGCCGATTTCAGGAGATCGTAGCCACCCTGCACCAAACCCAGGCCGTGGCGTCAATCAGCGTGGGCTTCGCCGAGCTTCATCCCGAAGACAACCTCCAGAGACTCACAATCCGTGCTGACCATGCCCTTTACGAACAGAAGCGATCCCGACTGGCTGGCTAGCCGAGCAGGTAGTAGAGCGACTCGAACATCGCCACCGCGACGATCACGGCGGTGGCGACCAGCGAGAGCACGAGCAGCCAGAAGCGCAGCGAGGTTCGCTTGCGTTCCCGCGCGTGAGTGCGCTGGCGCGAGCGCACGGCGGCCACCCGTCGCAGGTGCTCCCTGCGGTTGCGGTCGTCGCGCGTCTCCTGCCGGAACTCCTGCTCCAGCTGCGCGAGGCTCTGGCGCATCTTCATCGCCACCGGGCCGAGCCTACCAGCCCTTGAGAACCGGGTTATGTCTCGTGGGCCGCCGCTCAGCGGGGCCCGCACCGCTCCGCGCGCCCGCGACGGCCGGGCGTGTGGCGAACCCGTAGCCTCGGGATCGTGCGCCACCACTTCGACGGCCCTGCCTTCACCATCGGCATCGAGGAGGAGATGATGATCCTCGACGCCGATTCGCTGGACCTCGTCAACGCCATCGAGACGCTGCTGGAGGCCTCGCCCGCCGGGGAGATCAAGCCCGAGCTGATGGAGTCGGTACTGGAGATCGCCACCGAGCCCTGCACCAACATCGCGCACGCCGGGGGCCAGCTGCGGGCGCTGCGCGCGCAGGTGATCGGGACCGCCTCCGAGCAGGGCCTGGCGATCGGGTCGGCGGGCACCCACCCGTCCGCCAGGTGGGAGGACCAGCGGATCGTCGCCCGCCCCCGCTACCGGGACCTGGTCTCGGCGCTGCGCTTCGTGGCCCGCCAGGAGCTGATCTTCGGCATGCACGTGCACGTCGGCCTCGACGACCCCGAAAAGGCGATTCACGTCGCCAACGGGATGCGCGTCCACGTGCCCGTCCTGCTCGGTCTGTCGGCCAACTCGCCCTTCTGGCGCGGCGACCACACCGGCCTGGCCTCGGTGCGCACGCCGATCTTCCGCGCCTTCCCGCGCGTGGGGACCGCGCCCACCTACAAGGGCTGGGATGACTACTGCCAGCGGATCGAGTTCATGACGGAGACCCGCGTGATGGAGGACTACACGTGGCTCTGGTACGACGTCCGTCCCCACCCCAACCTCGGCACCGTCGAGATCCGGGTGATGGACGGCCAGACGCGCGTCGAGCACACCCTCGGCCTGACCGCGCTCGTCCAGGGCCTGGTGCACGAGCTCGCCGAGCACTTCGACTCCGGCGCGGAGCTGTCGAGCTACCCGTTCGAGATGCTCGACGAGAACAAGTGGCTGGCGGCGCGACACGGACTCGGCGGCGAGCTCGTGGATCTGCCCGGCGCCGAGCGCGTGCCCACCGCAGAGCTGGCCCGCCGGCTGATCGACCGCGTAAGGGAGCACTGCCAGCAGCTCGGCTCCGCGGCTGAGCTGGACGCTGTGGAGGATCTGCTGGGGCGGGGCAACGGCGCCGCCCGTCAGGTCGTCGTCTACGAGGCCAACCACGATCTGCGCGAGGTGATGGCGGAGATTGTGGCTGCCACCAGGGAGTAGCGGCTCGGCAGAGCAGACGTGGCCCGGCAGGGTGGGGATGCTGCCTACAATCGGATCGTGAGCGCCGGCGGTCCCGACCTGTTCGTGATCTGCAAGAGCTGCGGCTCAGAGGTGAGCCCCTACATCACCGAGTGCCCGTACTGCGGCAGCCGGCTGCGCAAGCGCGCCCCCAAGATCGATCGCGACGGGCGCGTCACCGAGCGCCGCCGCCGCCGCTCCCCGGCGCCGGGGCTTCCGCGGCTGCGGCGGGACGAGATCCCGGGCATCCGCGGCGACTCTCGGCCCCTGGCGGCGATTCTGCTGCTGGTCGCGGGCCTCGTCGGCACGCTGCTGTTCCGGACCTCGCTCGGGCCCGAGCACCTGTGGATCTCCGGCAAGCCCGGCGGCGAGTGGTGGCGGGTACTGACCGCGCCGTTCGTCTATGACAACACCGGCTACGCGTTCGCCGTGCTGGGCACGATCGCCCTCTACGGCTGGCTGCTGGGACGCCGCCACGGCCAGGTCGCCGTGGTCGTCCTGTTCGTTGTCGGGGGCGTGGCCGGGACGCTCGCCGCCACCGCCGCCTACGCCGTGCCGGTGGTGCTCGGTGCGCCCGGCGCCGCCCTGGCGCTGTTGATCGCGTGGGCGCTGCCAGACGTGCTGGACCTGCGCAGGGGCGAGGACATCGACGGCGATCTGCTGGGAACGGCGGTGATCGCGGCCGTCGTCGCGCTGATGCCGGTGGCGGTGACGGGCGCGAGCTGGATCGCCGAGGCCGTCGGGGTGCTCGGCGG
>JALYYW010000155.1 GCA_030946085.1 Actinomycetota bacterium
GCTCCGGCGGCTCCGGAAGCTCGTCAGCCGCCGGTGGCGCGGGCGGCGCGGGCGGCTCAGGCTCCAGCACGACGACCTCCACGGTGCCGGTGACCATCACGCTGCACGGGCATCGCCGCATGCGGGGACTCGATCAGGCCGCCGTGAGCGTGAACTTCCAGCAGCAGCAGGCCAAGGGCGTGCTGTCGGTACCGGTGACCGCGCTGCTGGCTACCGCCGGCGGCGGGTACGCCATACAGGAGGCCGTTGCGCCCCGGCGGTTGCTGGCCATTACCCCCGGCCTGTTCGCCGCGGGCTACGTGCAGGTATCCGGCTCGGGAATTTACCCTGGGCTCCAGGTCACCGACTCGCAGGGATGAGCTCCCCGGCGCTGCGCCTGCGCAGGGTGAGCAAGGAGTATCCGGGCGGCGTGCACGCGCTGCGCGAGGTCTCGGTCGAGGTCGACGCCGGAGAGCGCGTGGCGGTGGTGGGGCGATCGGGATCGGGCAAGACGACGATGCTGACCGTGCTCGGCACGCTCGAGAAGGCCAGCGGCGGGACGGTCGAGGTCGCCGGCCAGGACGTCATGGCCGCCTCGGATGGAGCGCTGGCGGCGCTGCGCGCTCACGAGATCGGCTTCGTCTTCCAGAGCTTCCACCTTCAGGACGCGGTCACCGCGCTGGAGAACGTCGCCGCCGGGATGCTCTACACCGGAGCGTCGACCTCCGCACGGCGTGAGGCAGCCGCGGAGGCCTTGGATCGAGTCGGACTGGCCCACCGGGTCACTCATCGCCCGCCGGAGCTCTCCGGCGGCGAGCGCCAGCGGGTGGCGATCGCGCGCGCGATCGCCAAGCGCCCGGCGATCATCCTGGCCGACGAGCCGACGGGCAATCTCGACTCCCGCGCGGGGGGGGAGGTGCTGAGCCTGCTGCACGAGCTGACCGACGACGGCGCCACGCTCGTCCTCATCACCCACGACGGTGCTGTGGCGGAGACCTTCCCACGGCAGCTGCAGATGCAGGACGGCGAGATCGTGGGAGACGATCTCCGGTGAGCGCGGTCGCCGCTCGGTCTCCGCGCACCACCAGCCTGCCACTGCGAGAGCTGCTGGCAACGGCGCTGCTGGGGCTGCGCACCCGTCGCCTTCGGGCGGCGCTCTCCGCCCTCGGCATCGCCATCGGCATCGGGGCGATGGTGGCGGTGGTGGGGGTCTCGGCCTCGAGCCAGGCCAATCTGCTGGCCACCATCGATCGCCTGGGTACCAACCTGCTCACCGTCACCCCAGGACAGACCTTCCTGGGCGCAAACGAGGCGCTGCCCCCCACCGCCACCGGCACCATCGACCACATGAGCGCCGTGCAGCGATCCGCCGCGGTCTATGCGGTGTCGGGCGTTACGCTGCGGCGAACCCCGTTTGTCCCGGCGGAGCAGACGGGCGGCATCGGGGTCGATGCTGCGGATCCGGGACTGCTCGGCACGGTGGGCGGACAGCTCGCCTCCGGGCACTTCCTCAGCGGCTCGGACCAGAGCTTCCCCACCGTGGTGCTGGGCGCGCAGGCGGCCCAGCTGCTGCAGATTCCCAGCGCCAGCGGTCACCTGCAGGTGTTCCTCGGCGGTACCTGGTTCTCGCTCATCGGGATCATGGCGCCCGTGACGCTCGATCCCGGACTCGATAGCACCGCGTTCATCGGGTTGCCGGTCGCCGAACAGAGGTTTCGCTCCCAGCCGAACGCCTCGGAGATCTATGTCCGCACCAACGTGAACCAGGTCTCGCAGGTCGCCAGCCTGCTGGCACCGACGGCCGACCCGCAGACCCCCGACGGAGTCCAGGTGAGCCGGCCCTCGGACACGCTCGAGGCCCGGGCGGCCGCCGAGGGCCAGTTCACCACGTTGCTTCTGGGCCTGGGAGCGGTGGCGCTCTTGGTGGGGGCGATCGGGATCGCCAACATCATGGTCATCTCGGTACTCGAGCGACGTGGAGAGATTGGGCTGCGGCGGGCGCTGGGCGCCACCCGCGGGCATATCGCCGCGCAGTTCCTGACCGAGTCGGCGCTGCTGGCCGCGTTCGGGGGCATCGCTGGACTCCTGCTCGGTACCGTTGCCACCCTCGTCTACTCGCTGGCTCAGGATCAGCCGATGGTGATTCCCGGCTACGCCCTGATCGGCGCACCGCTGGCCGGAGTGCTGATCGGAGCTGTGGCAGGCCTCTATCCGGCCCGCAAGGCGGCGCGACTGAGTCCCACCGAGGCGCTGCGCAGCGGCTGAGCGGCAGGGCGCCCACGCCGAGCGGCCGGGTTATAGAACGAGACTAAATCTCATTCTTGTGATATTGTGGTCAGGTGAGATCGCCGCTGGTGGTGCTGGTGCTTCTGTGGTGCGCCGCTCTGCCGACTGGGTGTGGGAGCGCTGATGTGGTCGGCGGCTCGTCTGCGGGGCGGTTACAGGTAGTGGCGGCGGAGGATTTCTGGGGCAGCATCGCCACCCAGTTGGGGGGTGGCAAGGTGGCGGTGCGGAGCATCATCGTGAACCCCGGTACCGATCCGCATGCGTATGAGCCGACGGCCTCTGACGCGATCGCGGTGGCAAGATCACGGCTGGCGATCGTCAACGGAATCGGCTATGACGCGTGGGCGTCGAAGCTGATCGCCGCCAACTCGTCGAGCTCGCGGAAGGTGCTCGATGTCGGGAAGCTGCTCGGGCTCCGGGAGGGAGATAACCCGCATCAGTGGTACGCGCCGGCCTCGGTGCGCCGGGTGATCGAACAGATCGTGGCTGAATACGAGCGGCTCGATCCGCAGCACAGCGCCTACTTCAACCGGCAGCGGGCGGCGTTCGAGACCCGGGATCTGGCGCCGTACTACGGGTTGATTCGGGCGATCAGGGCTCGCTACGGCGGCGTGCCCGTGGGCTACAGCGAAAGCATCTTCCAGCCGCTGGGACAGGCGCTCGGTTTGAAGCTGCTGACGCCATACACCTTCGCAAAGGCGATCGCCGAGGGCAGCGACGTGAGCGCCGCCGACAAGCAGACGGTTGACGCCCAGGCCCAGCACCGCCTGATCAAGCTCTGGGTCTATAACCCTCAGAACGTGACACCGGACGTGCAGCGGGTCAACCAGGGTGCGCGCGCCGCCCGGATCCCGATTGCCGCGATCACCGAAACACTCTCGCCGGCGTCGGCTAGCTTCGAGCAATGGCAGGTCGCGGAGCTGCAGAACCTCCAGAGGGCCCTCCACCAGGCGACCGGAAGATGATCTCGCCGCGGGCACCCGACGCGGCGCCGGTGGCGTCCGAGGGCAGATCCAATCAGCCGCCAGGGTCCTCCACCGCGGTAGTGCGCCTGGAGGAGGCGCAGGCGCGGATCGGAGGCCGTGCGGTGTGGAGCGGTGTGGATTTCGCGATTCAGGAGGGAGAGTTCACCGCGATCCTGGGGCCGAATGGATCCGGCAAGACGACCCTGCTCCGGGTGCTGCTCGGCGAGCTCCCGCTCGCCGCCGGGGCCGCGTCGATATTGCGCCACGAACCGGGGGGCGCCAACGCCCAGATTGGCTATCTCCCTCAGCGCCGCCACTTCGACGCGAGCGTCCGGATCCGCGGCGTCGACCTGGTGCGGCTCGGACTGGACGGCACCCGCTGGGGCCTGCCGTGGCGGCGCGCGGGACGCGACCGGGTGCAGGAGGTCGTCGATCTCGTCGGCGCCGGAGAGTACGCAAGCCGGCCGATCGGTCGGCTCTCGGGGGGTGAGCAGCAGCGGCTGCTGATCGCTCAGGCCCTGATCAGCCGCCCGCGGGCGTTGATTCTGGACGAGCCGCTGGACAGCCTGGATCTGCCCAACCAGACCAGCGTCGCCGCGCTGCTGGCGAGGGTCTGCCGCCAGGAGCGCGTCACCGTGCTCTTGGTCGCACACGACGTCAACCCCCTGCTCTCCTATCTCGATCGCGTCGTCTACTTCGGTGCCGGGCGTGCGGCGGTCGGCACGCCCCGGGAAGTGATCACCGCGGAGACCTTGAGCCGTCTCTACGGCGTTCCCATCGAGGTGCTCCAGGCTGCCGACGGCCGGTTGGTAGTCGTCGGGCTGCCCGAAGCTCCGGCGCATCACAGCGACCGACACGAGCAGCATGAACATCGCTAGCGGCCTGCCGATTGCGGGTGTGTCCGTCGATCTGGTGTCGGATTTCCGGCAGCTGACTGCGTTCCCGTTCATGGTCAACGCGCTGCAGGCGGGGGCCGTGGTGGCGGTCATGGCCGGGGTGGGGGGCTGGTTCATGGTGCTCCGCCGAGAGAGCTTCGCCGGACACACGCTGTCGGTGATGGCATTCCCGGGCGCGGCCGGCGCGCTGCTGCTGGGGCTGCCGGCTGCCGGCGGCTACTTCGCCTTCTGCGGAGCGTGCGCGCTCGCGATCGGCGCCGGTGGAGCGGGCGGGCGGGCGCGTCGTGGCGAGCAGTCTGCGCTCACCGGAGCGGTGCAGGCGTTCGGACTGGCCTGCGGGTTCGTGTTTCTCAGCCTCTACCGAGGTGTGCTCGGGGGCTATGAGAACCTGCTGTTCGGCGACTTCCTCGGGATCACCCGCGGGCAGATCCTCGTGCTCCTGATCGCCTGCGTCCTCGCCTTGGGGTTCTTTACGGCTGTGGGCCGCCCGCTGCTGTTCGCCTCGATCGACGAGCCGGTGGCTCGCGCCCGCGGCGTCCCGGTCCGCCGGCTCTCGCTCGCATTCCTGGTCGTGCTGGGGCTCGCGGTCGCGGCCACCGCACAGATCACCGGCGCGCTGCTGGTGTTCGCGCTGCTCGTCGCCCCGGCCGCGACTGCGCAGGCCATCACCCCGAGGATCGGCGCGAGTCTCCTCCTGACCGTGCTGCTGGGCACGGCGATCACCTGGGTCGGGCTGGCGCTCGCCTACTTCTCCAATTACCCCGTCGGCTTCTACATCACTGCGCTCGCGTTCGGCGTCTACGCCGTGGCCCGGATCGCCCGCGCCGTGATCGAGCATCCGACGCGGCCGGGCCGCCGCGTCCCCGCGGCCGAGACCGCAGCCTGATGTTTGCCCACGAGTTCGTCCGCAATGCGTTCCTGGCCGGCACGGCGATTGCGCTCGCCAGCGGGCTGATCGGCTACTTCGTGGTTCTGCGCGCCCAGGTCTTCGCCGGCGACGCGCTCAGTCACGTCGCCTTCACCGGCGCGCTGGCCGCGGCGGCCGCCGGGATCGACATCCGCATCGGACTGTTCGCCGGCACGATCCTGATCGCGCTGATGCTCGGTGCGCTCGGTGATCGCTCGCTCCCCGATGACCTCACCATCGGGGTTGCCTTCGCGGCGGTCCTCGGGCTCGGCGTGTACTTCCTGGCGCTGCTGCGCTCGGGGCCGGGGGGCGGCAACGGCCTGCTCGGAGTGCACACGCTGTTCGGCTCGATCTTCGGCCTCGGCGCCGCCGACGCCAGGCTCGGTGCGCTGATCGCCGCCGCCATCATCGTCGTCCTGCTGGCGATCGCCCGCCCACTCCTGTTCGCGAGCGTCGACCCGGTCGTCGCGGCCGCGCGCGGCGTCCCGGTGCACGCGCTCGGCCTGCTGCTGCTCGCGTTGCTCGGCGC
>JALYYW010000023.1 GCA_030946085.1 Actinomycetota bacterium
GTCCCGGCCGAGGAGGCCGGGACGCTCGGTGGGCGCGGGGACGCCTTCCGTCCGGGGAGGGGGTGAGCGGACGGAAGCTTTGACAGGGCTGCGGATCAGCCACCCATCGGCGGTGGACCACCGTCGCCGAACCCGGGGCCGCCGAAGCCCGGGCCACCCGGACCGCGCGGCCCGAAGTGGCCCTGGCCGCCGTGCGGCGGACGCTGGGTGCCATCGTCCGCGAACACGGTGGTGCCCTCGCTGGACTGCGCCACGTGGACGTGGTCGCCGGTCTTCAGGTCGCTGAGGGTCGCCTTGTTGAAGTTGCGAATCACGGTGGCGTTCGTGGGGATCGTCAGCGTCACGGTCTTGTAGGTGACGTTGCCAAAGCCCTCGGTGATCGTCAGCGAGTCACCGCTGAGCGACTTCACCACGCCGTTGTCAATCGTGGCGGTGATGAAGCCCGTGCCCGCCTTGTCAAGGACCACCGCATCCTCGTGGACTGCGGGGCCTCCGCCAGGGGGACGCATGTGCGGGGGGGCGGTGAGCGATGCCGCCGCGTTGCGCCTGACAGTCGATCCGTGGTGGGTGGGTGCAGCAGCGGCTCCGGCGATGCCGGCCGCCACGCCCACCGCTCCGCAGGCCACGGCGGTGGTGAGCGCTCTGAGAGTGGTGGGGCGATTCATGATCCTCCTGAGGTCGATGTCCCGGCCGAAGGTGCCGGCCGGCGATGGAGGAGATGATCAGGGCCGGCCCGAAGCCAGCGCGAAGAGGCGCATAAGAGGGGTGTAGGAAGCGCCGGCGGGAGCCGACCCGCCCGCGCGTGCTCAGCCCTGGCGCTGCCAGATGAACGGCTCGACGCGCGCGAGCGCGAACACGCGCCCGACCGCCGGGGCAACGTTGCGCTCCACCTCCAGCTCCCACCCTCCTCGGCCGGCCCGCTGACGCGCAAGCAGGATCGCGCGCAGTCCGGTGCTGTCGATGAAGCACAGCCGTGAGAGATCGAGCCTGACCCGAGCCGAGGATGCCTGCAGCTGCGCGAAGCGCAGCTCCAGGCGGTCGACCACCGCCAGGTCCAGCTCGCCCGACAGGGTCAGATGGACCGCTCCGTCGGGATCGTGGAACTGCTCCATCTGGAACTCGAGCGCCGGCATGAGAGGTGGGTCCATCGTCTCACGCTGAAACCCGATCATCAAGGCCCGGGCCGGCGGGCGGCCTCGCCGAGCGCAGGCCGGGAGCCTCAGTCAGCCACCGGCTGCCCGCGGCGATCGACCTCGGCGGCCGAGGGCCGCTCGCGCAGGCGCCCGAGCCATGCTGCCGTCTGGGGATGCTCCTGCTCTGAGGGCTGGAGCTCCGGCTTCCACGCCGGCAGGCGCACGGCCATGGGGATCGCGGCCAGATCGACCAACGAGGGCTCCTCGCTCGCCGCCATCCACGGCCCGTCGGAGCGCTCCAGCAACTCCTCCACGGTCGACCAGCGCCGCACCAGCCGCTCACGGAGGATCGAGACGATCTCCGGGTGATCGGAGTCATCCAGGCCGAAGGCCTCCTTGCGCATCGAGAGGAAGAAGTTGACGGTGAGCTCGTCGTCGACGAAGCGCAGCAGCCCGCGCGCGGCGGCGCGCGCCCCGGCGTCCGCGGGCCAGAGCGGGGAATCGGGATGCGTGTCCTCCAGCCACTCGCAGATCGCCGTGGACTCTCGGACCGCCACCCCGTCGACCTCCAGCACCGGAACCCGGTTGGTGGGGTTGAGCTCCCGCAGGCGCTTCGGGCGCTCACGCGGATCGATCTCCAGCAGCTCCAGCTCCACCCCCTTCTCGGCAAAGGCGACCCGCACCTTGGCCGCGAATGGCGAGAGCCTCCAGGACCACAGGCGAGGCACCGACATGGCGCACGAGCTTACACACCGCCTGGGAGGAGTCCCGGGGGGCGTGCTGGCACACTTGGTCGGTGACCGAGCTGAGCTCCGCGTCCGTCGGGCGCGCCGATCCGCCGCTCAGGAGCGCGTGGCAGGAGCCCGCGCGCGGCGGCTACCCTGATCCGGCCCTGTTCGGCCTCTCTGGCCGTGACCAGCTGCAGGCGATGCTCGCCGGCCAGGCTCCCCAGCCGCCGATGTCGAGGCTCACCGGCCTGCGGCTGAGCGCCGTCGGCGAGGGCATCGCGGCCTTCCAGATGCCGCTCAGCCAGTGGCTGGCCTCTTCCGCGGGCACGATCTCCGTCGGCCCGATCGCCATCCCCGCCGATGCCGCCGTGGCCTGTGCGATCCAGACGGCGCTGCCCGCCGCCACGCCCTTCTCCACCTCGGAGCTGTCCCTGCGCCTGCTCTCCCCCATCCGCCCCGGCGGCACGCTCACCGCCACGGGAAGGCTGATCGCGCTGGAGCCGACTATCGGTCTGGCGGAGGTCACCGTCACCGACGAGGACGGCCGGCTCCTGGCCCACGGCAGCTCGATGTGCTTCCTGCAGGCCCCCTTGTCTCCAGCTCCCGTGCCGCCGTCGCTCCCCGCCGAGCCGCGCCCGGAAGGCCACGAGGAGCAGGATCGAGATCCCGATCCGCACCTGCGTCCAGCCCGGGGCCTGGTGCTCAGCAAGGAGGTGCGGCAGGCCCGCGGCGGCCTGGAGGTGCTGCGGGCGCAGCTGAACGGCTCGCTGCCGCTGCCGCCCATCCACCACCTCACCGGCCTGATCGTGCAGGAGGCCGCTCCGGGTCGGGCTCGCTTCTCGATGCCCTCCAGCGAGTGGTTCTGCGCCCCCGCCGCCGGCCGCGTACAGGGCGGTTTCGTGGCGCTGCTGGCGGACGCGGCACTGAGCGGCGCGATCGCGACCCGCCTGCCCGCGGGCACCACGCTGTCCCTCGTGGACCTGAAGGTCAACTACCTGCGACCGCTGCGCGCCGACGGCCGGATCGCCCACGCCAGCGGGAAGGTGGTGCATATCGGCCGCCGGACCGCCGTCGCCACCGCCGAGGTCCACGACGGCGACGGGCGCCCGGTGGCGCTGGCCACGGGCTCGGCCCTCGTCCTGACCGACAGCCCGGCGACACACCCGGCGGCGTGAGCGCCCGCTTCGGGATCCTGCGGGGTGCGCGTGCGGTATGGATCGCCGCGGCGATCGCGCTGCTGGCCGCGGGGTGTGGGGCCGCCGCCCGGCAGCTGCCAGCCCAGACCCATCCGGCGCCGCGGGCCCGCGTACCGGGCGGGCCGCCGCGGCACGTTGCGGTGATCGTGATGGAGAACGAGGA
>JALYYW010000024.1 GCA_030946085.1 Actinomycetota bacterium
GCTGAGCAGCGCCCGTTGCACGCTGGAGGCCGGTGGCAGACCGTGGCGCTGGCGGTAGGCATTCGTCAGCGGATGACCCTCTTCGGCGGCCAGCGACTGCAGCAGCTGCCGTTGGTGGGCGGTGGCCGTTCCCGTGGTGGCGAAGATCCGGTCCAAGCGCAGCCTCGTCGATGCTCCGGCCGGTGCGGCCGAGCCGTTTGACGACAAACGGGGCGAAGGCCGCTGTCTCTATCACGTCCAGCTCCATCCGCCTGGCGAACCGCCAGTACCGTCCGCCAGCGGGGAGAGCGCTGAGCGACCGCGGGTCACGCCGCAGGCCGGGGTTATCGTGCGGCGGCAGACGGAGCGGTGAGAGATCGCCGTTAAGCAGGTAACCGTTCTGTTAGCCGCTGATATTCCTGTTATCCTTTGTTAACCGTTGTTAGCCATGTTATCGTTCGTTAATGGTGTCTGAGCGGCTGGCGAGTCCGTTCCGGCCGGGCTTCGCGCTCGAGCCGGCGGTGCTCGCTGGCCGCGACGGGGTGCTGGAGGAGGCCCAGGAGGCGATCACGGTGGCCGCGCTGGATCGCCGGGCACCGACCCCTTTGGTGGTCGTTGGCGCGCGGGGAGTCGGCAAGACCGTGCTGTTGGCCGAGATCGCCGCTCGCGCGGGGACCGAGCATGGCTTCGCAAGGTTGCACGTGGAGGTGCGCTCACCCGGCATGCTCGTCGAGGAGCTCAGTCTGCGGGCCCGGGAGCTTGCGCGGCTGATCGCGCAGGCGCCGCGTGAGCGCCGGATGAGAGCCAGCGAGATGGTGCTGCGTGGGAACTTGCCCGGAATCGGAGCGGAAGTGCGCCTCGCCCGGGAACCCGAAGCGCAGCTCGAGCCGAGGCTGCGGATGGTGGGCGAGCTGGGAGCGTTGGCCGCGGAGCTGAGGGAGCGGGACACGGGGATCGTGCTGAGCGTGGATGAAGCCCAGCTGGCCGAGCGCGCCGAGCTGCATCAGCTCGGCGCGGTGCTGCAGCAGGCGATGGCTGAGGAGTGGCCGGTTGTCACCGTGATCGCGGGCCTGGCGTCACTGCGCGAGCCAGATCGGCTGCCGACGTACTTCGAGCGCGCGGAATGGTTCGAGCTCGGATCGTTGGACGAGGCTTCGACGGTGCGGGCGCTGGCCGAGCCAGCCGCAGCCGTCGGGCGCCCGTTCGACCGCGCGGCGCTCGACTATCTGGCACAGCAGACGGGCGGCTACCCCTACGCGATTCAGCTCTACGGCCATCACGCGTGGCGGGCGAGCAAGGGACAGCGCCAGATCACCCTCGCCGCCGCCGAGCAGGGGTCCCAAAGCGCCGGCATCCAGCTCGAGCGGGGGCTCTACGCGCGGCGCTGGACGCAGGCACCCCCCCGCGAGCGGGAGTATCTGGTGGCGTTGGCCGAGGTTCAAAGCACCACCGCCGGCCCCGTCACAGGAGGTGATGTGGCCCGCAGCCTGGGGAGACCAACCTCAGCGGTGGCGGTCTACCGCGGCCGGCTGATCGACCGGGGAACGCTTGTGGGCGAAGGGGAGCGCTTGAGCTTCGCGGTGCCCGGGATGGCCGACTACGTGCTCAAACTGAAGCGGAGCGAGCAGCCGGCGCCCCGCCGTGCCCGCGGCACGCCTCGCGGCGCGGGTGGGGAGTTCTCGCGGTGAGAGATCCAGCCACTACCAAGCAGGCGGGGAAGGACCCACCGCCAGCCCGGCCAGCCCCGAGAAGCGCTCACAGCGTGCGCGCGGACCTGAAACGATGGATGGGTTGCGCCGCCCGGGGAGCCACGTGTCAGCCTTGACCGCGTGCTCACGTATGTACCCACAATGATCTCTTCCCCTGCTCTCAAGACATTGCTGTGTGCGCTGCTCCTGATCGGAGCGTCGGCGCTTCCGGCCCAGGCCGCGACTCGCAAGGTGGCCCCGCCGGGCAACTCCGGCATCAACCAGTACGTGGAGAGCATACCCACCGCCCACGGCAACCAGCCCACCAACACAGTGCACCCGAATGGTGGCGGCACGGGAGGCCCCGGAGGCGGCGGTGCTGCCGGCGGTTCGGGTGGCTTCGGTGGCGGCCCTGGTGGCGGGGGATCATCCGGTGCGCTGCCGGCAGCCACCCTGAAGGCGCTCGCGGCTCATGGTCGCGACGGTGCCGCAGCGGCCGCGCTCGCCGCCGGAACGGTCCCGGGTGGCGCCACCGTGCGTGGCCACGGTCCTCACACCGGTCCCGGGGGCGGCGGAGCATCGCCCACGGGTAGCGGATCCTCGCCCCTCGGTGCGGTCGCCAAGGCCTTCATCGGGTCGACCGGCGGCGGGGGACTCGAGGTCCTGCTGCCGGTGATCCTGGCGGTGGCGGCGTTGGGGATCGCCATGATCGCACTGGCCCGCCGCCGCCGTCTGACCTGAGCACCCGACGGTGAGGCTGCATCGGTCAGGGATGCTCCGCGAGCTGCTGCTCTGGCTGGCTGGCCTCTCGGCCGCCGCGCTGCTGGCCGCGGCGCCCGCCGGGGCGACCCGGCCGCTGGCGCTTGGCTTCAGCAGCGACCCGGCGCTCAGCTTGATCCGCGTCCCGGCGCGGATCCCCTGGATCGGTCGCGCTGTCGGCGATGGCGCCGGGATCGTCCGCGTTAACCTCGACTGGGCGCAGGTGGCCCCCGCACGCCCCCGCGGATTCAATGCCGGCGACCCCGGCAGCCACGGCTACAACTGGGCGGCGACCGACTCCTCGGTCCGGGAGCTGAGCGCGCGCGGGCTCCGGGTCCTACTCACGGTGTTCGATGCGCCCGCCTGGGCGCAGGGGCGGCACCGCCCGGCCAACGCCACGCCGGGAACCTGGCGTCCGGATCCGCGCGCTCTGGCGGCCTTTGCCACCGCGGCCGCCCGCCGCTACGACGGCGCCTACCCCCTCTCCGCACCGCTTCCGCGGGTGGGTCTCTGGCAGGCGTGGAACGAGCCCAACCTCGGCTATTACCTCTCGCCGCAGTGGACGCGCTCCCACGGTCGCTTTCAGCCCGCCAGCCCGGGGATCTACCGGCAGCTGCTGAACGCCTTCTATGGCGGGGTCAAGAGTGTTTCAGGGTCAAACCTAGTCGTCACCGGCGGCACCGCGCCCTACGGGGACGGGCCCGGTGGCGCGCGGATGCAGCCGGTGGCCTTCGACCGCTCGCTGTTCTGCCTGCGGGGATCGGCGCTGCGCCCGACGAGCTGTCCGGATCCGCCTCATCTCGACGTGCTCTCCCACCATCCCTACGCCACCGGCGGACCGCTGCAGCACGCCTTTAACGCCGACGATGCCGCCGTGCCGGACGTGAGAAAGCTGGCACGGGTGCTCCATGCCGCAGAGCGTTACGGGCACGTGCTCCCGCGCACCCGCAAGCGCCTCTGGGTCACGGAGATCTCCTGGGACAGCTCGCCTCCGGATCCCCACGGCGTTCCGATCGCCAGACAGGCGCGATGGCTGGAGCAGTCGCTGTACGTGCTCTGGCGACAGGGGGTCGACACGGTGCTGTGGCTGCAGATCGTCGATTCGCCACCAATCCCCGATTACGCCGACTCCTACCAGGCGGGCGTCTACTTCCTCTCCCGCGCCCCCAAGCCCGCCGCCGTGGCCTACCGCTTCCCGTTCGTGGTCCAGCGGCTGGGCCACGCCCGCGTGTTGGCGTGGGGCCGGGCCCCCGCTCCCGGCCAGCTCTCCATCCAAGTCCTGGACCACGGCCGCTGGCGCACACTGCGCCGGCTCGGTGTGCAGGCTGGGGAGGTGTTCGCGCCGACGCTGAAGCTGCGCGGGCGAGCGACGCTCCGGGCCCAGCTCGGGAGCCAGACGAGCCTCACCTGGGGGGCCTGACCGGTCGCAGGCGTCAGCTTTGCCCCCCCGTCCGTCGTACTAGCTTGAGATGGAATCGGTAGCAGGGCGCTCCGCCAGCTTCAGTCCCCGGATGATTCCGCGTCCCGATGCTCGGGCGCTCAGCGTCTGGGTCCTGGCCGGCTCAATTGTGCTGTACCTGTCAATCGACGGCGGCGGCTACGACGTCGTCGTTTACAGTCAGGCCGCGATGGTGGCGTGGTGGATCGTCCTCCTGGGCGCCGCCTGGGGATTGCTGCCGCGCACCCGTCCGGCGCGCGCCGCCTGGTGGGCCCTGGCGCTGCTCGGCGGCTTCGTCGCCTGGACGGCGCTGGCTGGCACCTGGTCGCTGAGTTCTGAGCGCAGCCTCGCGCAGCTCTCTCTGGTGGCGGGCTATCTCGGAGTGCTCGTGCTGGGCATCGCGATCCTGCCCGACCGCGACCGCGCGCTCCGCCACACCGCCGCCGCGGTCGCCACCGCGATCGCCCTGGTCGCGGTGCTGGCGCTGGCCTCGCGCCTGCGGCCCGGTCTCTTCGCCACGGCGCAGCAGACATCGTCGTTCCTGCCGGGGACCGCGGGCCGCCTCGCCTGGCCGCTCAACTACTGGAATGCGCTGGCGGCGGTGCTCGCCGTTGGCCTGCCGTTGCTGCTTGGCGTAGCCAGCACGGCTCGCAGCCTGCTGGCCCAGGCGGCCGCGGCCGCCGCCGTCCCGGTGCTGCTGCTGTGCGGCTACCTGACCTTCTCCCGCGGCGGCGCCCTCGCTGGCGCAGCCGCGGCGCTGGCCTTCATCGTGCTGGCCAAGGACCGGCTGCCGAAGCTGCTGACGATCGCGCTCACCGCCACCGGCGGGGCGGTGCTGGTCGCGGGCGCCCATCACCGAGCGGCGATCGAGCGGGGACTCGCCAACGCCGCCGCGCGCCACCAGGGCCAGTCGCTCTTGATCTCAGTCATCCTCGTGTGCGCCGGCGTGGCCCTGGTTCAAGTCGGGATCGGGTTGCTGGCTCGCCACGCCACCCGGCCGTCGGTGCTGGTGGTCTCCCCACGCCAGGCCCGTACGGGCTTCGCTGTCGCGATCGCGGTGGCGGTGGCGGTGGCGCTGGCCGCCGGCGTGCCCGGCGCTCTCTCGGACGCCTGGCGGAACTTCAAGAACGTCAACGCCTCGGCGCTGGGTGTCGATTCGCTCAGCCGCTTCGGAACCGTCTCGGGCAACGGCCGCTACGACTACTGGAAGGTGGGGGTCAAGGCCACCTCTGGCCACCTGCTGGCCGGCTCGGGCCCCGGTACCTATCAGCTCCTATGGCTGCCGCGCGCTCCCTACGAGAGCTACGTACAGAACGCGCACTCGCTGTACGTGGAGACGCTCTCGGAGGTCGGGATCGTCGGCCTGGTGCTGCTGGTGGGGTTCCTGGCGCTCTGCCTCGCGGCCGCGGTGGTGGCGGCACGCTCCCGCCACGAGCATGGGACCCTGGCCGCCGGGATCGCCGCCGCGATGGTGGCCTTCTGCCTCGCCGCGGCCTCTGACTGGATTTGGCAGGTCCCGGCGCTGCCGGCCACGTTCATGCTGTTGGCGGCGGCCGTGCTGGCACGGCGCATCCGGTGGGGAGCGCCGGTGCCCGCGCCGCAGCGCGGGATCGCCTTGCGGGCCGGCACGATCCTGCTGGCGCTCGGCTGCCTGGCTGCCATCGCCGTCCCGCTGGCTACTGCCACCGCCGTCCGGCGAAGTCAGTCCGCGGCCACCGCGGGCGATCCGGCCAAGGCACTGGCCGCAGCTCGCCAGGCGGCCCTGCTGGAGCCCGGAGCCAGCTCCGCGCAGGTCCAGCTGGCGCTGGTGGAGGAGCTCCAGCACCAGCTGCCCCAAGCCCTGGTGGCGGCCCGACACGCCACCCGGGACGAGCCCGCCAACTGGACCACCTGGCTGGTCCTCTCACGCCTGCAGGCCGAGTTCGGCCACCCGGCTGCCTCGGTTGCCTCCTACCGGCGCGCCCGGAGCCTGAACCCGCGCTCGTCGCTGTTTGCC
>JALYYW010000037.1 GCA_030946085.1 Actinomycetota bacterium
CCACCGCCGTCACCGAGCGGCCGCCGTAGCGAAACGTGACCCGGGTGCCGCACGGCAGCGACTTGTTGGCTACCCCGTAGAAGGCATGGAAGCCGCACGCGGTGGCGCCGCCGTCGTCGTACCACGAGGCGCCACTCTGCGAGAACGTCGTGACGTTGCCCGCCGGCGCACTCGCGCGACCGTTGGCCCGATCGCCGGCGAAGCCGACGCGCAGCCAGCGACGGCCTTCGACGGAGCTCGGGAGCTTCAGGTCAAAGCCACCCCGCGCGCCGGTGCGAGCGGTGACGAGCGTGCGCCAGCCACCCCCGCCGCGGGTCGCCAGGCGCACCGTACGCCCTGCCACGGCGGGCAGCAGCCGGCCACGGACGTGACCGCGCTGGCCCGCCAGGACCGCAATCGCGCGGGGGGAGAGGTTGAAGCGCGCCGCCACGGCGAGGGCCTGGGCGCGGCTGGCGCTGACCGCGGCGTTCGGGTCCGCGGAGGCGGCCGGCACCTCAGCGGGGGAGCGTGGCACCGCGACAGCGCTCGCCGGCACCACCCGCAGCAGACCGGACCGGACCGCCCGGGCGGCGAAGCGAAACGAGCCGTCGCCGCGAACCGTCGTGCGGACGAGCGCCCGCCAGGTGGCGCTGCCGGCCGGCTTGAACTGCAACTGCAGGACCTTGCGGGCCTCGACGGCGGTGGCGTTGCCCCTGACCGTCACGGGATGACCGAACGTGGCCCGTTGCGGGGCGAGGGTGATCTGGATCGCGCTCCGGGCATCGGCCTGGCCGGCGGCGAGCGCTGCGGCGGTGGCGGGGACTGCGAGCATGAGCGCAGCCGCGCCCAGGTACACCGGGCGCGAGACGCGCAGCATCAGCTTGGACCTCACGAGAGGACCTCCTGTTGGACGTCGACCGGGCGCCTACGGGGTTAGCTGACGGGCTCGCGGCTGCTCTGAAGCGCCTCATCGTCGAGGCGCTCCGCGCAGTCGCTACGACCGCCGCCGGCGTTCTACCGGGCGGTCGATTCGCCCCATCCGGACGAAGCTCCGCTTCGCCCGGCGATGGGTCCCCCGTTCATCCCTGCACCGGGCAGGGATGACTCGGCAGGTCGATTTACGACTCGCGGAGGTTGGCAGTCCGGCCGGCCTGTGACTGTGAGTCCGCGCACAGAGCCGCGCCCATCCCGCTCCCGGCATAATCCGCCCGTGGCCAACCCCGATCGGTTGACGGGCCTCGACGCCTCGTTCCTGCACCTGGAGCGAGACGCCACGCACATGCACGTGGCCGCCTGCGCCGTGCTGCGGGGCCCGGCCCCGGCCTACGGGGAGCTGCTGGAGGCGATCGGGTCGCGTCTGCACCTCGTTCCCCGCTACCGGCAGCGGCTGGCGTTCGTGCCCCTCGGCCAGGGACGACCGGTGTGGGCCGACGACCCTCACTTCAACCTCACCTATCACCTCCGCCATACGGCGCTGCCCCGGCCCGGCGGCGAGCACGAGCTCCGGCGCCTCGTCGGGCGGGTGTTCTCGCAGGCGCTCGACCGGGACCGTCCCATGTGGGAGCTGTGGCTGGTGGAGGGACTGGCCGACGAGCGCTTCGCGCTGCTCTCCAAGACCCACCACGCACTGGTCGACGGCATCTCCGGCGTGGACATCGCCACCGTGCTCTTCGACACCTCACCGGACCCGCTTCCCGTGGCGCCCCCCGAGCAGGAGTGGGTGCCCCGCCCGCTGCCCAGCGGCGCGCAGCTGCTGGGCGAGGCTTTGCTGGAGCGGGCCACGGTGCCCGGGGAGATGGTCCGCGGGGTTCGCCGCACCCTCCGCGGCCCACGGCAGGTGGCTGGGCGCCTGCGCACCGTGGCGGGCGGGATCGGGGCGCTGGCGCGACTCGGCCTCCAGCCCGCGCCGGAGAGCCACTTCAACGTGAGGATCGGGCCCCACCGGCGCTTCACGTGGATACGCGGCGACCTCCAGCAGTTCAAGACGGTCAAGAACGTCCTCGGCGGGACGGTCAACGACGTCGTCCTGGCTGCCGTAGCCGGGGGTCTGGGACGGTACCTGCGCCTGCGCGGCGAGAGCACCGAGGGGATCGAGCTCAAGGCCATGGTGCCGGTGTCGGTCCGCGCCGACCTGGAGCGGGGAGCGCTTGGCAACCGGGTGGCGGCGATGTGGGCGCCGCTCCCGGTCGGAATGGTCGACCCGGTGGCGCGGCTGCGGAGGGTCAGCGAAGCGATGGTGGGGCTCAAGGAGTCCGGTCAGGCCGTCGGCGCGCAGGTGCTGACCCAGCTCTCGGGCTTCGCTCCGCCGACGATCATGGCCCAGGCGGTGCGCCTGCAGGCGCGCCAGCGACTCTTCAACCTCGTGGTCACGAACGTTCCCGGGCCGCAGTTCCCGCTGTACCTGCTCGGCCGCCAGCTCGACGCGATGTACCCGATGGTCCCGCTGGCGGAGAACACAGCGCTCGGTATCGCGATCATGAGCTACGACGGCCAGCTGAACTTCGGCCTCACCGCCGACCGCGACGCGCTTCCCGACGTCGAGGTGCTGGCGGAGGAGCTCGCCGGTGCGATCGAGGAGCTGGTGGCCGTCGCGACCGGCTCCCCCAGCCCCAGACGGCGACGGACGCGGGCACCAGCGCGGCGATCCGCGCGTGCCGCCCGGTGAAGCTCGCCGGCACGGCCCTGGAGCGCGTGGCCATCGCGCTCGCATCGCTGGCGCTCTCGGTGGGCCTGATCGCCCTGCTGTCGGGCTTCTTCGCCGGGCGCGACCAGGCCGGCGTCAGCGCCGGGGCCGCTGTGATCGGTCGGGCAGTCCCGGACCTCGGGCACGCGCATCTGCGTCCCGGCGAGCTGCGGCCGGTCTACAACTCCGAGCCACCCACCAGCGGTGCCCACATTCCCGAGCCGGTGGTCCACGACGGAGCGATGCTCGGCGACGATCAGCTGCTGCAGGCGCTGGAGGTGGGCGACGTGGTGATCGCCTACGGGACACCGCAGCCGCCGCCCGGCCTGGCGCGGCTGGCGCGCCAGCTCTCGGACTCCTTCACCCCGCAACTGGCCGCCGCCGGACAGGCGGTCCTTACCATGCGCCGCCCCCGCACCGGGGGCCTGATCGGCCTGGCCTGGGGACGGATGGTGCGGGTGAGCTCACCTTCGGACCCGCAGCTGAGCAAGTTCGCCGAGCAGTGGCTCGGACACGGCGCCCCGGGCCGGTGAGAGGTGCTCGGCCAAGACCACAGCCACCGACCCGCGGGCGGGCCACGTCAGGCTGACCAGAGCCGCGAAAGCAGGGCAGCCGCGCGGCTGCTCGATCGAGTGTTCCGGATCCCGCATCGTGCCGGGCGCTCGCCACCCGAGACCCCCTCAGCCGGCGCCGCTCGGCGCGTTCTCCTTCCTAGCGGCGTGCACCGGCGCTCATCTACGCTCGTGGTCTCTGATGCGTAGCAGCACGTCAGCGAGGTCTGCGAGCAGGATGATCGCCGTCACTTGCTTGCGATCGAGCACGATGCCCCGCCTTGAGCTGGCCTGCAGCCTGCGAAAGGCCTCCTCGACCGGGGTGTCGTACTCCAGCACGGCCGCGTCTGCCTCACGCAGGGTCACCTCCGCGATCGTCGTCTGGGCGCGCTGATCCACGGCGACTTGGCTGGCGAGGCCCGGAGAGATGACCCCCAGGTCGCGTCCGTGGTCGACCACCCGGGTGGCGCAGGTCCCATACCCCTGCGAGCCTGTTGTGGTCTCGAGGAACTCTGCGATCGTCGTGTGGGCCGGCAGCTGGTGCCCGGCCGCCGGGAGTTCCAACAGGTCGCCCACCACGGGGATTCGCGGACCGCTGCTGCTGCGCTGGATCGCCGTCCGCGACGCCAACGTCATCCACAGCATGACCGCGCCGGTGAACATTATTGAGAAGCCGAGATTGCCTCCGGCGGGTGCCGCCAAGACCGCGACGAATGGAACCACGACCCCGGTGGCGATCACAGCGGCCGCGACAGCGATACCAGCACGAGTCGCCCAGGCCCACGCGAACGCCAGACCCTTCAGCCGCCACAGCAGCGAGTGCAAGATGCGACCGCCGTCCATTGGGAAGGCCGGCAGGAGGTTGAACGCCAACGTGATCGCGTTGAATTGCGCGAGAAGGACCGTGACTCCCACTACGGGCTCTGGCAATCCCACGCGCCCCCCAAGCCACCCAAGCCCTCCGAGGAGCGCCGCAAGCAGCGCAGAGACCAGCGGCCCCGCCGCGACCACGCGGAAGGACGAGGCCGGCGAGCGGGGAGCCCCGATCCATGCCACCCCTCCAAGGCCCCAAAGGGTGATCTTCTCGGCGCGCAGCCCCTCGCGCCGGGCCTGAAAGGAATGTCCCAGCTCGTGAAGCAGAATTGAAACAGGGGCCAGCAGCACCGAGGCGATCACCATCGCCATGATCGTGGTGCTCGACAGCTCGGGGTAGCGGCCCAGGTAGCTGGTCGAGGCCAGCTGTCCGGCATAGGCCAAGATCGGGATCGCGATGGACCAGTGGGCCTCGACCGGGATGCCGCGCACGCGCAGTAGGGGAAATCCCGGTGCTCGCCATAGCCACCCCCACACCAGCCATATGCTACGAGACTTCCCCCTCAGATGGCCCGCTGAGCGACCCGCACACGGCGCGGGCCAGCGGAGTTCACGGGGATCACCACTCGCCCGGCCGCTGTCTGGGCCGCCCGCGCTGAGGCACAGATCAGCGTCGGCCTTCTCAGATACTGCGTCTTCGTCCAGCAGCGCTCCGGCCACCAGCAGCGGTGAGGAGGGGAGTGCTTCTCCCCGCTCTGCTCACCCTCCCGGCACTGGGGCAAGCCCAATCAGGGGCGAGAGGGGTCCTACCTAGGGCGTGACTGCGGTGCCCACCGCCGCGCAGTAGGCAAGAGCCTGAACCGTTCCGCCCGACAACCCGGTCGCGGTTGCCGCCACCGTCCAGCCGGTCGCAGCGGCGGTACGCGTAGAGGAAGTGACCGTGGCGCCGGTCGCGGCAAACCCTCCGGAGACGGCGCGGTCAGCGGGGGGACACGTCGCAGTGGCCGCCTGGGAGGCGTTAGGCGCGACCGGCACCTGCGAACTCGCGACCTCGACCAGGGTCGAAAGCCGCGTCGGCCCCGCCGGTCCCCGCTGCCCATGAAGACCCCGAGGTCCTCGCCGCCCAGCCGGCCCCCGCCGCCCGGCCGGTCCGCGCGGTCCCGCCTGTCCCCGCGAGCCGCCGGCCCCGCGGAGCTGACGCAGCACGCTCGGTTTGATCTGGCCCGTGCTCGTGATCAGGTAGCGACTTGCCGCAAATGCGCCGCCGCCAAGCGCAAAGAACAGGGCGAGGACTGCGATCGCCGCGGCCGGAGAGGGTCTACGCATGTTCGCTCGTTCTTCGTGTTTCACACGGAGCCGACCGCACCTGATGCCGCGCACCGGTCGAACTTTCCGTACGCTACCGGCTCGCGGGTGTCCTGGTGCGAATTTCTCGCATGCCGCCCGCCTGGCTGACCGGGTGGTTACGACAAATCGCCTGCAAAAGTCGGTGAGTGCCGCAGCTGCTCGACGTGGCGGCGCTGGGCTTGTTCATGGTCACGCTGGTGGGCAGCTTGCGCTTGATTAGCGGAACTAGATGCGCGCCTCTGGGCGAACGGCGATTGTCATCCGGGTCAGAACGCACACCCGTCCCTGGTCGTCTGTGACCTCCACGTCCCAGATCCAGGTGGTACGACCGCGGTGGCGGCGACGGGCCTCGGCGTGGATCGTCCCGGCGGTGATCGGGTGCAGGAAGCTCGTCTGGTTGGCCAGGCCCATCGCCACCGAGCCCTCACCGAGCACGGCCAGCGCGGTCGCGACCGAGGCCAGGGATTCGGCGATGGAGGCGTAAACCCCCCCGTGGACAAGGCCGGCGGGCTGTTTGAGCTCCTCGCGGACCGGTAGCCGGGCGCGAGCCAGCTCGTCGCCCACCTCGAGCAGCTCCACGCCGAGAAGGCCGTCGAATCCCGACGGTGCGGTGAGGGAGAACGCGGGATCCATGTCGGCCAGGACGATAACGGCGCCATCCTTCCGCAGGCTTCTCTAGGCTACCGGCGAATGGCATCTCTTCAGAGCCTGCCCGCAGACCAGCGTGCGGTGCTGCAACTCGTGCTCCAGCGCGGCCGGAGCTATGACGACATCGCGGCGCTGCTGTCGATCGATCGCGCCGCCGTACGCGAGCGCGCGCTGTCGGCACTGGACGCGCTGGGCCCCGAGGCCGAGGTCGACCCCGGGCGGCGCGCACTGATCACCGACTACCTGCTGGGTCAGCTGCCGGCGAGGGTCAGCGAGGATGTCCGCGCGCGGCTGGCGCGCGCGGCGGGCGAGCGGGCCTGGGCCCGGGTCGTGGCCTCCGAGCTGGCGCCACTGGCCAGCCAGCCGCTGCCGGAGATCCCGGCGGGCGCTTCCGCCGCGCCGGCGGTCCCCACGACCCGGCGACCGGGCTCCAGACCAGGCTCCCGGGGGACGACCGAGGCTCCAATCGCCGCGCCCGCCGGGGCCGAGGCACGGGATGCCTCGCCTCGGACACCGTATGAGCCCGACCCGCCCGAGCTCGGCCTCGAGGCCCCCGCGGACGGCCTGGCCGGGAAGCGACCCAGCTCGCGAGTGGGCGGCGCCATCCTGATCGGCCTGCTGGCCGTGATCGTGGTGGTGGCCCTGGCGGTGATCCTCTCCAGCGGTGACTCCAGCAGCTCCACCAGCTCCCAGGCCAGCGCCCCCACGCCCACGGCGGCGACCACGTCCCCCGGCGCTACCACCGCCACCACCCCCGGCAGCACCGCCGCCACCACCCCCGCCACCGGCGCCGGCCGGCCCGTGGCCCAGGTGAACCTGACCTCGCCCACCGGCAGCAAGAAGATCGGCGGCGTGGCGATCGTCGTCAAGCAGGGTGGGCAGTACGGGATCCTGGTCCGCGGTCAGGGAGTGGCGGCCAACAGCCGCCACGACGCCTACGCGGTGTGGCTCTACAACTCGCCTTCGGACAGCCGCATCCTCGGATTCATCAACCCCGGCGTGCGTGCCAACGGCGTGCTGCAGACGATGGGCCTGCTCCCCCCCGGAGCCTCCCGCTACAAGCAGCTGCTGGTGACCCTGGAGGGCCAGCCCAAGCCCCGCACGCCCGGCAAGGTCGTGCTGCAGGGCGCGCTCAGCATCGCCGGCTGAGGCGCCGGGATCAGCGGGCGTCCGGGTCGCCGCCGCAGGCCCGCTCGCGCCACTGAAGCGCCTCCTCCAGCCGGCGCCGGCTGGCCCGCCGCAGCATGAACCCGCCCGTGCGGGAGTAGCCCCGCAGCTGCTGGCGCAGCTCGATCGTCACCTTGGTCCGCTCACCTTCGGGCTCCAGCTGGATCTCGGTCAGCGCCTCGGTCAGCACCCGCTCGAAAGGGGTCCCCTCGACCTCCTGCCTCCACGCCCGCCGGTGGGGGGTTTCGGAGTCCACGACCGTGAAGTCGATCCGCACCGGGCGACCCTTCTTGGTCAGGTGCACCTGGGTGAAGGCCTCGTCGCTGACGCCCTCCATGCGTTGCACCCCAGGCCACCAGCGGGGCTGGTGGTGTGCGTCGGCGACCACTTCCCACACCTGCTCCAGGGGGACGCCGAGGACCCGGCTGCGGCGCACGCGCGTCACGACGCGAGCTGCACCAGCGAATGCACGGGATGGGGCGCCAGCCGCTCTCGACCCCTGAGGAACGAGAGCTCCACCAAGAAGGCACAAGCGACGACCTCGGCACCAAGTCCGGTGACGAGCTCGCAGACGGCCTCGGCGGTGCCGCCGGTGGCCAGCAGGTCGTCGTGCACGAGCACACGCGCCCCGCCCGCCAGCGCGTCGGCGTGGACCTCCAGGGCGTCGATGCCGTACTCCAGTGCGTACTCGGTGCTGACGGTCTCGTGGGGCAGCTTGCCCGGCTTGCGTGCCGGGACGAAGCCCGCCCGGAGCCCGCGGGCGAGTGCGCCGCCGAGGATGAACCCGCGTGCCTCAGCGGCCACCACCAGCTCGATGCCCAGCGGCCGGGCGAACTGCACCAGCCTGGCCACCGCCGCGTCGAGCGCCTCCGGGTCCAGCAGCAGCGGCGTGATGTCCTTGAACACGATCCCGGGCCGGGGGAAATCGGGGATGTCGCGCACGTGCGCTCGCAGGTCCACGGCCATCGCGCCGGCTCCTCAGGTCGCGATCTTGCGAAGGTCCCGGATCAGCAGGAGGTGCTTGAGGTGCGTGGTCACCGAGGCCAGGTTCTCCAGCGCCTCGATCGCCTCCCTGCGCCGGTCGGGGTTGCGCGAGCGCAGTGCCGGCGCGAGGATGCTCTGCAGCAGCTGTGCCTCCCGGTCCGCGGAGCTGCGGAACACGCGCAGGTTCTTGCCCCCCACCCCGTAGCGCGCCAGCTCGGAGACGGCCCGCACGATCTCCCGCTCGGTCTCGTCGTAGTAACGCACGCCCGCCCGGGTCTCGCCCTTGATCACGCCGAAATCCTCCAGCTCGCGCACGAGCTTGGGCTCGGCGCCCGTCTCCTCGACCACGTCGGCCAGCGAGTACATCGCGCCCGGATCCCGCGCGGACACGCTGGCGCGTCGCAGGGGGCGGTTCTCTCCCGGAGGTGTCACCTCATGCTCGGAGCGTCCGCCGGCGAGCTCCTGGCGGATCACCCGCAGGGGCAGGAACTCGTCGCGCTGCAACCGCAGGATCGTCCGCAGCCGCTGGATGTCGCCCTGGGTGTAGAGCCGGTAGCCACCTTGGGTGCGTCGGGGGGAGACAAGCTTCTGGTCCTCCAGGTAACGGATCTTGGAGATGGAGATGTCCGGGAACTCCTGATGCAGCGCCTTGCACACGGCACCAATCGTGACCGCCTTGGGACGCGGCCGCTCGTCCTCCTCCGGACGGGGCTCTGGCAGCGCGATCTCGGGGTTGCGGGTCTCCGAGGCGGCCATCAGCGACTGAGAAAGGCCAGCTTGTACTTCCCGACCTGGAGCTCGTCCCCGTCGCCCAGGCGGTGGGACTCGATCCGCCGGCGGTTGACGTAGGTGCCGTTAAGCGACCCGCAGTCATCCAGGTAGTAGTCGCTGCCGCGACGGACGAGGATCGCGTGGTCGCGGGAGACGGTGACGTCGTCCAGGAAGATGTCGCTGTCGGGCCGGCGGCCGACGGTGAGACGATCCCCGTCCAGCGGAAAGCTCTCCCCGGCGCGTCCGCCGCCGGCGCGGATCACGAGCGTTGCCCCGCGTGAGACCTCGGGCAGCTCGACTTCTTCCACCTCACCCGTCTCCCCCACTCGGTAGGAGGCGGTGGTGGCACCGGTGCTCGCCTCAGCAGCGCCCAGATAGGCACCGCAGCGCTGGCAGTAGTTGGCGCCGCCGGTGTTGGCGAAGCCGCACTCCTGGCAGTGCTGAGCCACGGGTCGGGACCCGGACTACTCGATGTCCGCCCCGGGCACCCGCCCGGAGAGGATGTCCGTGAGCTGCTGGACGTCGGCGCCGGAGATGGACAGCTCCCCGCTCTCGTCCTTCTTGCGCAACCGGTTCACGAGCTCAGCGCGGAGGATGTCGATCTTGCCGTGAAGGATCCTGCGCTTGTAGGAGACCTCCATTTCCTCGTCGGTCAGCTCCTTGATGAGATCCTTCAGCTCCTCGTCGCTAAGGGCGCCGAGGTCCGGAAACGTGTCCATGCGAAAGCGATTCCCCCATCCTGGGAGTCGTGGTGTGAAAGCCTGAGCAGTATACCGGTGGATCTCATAGGGTCAATCTGAGCTTGAGAGTTTGTCGCTCCGGACCTGAGCTCGACCATCGCGGATATAGAGTGCGGTCGCGGTCAGGGCGAACGCCAGGCCGAGATACATCAGCACGAGCGCCAGCGCGTGCACACCGGCCATGGCGAAGGGCGGCGCGGCCATCGTCGGCGCGACGCCGATCCGGCCCGGCCAGTTGATCTTCAGCTCCACCCCCCGTGCGAGCGCGTACCGGCTGAGCACCAGCATCGACAGCTCCCTGGCGAGTACGAGTATGATCGTCCACCTCGGCAGCAGCGAGAAGTGCCATACGACGACCATCGCCGAGACGACCAGGAGCCGGTCGACCACGGGATCCAGGAGCGCCCCCAGGCGGCTGAACTGGCCGGTCAGGCGCGCGACGAACCCGTCGAGGTAGTCCGAGGCGGCGATCACCGAGAACAGAACCACCGCCGGCGCATCGTGCCCGTCCCGGCTGCTCAGCGCCAGGACCAGGAACACCGGGATCGCGGCCAGACGCACATAGCCGATCGCGTTGGGGAGCGTCCACGGTCGCAGCGGCTGGTCGGAGCGGGTCGCCGCCGGCGGTGGTCCCGAGCGGTCCACGCCGAAGAGG
>JALYYW010000055.1 GCA_030946085.1 Actinomycetota bacterium
AGGCGCAGCAGCCGCGTGGGATCGTCGAGGAAGCTCCGCACGTGCATCAACCGCAGCACGCCGGCCCCCAGGTCCCGGAGCTCATGGGGAACGGCCACCACCTCGCCGGCCCGCTCGCCGCCCAGCACGAGCGCGACGGCATTGACGGTGAAGTCCCGCCGCCGAAGGTCCTCCCGCAGCGGCGCGGGCTCGACCTCGGGCAGGGCGCCCGGATGCGGGTAGCGCTCGCGGCGCGAGCCGGCCAGGTCCACGATCACGTCGTGCAGGGCAACGGTCGCGGTTCCGAAGCGCGGGTGGATCCTTGGGGAGGCGCCCAGGCGCCGCGCCACCGCGGCGGCGTCGCCCTCCACGAGGAGATCGAGCTCGTACGGCTCGCGCCCGAGCAGCAGGTCACGGACCGCCCCGCCCACCAGGTGGACACGCGGGTCCTCCCCCAGCAGATCGAGCAGTTGCTGCCCCGCCGGCAGCGCGCGCAGCCGGCGCAGGAGCTCAGGCGGTGAGGGAACGTCCATCCCCCGAGATCTTCCCGCCTGCGCAGGTAACCGGGGTCTTCGATTAGGCCACTAGCATGGCCGCCATGCCGAGAATCCGTTCGCGGCGCCTGCCGCGCTGGAGCCTCGGTGCCGCCGTGCTGGCGCTGATCGCAGCGGGCGTGGCGGCGTTCGTGCTGCTCCATGCGCCCGGCGACGTCTCCCACCCGGGCCTGTCCTTCACCACCCCCACCACCACCAAGCCCCCGCGGCCGGTGGTGAAGACCTTCGAGTGGCCGCGCTACGGCTTTGACGCCGCCCGGACGCGCTTCTTTGGCCCTGCGCACGGCCTCGCCCCCCCGCTGCGGGTGGGCTGGACCTTCAACGACGGAGCGCTGCTGGAGTTCCCCCCCGTGATCTACGGCGACACGCTCTTCCTGGTCGACGACAACGGCTCGGCCAAGGCGATCGACAAGCGCACCGGCCGGATGCTCTGGCAGCGCCAGATCGGCACGCTCGCCGCCGCCTCGCCGGCGCTCGGGGTGCCGCAGGGGCTGGTGTACTTCCCCCTGCTCTCCACCGACCGGGGGGCGGGCCAGAATCCCGGCGACGGCCGGTTCGTCGCGCTGTCGATGAAGGACGGCCGCGTGCGGTGGTCGCGGCCGATCCCCGCCGGCACCGAATCCTCGCCCATCGCCTGGGGCCGAGCGGTCTACTTCGGAGACCAGAGCGGCACGGTGTACGCCCTGCGGGCGCGCGACGGGCGCCGTCTCTGGACCTACCACGCCAGCGCCGCGGTCAAGGGCGGGCCGGCCTTCAGCAACGGGATCCTGTACTTCGGCGACTACGCCGGCCGCGCCTATGCGCTCAACTCCATCACCGGCCGCGAGGTGTGGGCGGTCAGCACCGCCGGTGCCCGCTTGGGCTTCGGCTCTGGAGAATTCTACGCCACCCCGGCGGTCGCGTTCGGGCGGGTCTACCTCGGCAACACCGACGGCCGCGTGTACTCCTTTGCCGCCCGTACCGGCCAGCTGGCGTGGGCCACCGGCACCGGTGCCTACGTGTACTCCTCCGCGGCCGTGGCCAATCCTCCCGGGATCGGACCGACCGTGTACCTAGGCTCCTACGACGGCAGCATGTACGCCTTCAACGCCCGCTCCGGGGCGGTGCGCTGGACGCACGCCGCGGGAGGCAAGATCTCCGGGGCGGGCACGATCATCGACGACGTCCTGTACTTCTCCGACCTGGGGACCCGGACCACGCTCGGGCTCGACGTCCGCACCGGCCGGCAGGTCTTCTCGTTTCCCGACGGCGCCTTCAACCCGGTGATCGCCGACTTCGGCGCCCTCTACCTCGCCGGCTACGGCACGCTCTACCAGATGCTCCCGCGGCACCCCGTCCCGCCGCGGGCCAGGGCCGGGACAACACCCAGCCGCCCCCGCGGGCGGTAACGCGCCGGGGTTTGATACCCTGTTTCGTCTATGCGTTGTCGTAGTGGAAGTCATTGTCAGGAGCCGGTCCTCAACGGTCGACGGTTCTGCGCGGATCACGCTGCTGAGCTCGATCGCATGCGCGAGGAGCTCAAGGATGCCGCCGCCGCCCGTATCGGTCGGGGGCGCCCCAAGCGTTCGTCCACCTGCTGCCGTCCCGGCTGCTATGAGCCTCGCGTCCCTCCGGCCGCGTATTGCGATACGTGCGCTGCGGCGGGCTACGTGGAAGAGGCCGCCTAACCGCGGCCCCCGCCAGCGCCAGGCACACATACAGCTTCAACCGCTACCGGCGCCCGCGGCCGCTTCAGGCAGTCCTGCGCACCGGCACCCCGACCGCGGCCAGCTCCTGCTTGGCCTCGGCGACGGTGTGATGGCCGTAGTGGAAGATCGAGGCGCACAGCACCGCGTCGGCTCCCGCTCGCACCGCCTCGACCAGGTGGCGCAGCTCGCCGG
>JALYYW010000059.1 GCA_030946085.1 Actinomycetota bacterium
GCCCGATGCCTCGCCGGGACGCTTCCCGCGGCGACGCGCTGCCGCCAAGGCGTAGCTGGCCGCGGTTAGGAGGAGCACCCCGAGCACGATCAGCACCGGCACCGGTAGAAAGGAACCGCCCGAGCCGCTATCCGCGCCGGCCCCTTTGATGTGGGCGCCGGAGAGCTGCGCCGTCAACGCCCGCTGGATCACGTCGAAGCAGTCCGTGTACTCCTTGACGTCGGCTGGCATCGTCGTAAGCCCGCTACGCAGCTGCGCGGCGGTGTAGTGACCGCTCAGGCGGCCGTGCGCGTTGCAGTCGGCCACGGCCGGATCGACGGCGGCCGGGACCGCCGTCGGGCTGACCATCGCCGCCGTGAGCGCGCCGAGTGACACCAGCAGCGCGAGGGCGAGGACGCGGCGGGCGCGGATCATCGCGGGCAGTCTAGGGCCGGGATCAGCTTCCGGGCAGGCGAAAGCCGTATTCTGCGCCGCTTGCCGCGGACCCTCCTACGACCGCTGGTGCTGTCGCTCGCCGCCCTGGGACTGCTGCTCGGCTTGGCCGCCTGCAGCTCATCGGGTCCCGGCGGCGCCATCGCCGGCCCGCACCGGACTGACCTGGAGTCGATCCTCGAGGACGCGGGCCCCCGCCTGCTCGCCGACCCCGGCGGGACCCTTGACCAGGTGCGAGCCCTGGGGGTGCAGCGGGTCCGCGTCGTCCTGCACTGGCGCCAGTTCGCACCCGCCCCGGAGGCGCGGAGCCGCCCGGCGGGCTTCGACGCTATGAGCTCGGCGGCCTATCCCCCGGCGCCGTGGGCAGTCTACGACGGCATCGTGCGCGCCGCCCGGCAGCGCGGAGTGGATCTCGACGTTACGGTGTCCGGGCCCGCCCCTCGCTGGGCCACCGCGCCCAGGGCGCCGCGCAGCCCCTACTCGTCCTGGAGACCCTCGCCGCGGGAGTTCGGCGCGTTCGTGCACGCACTCGCCGCCCGTTACGGCGGGACCTTCAGGCCTCCCGGGTCGGCGGCGCCGCTGCCCCACGTCGGCTTCTGGTCGATCTGGAACGAGCCCAACTACGGTGTCGACCTGGCTCCCCAGGCCACCCACCACTCCCAGGTGGAGGTCTCCCCGCGGCTCTATCGCAACCTGCTGGACGCGGCCTGGTCGGCGCTGCACGCCACCGGCCACGGCCGCGACACGATCCTGATCGGCGAGACGGCGCCGCGGGGCATCACCACCGGAGACAGCCCCGGCAACTTCTCTGGCATGGTGCCGCTGCGCTTCGTCCGCGCGCTGTACTGCGTGGACGGCACGCTGCGGCGCCTGACGGGAGCCGCAGCGGCCACTCGCGGCTGCCCCACGGCAGGCGCCTCGACAAGCTTCGTCGCTGCGCACCCGGCGCTGTTCGCTGCCACCGGCTTCGCCGACCATCCCTACCCTCAGGGTGGCGGGCCGCCGAACGCGACCACTCCGGACGAGCCCGACTACGCCGATCTGGGGGCGCTGCCGCGGCTGGGGCAGACGCTCGACCGTGCCCGAGCCGCCTACGGCAGCTTCCCCCCGCTGCCGCTGTACTCCACCGAGTTCGGCTACCAGACCGATCCTCCGGAGACGATCGCCCACACCACCCCGACGGCGGTGGCCGCGCTCTACCTCAACTGGTCTGAGTACCTCTCCTGGCGTGATCCTCGGATCCGCTCCTATGACCAGTACCTGCTCACCGACCCGGCGAATGCGAACGCCAGCGGCGGCTTCGCCACCGGCCTGCTGTTCAAGGACGGAACGCCCAAGCCCACCTTTGCCGCCTACCGGATGCCGCTGTTCCTCCCCGCCGCCGGACGCAGCGGCGGCACGGTGGAGATCTGGGGCTGCGTGCGGCCGGCTCGCTACGCGGTGCCTCCGGGACGGCCGGTCGCCCCGGCGCAGATCGGGTTCCGGGCGGGGCCGGCGGGGGCCTTCCGGACGGTGGCTACGGTCGCGATCAGCAAGCCGCAGAATTGCTACTTCGACATCCGCGTGCGCCTCCCCGCCACCGGACAGGTCCGCCTCGCGTGGCGTACGCCCCAAGGTCCCCAGATCCACAGCCGGATCGCCTCGCTGAGCTCCGGTTGAGCCGGCGAGCGCGTCGCCTCGGCTCGCTACGCTCCCGGCGGCAGCGCAGAGCCAGCTCGTCTCCCCCACGCGGAGGATCTTCGATCAGCATGAAACTCGCAGAGCGCCAACGCACCCGGACCGACGCCGCAACTCGCACCCGGCCAGGGGGTTACCTGACCATGCTCAAAGTCAAGCGGCTCTCCGTCGCGCTGGCGCTCTCGCTGAGCGCCATCGCACCCTTCGCCCTGCAGGCGGCTCCCGCCGAGGCCAGCCATGCCCAGGTGGCGCTGTTCCAAGAGGACACCAACCTGCTCGGCAATCCCGAGCACACGATGGCGACCCTGCATCGGCTCGGCGTGGGGATGGTACGCCTGACCGTCGTCTGGGACACCGTGGCGCCTAGGCCCAACTCGTTCACCAAGCCGAACTTCGACGCCGCCAACCCCAACGCCCCCGGTTATGCCTGGGGCCGCTACGACGCTGTCGTGCGGGCCGCGCTGACCCAGCACATCGCCCTTGACCTCCTGATCACCGGCGCCACCCCGTACTGGGCCGACGGGCCGGGGATCCCGGCAGACGCGCGGAGACGGCACTTCGCCTGGAAGCTCTCGGCCAAGGCCTACGGGGACTTCGTCCACGCCGTTGCCCTGCGCTATGGCCGCTTCGTGCGCGCGTGGGAGCTCTTCAACGAGCCCAACTTCGGCGAGGACCTCGCGCCGCAGGCCGTCAACGGCTCCCGGGACTCCGTGGCCCCGTCGATGTACCGGGGCCTGGTCGACGCCGGCTTCACCGCGCTGCGGGCCAGCGCGCACGGCCGCGACACCATCGTCATCGGCCAGCTGGCCGCTCGGGGCTTGTCGGGACCGGTCACCGCCACTCATCGCGACGGTCTGCCGGGCGAGTACGCCCAGACCAAGCCGCTGCAGTTCATCCGCACGCTGTACTGCCTGAGTGGGTCCTACCGCCAGCTGCGCGGAAGCGCCGCGGGCGCGGTCGGCTGCCCCACCACGGCCGCCGGCTCGCACGCCTTCCGCACCCAGCATCCCGGCCTGTTCTCGGCCACGGGATTCGGCATCCACCCCTACCCCCAGGGCCTGCCCCCCACCCAGGAGGCCTCGGGCGACCCCGACTACGTCGCCTTCTCGGAGATCCCGCGCCTGCAGCGCACGCTTGACCGGGCCCAGCGCGCCTACGGCTCCCACCGGCGGCTGCCGATCTACAACAACGAGTACGGCTACGTGACCCGCCCCCCCGGTGCCCGGCAATTCGCCTCCCCGACCCGGGCGGCGCTGTACCTCAACCAGGCCGAGTACCTGTCCTGGCGCAACCCGCGGATCGCCACCTGGATGCAGTACCTGCTGTTCGACCCGGTGATCGGTGGGCCGAGCGGCTTCTTCAGCGGCCTGGAGTCCTCCACCGGGCGCCCGAAGGGGCCGATGCTCGACGCCTACCGGCTCCCGCTGTTCCTGCCCACCGACTCCGCTCGCCGCGGAGGCCGGCTGATGGTGTGGGGCGCCGTGCGTCCGGAGCACTTCTATCCCGCCTCGCCGACCGCCGCGATCCAGTTCGCCCGGCGGGCACGCGGGCCGTTCGTGAACGTGGGTAAGGTCGCGATCCACGACCCCGGTGGATACTTCGTCACCCACCTGGCGTTTCCGGGCAGCGGTTTCGTCCGGGTGGCCTGGAGGTACCCCGATGGCCCGACCGTCGTCAGCCGTCTGGCCAACGTGACGATCCGGTAGATGCAGGTGGTGCGCAGGCTCGCGCTCGGCGCGCTCGTTCTGGCGTGCGCCCTGAGCGCGTCCTGCACCGCCGCGCTGGCCGCCTCGGACCAGGTGGCGATGTTCGCGGAGCCGGGGCTCGTCAACGACCCGACCGGCACGCTGGCCAAGCTGCGGCTGCTCGGTGCCGGCCAGGTGCGGCTGTCCCTGCCCTGGAGCCACGTCGCGCCCGCGCCGCTGTCCCACCGCCGGCCCCGCCATCTCCACGCCGCCGACCCTGGCGCCTACCCCGACGCCGTCTGGGCGCCCTACGACAACGCCATCACCCAGGCCCAGAGTCAGGGGATCGCCGTGAACCTGGATGTCGTCGGAGGAGCTCCGCTGTGGGCCACGAGTCCCGGCGCGCCCCGTGACAAGCCTCGTCCGAGCTGGGAGCCGCGCGTGGCCGACTTCGGCGCCTTCGTCCGGGCCGTGGGCGAGCGCTACAGCGGCGACTATGACCCCGTCACCCACACGCTCGATCCGGGCAATCCCGCCGACCTGCCGGCGGTGGGCTTCTGGTCGATCTGGAACGAGCCCAACTTCGGGCCGAGCCTCGCACCGCAGGGGCTACCTGGGCAGCTGAGCACGGAGCACAGCCCGCTGACCTACCGCAACCTGCTGGACGCCGGCTGGAGCGCCCTCCAGGTCACCGGCCACGGCAACGACACGATCCTGTTCGGCGAGGTGGCGCCACGCGGCGCCCCGGCGGTGCGCACCCACGGCGTCCCGCCCTTCGGGGTGTTCGGGGAGATGAAGCCGCTCCAGTTCCTGCGCACGCTGTACTGCGTCGACGGGGGCTTCCGGGCGCTGCGAGGGCACGCCGCCACGGCGCGTGGATGCCCGGCGGGCCGCGCGGGGTCACAGGCCTTCCGCCGTGCCCACCCCGCCCTGTTCGCCGGCAGCGGCTTCGCCGTGCACCCGTATTCACGCTGGTACCCGCCGAACCTCGAGGCGCCCAACGATCCCGACTACGCCTCACTGGCCGACGTCGGCCGCCTCGCCCGGACGCTTGACCGCCTCCAGCGCGCGTACGGCTTAAGGACTCACTTTCCGATCTGGAACACCGAGTACGGGTACATCACAAGCCCGCCCAAGCGCCACACACGCCGGGACCCGTACGTCTCGGACACCACCGCCGCCGCCTTCCTCAACCAGGCCGAGTACATCTCCTGGCGCAATCCCCGCCTGAAGTCGTTCATGCAGTACCTGCTGCGTGACCCCGTGGCGCCGAAGCGGGCCAACGACTACGGCGGTTACGCCAGCGGCCTGATGAGCTGGCGGGGCCTGCCCAAGGCGACCTACAGCGCCTGGCGGCTGCCGCTGTACCTGCCGGTGACCCACGCCCGCCCTGGGAGGGGCCTCGAGGTCTGGGGGTGCGTGCGCCCGGCGTACTTCGCCCTCCAGGACGTGCCCGCCGACGCCGAGACGGTGCAGATCCAGTTCGCCCCGGCCGGAAGCCAGACCTACACCACCGTGGGCAGCGCGGCGATCACCGACGCCCACGGCTACTTCGACACCCGCGTCACGTTCCCGAGTAACGGCACCGTGCGCCTGACCTGGACCTATCCCGCCGATGACAACCTGCTGCCGGCGGGCTACACCGTCTTCAGCCGCCAGGTCCGGATCACCGTTTCCCGATAGCGCATTCGCTCTCGCATCCTGGCGCCGGCCTACCAACCCCTTGCCCGACCGCCTCAGCCAAATCCCGCAGCCATCGCCCCGCCGCCATAGAAGTGATCAACTGGCCTCTCGCGGAATTGACAAAACTGGTAGGCACGCTGCTCGCATAGCTCCGTCAAAGCGCCGGTGACGTGTGCATTATCCGTGACAAGCACTCCCTTGTCCGCAAGATGATCTGCGGTGATGCTGAGTTCAAACTTTTCGTTCGCGTAGGTATGGAGACTGTCGTGGATGAAGAGACCGACCTCATCAACTGAGGCAAGAAGCCTTGGCAGTAAGGTACGACTGGGACCTACGTGAAGCTCCCATTGCGGATGTGCTCCGACCAACCAACCGCTCGAAGGATTGACGTCAATCGAGATGAGGCGACCGGGGTGCCCCTGTTCGCGGTTACGCTCCAGAGCCCGCAGAAGCAGCAAGGAGCCAAGACCATCGTGAACCCCCGTTTCGAACACAAGCGCAGGGGCCAGCGCGCGGACCAGCGCGTACCAGCCACGGCGCCTCCCGAACGGCGGAAGTGGCTTGCTCCAAAGAGGATGCTTGGCCGTGGCTTTGCGTAACCGATCTCTCAACTCGTAGTCGTGGAGCGGCTCCTTGATGAGCGCATCTGCCTGGCTGAAGGCCGAGTTGGAGACCACTGCGACCCAACGAGCAAGCTCTGAATCATTTGCCAGCTCATAGGTAAAGTTGTCGACCTCCGGGTCGAAGAGTATGTAACGCGGATAAGCACCGATCGAGTGTCCCGCTCGCCGTACCCTCTTTGATTTGCTGATCCACCGAAAGCGACGGAAGAAGCGAGGATCCACCCCGCAGCGCTGAGCAACGGCGCGTAAGTCGCTACCGCGGCTGCCCATACGCTACTCCCCCTCCTTGCGCGCGATGAGCATCAACGTGTGTCCAAAGAGCGCAGGTCGCGGTCGAGACCCAAGACCGTCAAGCGGCTGGAGTACTTGTTGTATCCGCGGCGGCAGGCGCCGCCACGTATACGTGACGGCCTGTAGCTCTGGGCGCAGACCCACAGCGCGCGCCTCACTGATGAGCTGGTGGGGCGAAAGGGGCAAGTCGTCCGGGGTCCCGTGCAGGAAGGTAGCCCAACCCAGTCGATTCGCGAGCTGCAGCAGCGCACCGATGGGATGCCAAAGACCCGGCTCGATTGCGACCATCACCCCCCCAGGACGTAACAGCTGTGCCGCCTCAGCAAAACAGTGTGAGATGGATCCGTGGTACGCGATGTGGTGAAGCACGAGGCGATACAGGATCACATCAAACCTCGAGGTAATCGGGAGACTGCCAGCGGCGCCCGCAAATGCCTCGTCAGCAGTTCCGGCTCGCTGGACGGTCGCGACCCTACCGGGATCGATGTCCACTGCTGTAAGCCGGAAAGCGGGAGCCGGAAACAGGTGCCGGCCTGGATGCAGTCCGCATCCCACCGACAGCACGTCGCCCGAGGTAAGTGCCAGCCGTGCATCCAGGATCGCCTTCTCGCGAGCCATCATCTGGGTGTAGTGCACCTGAAGCGTCGCCTGACGACTCAACCCTCCCAGGAGATTCCGTGGCTGGTAGGGAGCGCAACCGGGCGACGGGTTGTATGAGCGCTTAGCTGCGGGTCGGGAAGTCACTCTGTCGTGCCACAGGTCGACGCGCTGCGACTCTAGCGCACGCCAACAGCTACGCAGCGCCTGCGGCGGGACACCGTTGAACAGCCGCGGGCACTGCTGCAGACGACCCCGGATGCACGGCGCAGCTGCACGGGCACCTGCGCGAGCTCGGGCGGCCGCTGCCGATCCACCACCCGATCGAGCTCCTGTGGCGCCCGCTCAGCGAGGCAGCGGCTGCGCGATCAAGCCCACCACCACGGTAGATCGGCGCCGTGGCGCCGGGTGGGGTCGAGCGGTGCGAGGAGAGGTCCAGGGCGTACCCCAGAAAGACCACGGCCAGGACCGCGGCACCGGCGAGCCGCCAGGGTGGGTGCAGCTCGCGGTCGCGCACCGTGAGCACCAGCACGAGCAGGGCGAAAGGGTCGACGTACTTCTGCCACGGGTAGCGGATCACGACTGCGGAGACCAGGAAGCAGGCGGGGAGCGCCCTGGCCAGCCACGGCCGGGGCGGGCGGCGCAGGCGCAGGAGGAGCACCGCCCCGCCGAGTGGAACCAGTAGCCAGAAGAGCAGCGAGCTGCCGTCGATGCTGGGCAGGCGTGCCGCGAGCTTCCAGATGTCCCCGGCGGCGTGCGCCCCCGGCCGGGCCGGAAACGCGACCAGCAGCAGCGCCCCCGCGCTGACGGTCGCGAGCGGAACGGCGCCGGCATGCAGCGAGCGCCGCCAGTCCCACGCTCGCCCTCGGATCCCGGCGAGCAGCACCGGCGCGAACAGCACCGCACCGTAGAGGCCGATCGTCGCCAGGGCCAGCTCTGCGCTCTGCACCTCCAGCCCGCCCCCGTGGGCACCCGCGCCCGCGGTGGTGCTGGCGCGGCAGAGCCCGCACGAGCCCGGATCGCCACCGACGGGCACCAGCCCGTGCCAGTTCAGGAACAGCAGGCCGGCGGGCAGCGCCGCCAGGGCGACCGCCAGCAGCGCCAGCAGCCGCGTGCGGACGGTGAGCGTCGCTCGTGGGCGAACGGCGTAGAGGGCCGCGAGCCCGAGCAGGAACGCGGTGCTCTGGCGCGTCAGGATCGCCGCGGCGACGCACGCGCACCCGGCCAGGAACGGTCCCAGCCGATCCGTCTCATGAAAGCGCTGCAGGCGCTCGATCGCCAGCACCGAGAACAGCAGCGCCAGGTCGTCGGTCAGGAGCCTGAAGGACTGCCCGAACACGTAGGGCGAGAGGATGAACAGCAGCGTCAGGGCGAGCGCGCGGAGCCGCTCGATTCCCAGCCGGCGATGCAGGAGTGAGAAAACGGCCAGGCCGAGGGCATAGGAGATGGCCACGGCCAGCAGCCGCAGCCGCCACAGCTCCAGGCCGACGAGCTGGCCGGCGAGGGCCATCAGCAGGTGAAACAAGGGCGTTTGCGCCGCCCGATAGCTGTGCAGGTCGGGGAGCGGCAGCTGCCGTGAGAACTGCAGGATCGTGGGGTACTGGTAGACGAGCTCGTCGGAGCCGTGGAAGATCGGCAGCGCCACCGTCATGCCGCGCAGCGCGGCGACCGCCGCCACGAACGGCACCGCGATCGCGGCCGGAACGGCCCATCGCCGGCCGACGGCAGCCGCTACCCGATCGCCCCAGCCCACGATCGGAGCCGGGCTATCGATACATGGCTTCGATCTCGGCCTGGTACTTGGCCATGATCGGCTTACGCTTGAGCTTCATCGTCGGCGTCAGCTCCTCGCCGCCGGGCGGCCAGTCGCCGGGCACGATGGTGAACTTCTTGATCTGCTCCACGCGTGCCAGGTGCCCGTTGGCGGTGTCGATCCCGGCCTGCACCGCCTCGATCATCCGTGGCTCCCGGGCCAGCTCGTCCAGGCTCCTGGCCCGCAGACGCTGCTGGGCTGCCCACATCGGAGCGAAGTCGGCGTCGAGCACGATCAGCGCCGTGTTGTAGGGGCGGGCGTCGCCGATGCAGCAGGCCTGGCCGATCAGCGGGCTACCGGTCTTGACGGCCGCCTCGATGTTGGCCGGGGACATGTTCTTCCCCGCGGCGCTGATGATCAGGTCCTTCTTGCGGTCCACGAGCTTGACGTAGCCCTCGGCATCGATCTCCGCGATGTCCCCGGTGTGCAGCCATCCCTCGGCGTCGAGTGACTCGGCGGTGCGCTCGGGCTGATTCCGGTAGCCCACCATCACGAACGGGCCTCTGATGAGCAGCTCGCCATCCTCCGCGAGCTTGACCTCGGCGCCGGGCGACGGTGGTCCCACGGTGCCGATCCTGACCTTGCCAGGGCGGTTGGCGGTGCCAAAGCCGCAGGTCTCGGACATCCCCCAGATCTCGGCCAGCTCGATGCCGAGGGCATGGAAGAACTCCAGCACCTCGATCGGGGTGGGGGCGGCACCGACGTTGACCGCGACCAGCTGGTCCAGGCCCAGGCTCTGGCGCACCTTGGAGAAGATGTGCTCGTCGGCGTGCGCCACCTGCCGCTCCAGCTCCTCGGGCACCGGCTCGCCGCGCTGGCGCAGACGCACCCGCTCAAGCGAGGCCTGCAGCGCCTCCTGCATCGGCCGGCGCTGCTCCTCGGGCTGGCTGGCCTGCACCGCCTCCAGCCCGGCCTTCAGCTTCTCCCAGATGCGGGGCACGGCGAAGAACCAGGTGGGGTGCACCTGGGGCAGGAACGAGACCACAGCACGTGGGTCCGGACAGCAGGTGATGGTGGCGGCGTAGACCGTGGGAATGTAGTGATGGGCCATCCGCTCGGCGATGTGGGCCGCCGGCAACCACGAGATCAACCGCCCCCCCACCTCCAGCGCGATGATCTGCTCGATCGCCCGGGCCGAGACCATGATGTTCTGGTGGTAGAGCTGCACGCCCTTGGGCGCCCCCGTCGTGCCCGAGGTGTAGACCAGCGTGAGCACGTCGTCCGGTCCCACCTTCGCCGCCGCGGCGGCGACATCGAAGTCGGGATCGGCGCCCTCCACCTCGTGCAGTGACATCGTTCCCTCGGGCGTACCGCGCGCTCGGCTTCCAGCCTCGCCTGATTGCGCGGCGCCCGAGTCATCCGGCTGAGCCTCGCCATCGACCACGATCACGTGCTGAAGCTCCGGCAACTCCTGGCGGGCCTCGAGGACCGCGGGCAGAAACTCCTGCTCCACGATCATCGTCGTGGTGGCGGCGTCGCGGACCAGGTAGCGGATCTCGGCCGCCGGGTATGTCGTGTAGACCGAGAACGGCGTGGCGCCCAGCATCGCCGCCGCCAGGTCCACGATGTGGAACTCCGGCCGGTTGCTGAGCATGATCGCCACGGTGTCCCCGCGCCCGACCCCCAGCTTGGCCAGCCCGCCCGCCACGGCATCGACGCGACTCAGCAGCTCCGCCCAGGTCAGCGAGACGTCGTCGTCGGGGGTGCGGACGGCGACGACCTCCGGATGGTTGGCCGCCGTCCGGCGCAGGGCCTCGGTGAGGGTAGGCGCGTCGACGGCGCGTCCGCTTGCCGTCGTGATCGTGCTGCTCTCCATGCTGCCTCCGCTCTCAGGGGTCCAGTCCGGGGCGAAAGCTAGCGCAGCGTGGAGGTACGCCGTCTCGGGACCCCGGCAGTGATCAGCGGGTGTTGAAGCCGCTCCCGGTGAGCGTGGAGATGTCGTTGCTCAGCCCGACGTAGGCCAGCGCCAGGATCAGCAGGAATCCCACCACCCCCGCCCGCTCCATGAGCTCGAAGCGGATGCGCTTGCCGCGGACCTTCTCCGCCAGGGCCCAGAAGATGTGCCCTCCGTCCAGCGGCAGGAAGGGAAAGAGGTTGACGATCGCCAGCGAGAGCGAGATCAGCGCCAGCGTGTAGATCGCCGCGGTGGTATCGAACGCAAACTGCTGCTGGGTGACCTTGAACCCCCCCACGACGCCGTGGATCTGCTTGCGATCCTGCGCGTTGAACAGCTTGGCGATCCGGCTGACCGTCTGCGTGGTCACCACCCACATCTGGCTGACGCTCTGCGAGCTCGCCTCCGGCAGGCCCACGGACCTCGTCTTCACCCCAAAGGCGAAGCCGACCCGCATCCGCTTCGCCGAGGCGTCGTAGCGGGGGGGGATGGTGAAGCTCAGCAGCTTTCCGGAGCGGCGCACGAGGAGCACGACCGGCGTCTGGGCCACACAGCCCGGGGTCGGCGTGCCGGCACAGCGGTGGGAGGCGATCTGGTGGGTGATTCCCCCCACCGGCAGCCCGCGCCGGCCGTCGACGGCCACGAGCGTGTCGCCGCTGCGCAGGTACTGCGAAGCCGGGGCCACCAGGGCCTGGAGCTGCATCGATGCCACCGGTTGGCCGTGACGGAGCACGGGCGCCCCGGTAGAGAGGACAACGCCGACGATCAGCAGGAAGGCGAGCACGAAGTTGACCGCCGGCCCGGCGAGGATCACCACGATCCGCTTCCACACCGCCTGGTTGTAGTAGGCGCGGGGCAGGATCTCCGGCGGGATCTCCTCGCGCGGGCTCATGCCGGTGATCTTCACGTAGCCCCCGAGGGGGATCGGGGCGATGCCGTACTCGGTCTCCCCGCGGCGGAACTTCACCAGCAGCGGACCGAAGAACAGCGAGAAACGCTCGACGCGCATACCCACCGCCTTGGCGGCCGCGAAGTGGCCAGCCTCGTGCAGGATGATCAGCGCGGCGAAGCCGAGAAAGGCGAGCAGGTAGGACATCCACCCCCCAGTGTGACAAGCGCGAGCGCGGAGTCGGGCTCGGCTCGGGGGCGAATGAAGGCCTCAGGCCCTGGCGGCGCGCTCCGCGACGAGGTCCGCGGCCACCTGGCGCGCCTGTGCATCGGCCTCGCCGAGCGCGTCAAAGGAGTGCACGCCCCGGGCCGACAGCCGCGCCAGCGTCTCCTCTATCACCGCGGCGATGTCCAGGAAGCTCAACCGCCCCTGCAAGAAGGCGTGGACGGCGACCTCGTTGGCGGCGTTGAGCGTACACGGTGCGGTGCCGCCGGCGTGCGCCGCGGCGCGGGCCAGGCGCAGGCAGGAGAACGTCTCCTCGTCGACCGGCTCGAACGTGAGGCTGCCCACCGCCGCCAGGTCCAGCGGCGCCACCGGCACGTCGACGCGATCGGGATAGTGCAGGGCGTAGGCGATCGGCACCCGCATGTCCGGATAGCCGAGGTGCGCCAGCGTCGCACCGTCGCAGAGCGAGATCAGGCTGTGCACGATCGACTGCGGATGCACGACCACCTCGATTCGCTCGTACGGGGTGCCGAACAGGTGATGGGCCTCGATCACCTCGAGGCCCTTGTTCATGAGGGTCGCGGAGTCGATCGTGATCTTCCCCCCCATCGCCCAGGTCGGATGGGCCAGCGCCTGGGCGACGTTCACGCGCTGAAGCTCAGCGGTGCTTGCGCCGCGGAACGGGCCCCCGGAGGCCGTCAGAATCAGCCGGTCGACGGTGCCGGGAGGCTCGCCGGTGAGAAGCTGGTGCAGCGCCGAGTGCTCGGAGTCGACGGGAATGATCGTCGCTCCGGTGGCCTCGGCCAGCTGGGTCACGAGCTCTCCCCCGACCACCAGCGACTCCTTGTTGGCCAGGGCGAGATCGACGCCCTCGCCCAGCACCGCCACCGTCGGCACCAGCCCCGCAGAGCCCACGATCGCGTTCAGCACCAGGTCGCACTCGCACTCGGCGATCAAGCTGACCAGGCCGTCGGGCCCGGCCAGCACCTCCCCGCCGGTCCAACTCTCCGCGGCACGGGCGGCCGCGTCGGGGTCAGAGAGGGCGATCCGTCTCACCCCGTGCCGACGAGCCTGCCCGGTCAGGGCCTCCCAGTCACGGCCGGCGCTGAGGGCCACCACGCACAGCTGGTCCGGATCGGCGCGGGAGACGACGTCCAGCGCCTGAACACCGATGGAGCCGGTGGAGCCGAGGATCGCGAGGCGGCGCGGCACGGCGCGATTGTAGGTCGCGCTATGGCGTCCCGCTGGCCTCGTCTTGCACCAGGACCTCGAGGTGGGCGAGCCGGATGCGAATGATGAATCCAGAAGGTGTGCACGGATGGATCCAATCGCGGCGCGGGACTTAGCTCGCCCATGACGCTCAGCACCGAACCGGGAGCTTGAACCCCGTCGTCCTCCGCGCCCGAGATTTCACAACGACCGAGCTGCCTTGAAGCTGCTTCAGCAACGCCACCAGGGTGGCGAATCCGAGCGGCACGCCCTCGACTTCGTGCGCAAGCGTGTAGGCCACCGGCTAGCCTCCCGTGTAGGCCACCGGCTAGCCTCCGGTGATGCGCAGGCGCAGCGTCACCGGCCGCGAAGGCTTCCCGTGCGCGTTTAGGGCGATCCTCACCAGATAGGACCCGGGCCCCAGGCCCCTGAGGACCAGTCTCAGGCGCCGCGGTCCCGCCGCCGCGGTGAAGCGCCGCCGGGCCCGCAGGCGGAGCACGGTGCACCGCCGTCCGTGCCTGGCCCCAGCCACGCAGTGCCCGTGGACGCGACGGCCGCCCAAAAGCCGGCTGATGCTCACGGTGACTCGACCAGCCTCGCTGAGGCGCAAGCGCAGCGTCGTGCCCCGGCGGGCTCGGCGAACGATGGCCGGGACGAGCCGCGCTCCGAAGATGCGCGGCGCGGGGGTCACGCCGGGGCCGCCGCCCGGAGGGGCTCCGCCACCTCCGCCCTGTGACAGGGGCGCGGTTCCGACCGTCAGGGCCAGTACCTGGTTGCCCGCCGCCAGGAACAGCCGTCCTCCGCCGGCGCTGGGAGTGGCGAAGTGCTCCATGCTGGCCGCCGTCTGGAACTTCACTTGCCCGGTGGTGGGGTCGAGGCCGTACAGCTTGCCGCTCCCCCACGCGGTGACCCACACCAGGCCGCCGGCGATGATCGGTGGCCCGATCGCAGCGGAAGGCGCGGCAAAGGACGTGTCGAGGGCGAGCGTCCGCGTCGCGGGGTTCAGCTTCAGCGCCTTCAGGCCGCCCGTGCAGGCCACGTAGATCGTCGAGGTCGAGGCCAGGTACACCGCGCCCCCGAAGCTTCCGCCCGAGCAGAAGTGCAGCGCGGCGATCGGGTTCGACACGCCGCCCGGTGACACTCCGTTGATCAGGTAGGCATTGCCGTCCTTGCCGGACTGAAGGATCAGGTTGTCCGGCAGCAGCACCGGCTCGCTGGAGCCGAGGTCGGCGTCGGTGTTGTCCAGCGTCTTCCAGTTCGGCGGCGCCCAGTAGGACCCGGGCGAGACGAGGCTCATGCTAGGGCCCAGATGCACCACCGACTCGCTGAAGTCGAAGGCGCTCCCGCCGAAGCCGTTGCCGGTCGCGACCCATACGTTGCCATCGGCGTCGAGCGCCGGCCCGCCGCCCGACCCCCAGATCGCACCGCCGTGGTTTCCCGCGGAGGGATCGGCCTCAAACGAGGTCTTCGCGCCGCCGGCGGTGGGGACGGACACCAGCCACCCGTGGTAGCTGGCGCAGTCACCGTCGTTGCCGCCGTAGCCGACCAGGACCCGATTGCCCTGGAGGGTGAGCGCGGGCCGCTGCAGGACGTCCACGGGATTGTCCCGGGGAGGGTCGGCGTTCACGGGGAAGCCGGGGAGGACCGCGCCGGTGCCGAGGTCGACCGCGAACAGCTGGTGGGTCACCGAGCCGCCGCTGCCCCGAACCGCCGCCACGGCGTAGATCCGGTTGGTGGCCGGGTCGATCACCGGGGTGCTGGTGATCCCGATGGTCGGCCCGATATCACCGCAGGGCGCGGTGCCGGAGCTCTCTGGCGTGGCCACATGGGTGCTCCAGACCAGCGCGCCGGTGGCGGCATCCAGGGCGTAGATCGTGTTGTTCTCGGTGGCCACGTACGCCCGCGAGCCGTACACCAGCGGCTGACCCCATACCGTCCCATCCAGGGCGCCGGCCCCAGTGGTCGGGGTCTGCCACGCCGGGGTGGGCGCGATCGGGATCGTGCTGTCGGGATCGAAGCTGCTGCGCGCGGCGTCGTGGCGGTACGTGGTCCACGCCGGCACCGCGGCGTTCGCCCCACCGGCCAGCACTGCGCCACACAGGGCTGCACAGACGGTGAGCAGCTCTACGAGCTTCCTTGCCATGGTTCCTCCTTCGCCGGTGGGTCCTTCCGTAGCGATCCTTTCCCTACCCTCCGGATGGTATGCCTCACGGCGAGGCCTTGCGCAGGTTTGCGCCGGCTAGTGCACCGTCCGGCAACCTTAATGCATCACACCGATCCAGATGTAGTAGCCGGCGACGACCGTGAACATCACGGCGTCAAGGCGATCGAGGGCCCCGCCGTGGGGCCCGAACAGGTTGCCCGCGTCCTTGGCGTCGGAGTCCCGCTTGACCGTCGACTCGAACAGGTCCCCCAACGGCCCGAGCACGGCCACGGCCAGGCCCAGCAGCAGCGCATCCCCCTGGGTCAGCCAGTCCTGATAGAGGCCGGCCAGGAACACCGACAGGATCGCGATCAACATGCCGCAGAAGAGACCCTCGACGGTCTTGTTGGGCGAGATCTCCGGCGCCAGCGGTCGGCGCCCGAACAATCGCCCGCCGATGTAGGCCGCGGTGTCGCCGAGGAAGGTGCCGACGAGGACGTCGATGATGATCGCGCTGCCGTGATGGAGCTGACGCAGCAGCACAACGTGGGCGAAGGCCATGCCCACCCAGTAGATGCCGAGCACGGTGGCTGCGACCGAGACCGTGGCCCGACCGTGGCCGCCGCGTGCCAGCACCACCACGAACAGGATCGGCAGGGCTCCGACCGCCACCTCCAGAACCTGCCTCTGGCCCGCGTAGCGGGCGGCCAGCACCATCCCGGCGAGCGCGGCGAAGCCGACCAGGGGCACAGGCCTCCAGCGATGCAGCAGCCCGAAGAGCTCGTGCAGGCAGGCGCACCCGACGGCGATCATGAAGAGCGCGAACGGCAGGCCCCCGAGACCCACAAAGGTGATCGCGACGATCGCCGCGGGAACCGCCACCAGGATCCGCGCCAGGAGATCCGATCGGCGCCGCGGCGGCGCCGGCGGGCGCTGGCGATCCTTCGGCGCGGGCGGGCGGGGGCGATCC
>JALYYW010000083.1 GCA_030946085.1 Actinomycetota bacterium
CGCTCGCGGGCGGTGCGCATGCTCTGGCGCAGCCTTCCCATCGCCTCCACCGCCGACTGGTAGGTGCCGCCGGAGAACGTCCCGCCGGCGCGGACGAAGCCTTCGAGCTTGATCGGCGCTGCCTCCGGAAGGCGCTGCACGGTGTAGAGCGCGCCGAGGTCGTAGGGAATGGAGTCAAATCCGCACGAGTGCACGATCCGGGCGCCGCTGCGCTGCGCCTCCTCGTGGTGGGCCAGCCACATCAGGTCGACGAACTCCGGCTCGCCGGTGAGGTCGACGTAGTCGGTGCCGGCCTTGGCACAGGCGGCCACCAGCGGCTCGCCGTAGCGGATGTACGGCCCGACGGTGGTGATCACGACGCGCGTGGCCTCGGCCACCGAGCGCATCGACGGCTCGTCGGTGACATCAGCCTCCAGCAGCGGCAGCTCGGCGAGCCCGGCGTCGATCTGGGCCAGCCGTGAGCGCACGCCCTCCAGCTTGCTGGCGTTGCGGCCGGCCAGCGCCCAGCGCAGCCCGCCCGGCGCGTTGGCCGCCAGGTACTCGGCCGTCAGCCCGCCGGTGAAGCCGGTGGCGCCGAAGAGGACGATGTCGTGCTCACGCGACGCCATCACACCTCCTGTGCCAGTCGCATCGCCTGATGGAGATCCACCCCGGCCTGCGCGGCCAGCCAGCACGCCACCGGCGCGGCCACGCGCTCGGATGAGTGCGCCGCCTCACCGGCCAGGTCCAGGATCATCTTGAACTGCTCGGTGCTGGGCGGCTCTGTCCCCAGCAGCGCGGCGTAGGCGGTGACCCACTCCCGGGCGTTCATCACGGTTCCGGGCTCGGCGGGCACGCGCCGACTCTATCGCGCGGGCCGCGGTGGAGATAATGCCGCCTCCCCCGCGAGCGAAAGGCATCGGCATGACTCTTCTAGACGGCAAGGTGGCGATCGTCACCGGTTCGGCCCGCGGCATCGGCCGGGCGACGGCGGAGCTGCTCTCCCAGCAGGGCGCGAAGGTCCTGATCAATGACCTCGACGGCGACGTCGCCAAGCAGACGGCCAACGAGATCTCCGGCGAGACGCTCGTCTTCGCCGGAGACCTGACGCAGGAGAGCGTGCCCGACCAGCTCGTGCAGCGGGTGATCGACGAGTGGGGTCAGGTCGACATCCTCGTCAACAACGCCGGCTACACGCTCGATGCGCCGATCCACAAGATGAGCGACGAGTGGTTCCAGCGCATGCTGGACATCCACCTAATCGTCCCGTTCCGGATGTGCCGCGCGGTGGCTCCGCACATGCGTGAGCCCGCCAAGCAGGAGCGCCGCGAGGGCCGCGAGGTGTTCCGCAAGATCGTCAACGTCTCCTCCATCTCCGGGACGATGGGCAACGCCGGGCAGGCGAACTACTCCTCGGGCAAGTCCGCGGTGGTCGGGTTGACCAAGACCCTGGCCAAGGAGTGGGGGCAGTTCAAGATCAACGTCAACGCCGTCGCCTTTGGCTACATCGAGACGCGGCTGACGGCCTCCAAGGAGGAATCGAACACGATGGAGATCGGCGGCGAGAAGGTGCAGCTGGGGATTCCCGACCAGGTCCGTGGGATGGCGCCGATGCTGATCCCGTTCGGGCGCCCCGGCACCCCCGAGGAGGCCGCCGGCGGCATCTTCCTGCTGTGCACGCCCTGGGCCAACTACGTCCACGGGCAGGTGCTGAACATCACCGGCGGCCAGTTCGGGGGGATGGACTCGTAGTGCAGCTGCGACCATACGTGAAGCTCGGACCTCGGGGGAAATCGCAGCCCACGAGGTCGAGCGGCCGGCTCCGGCGGACGTGCAGCTCCAGGAACTCGCTTCCCCACTCGCAGTTGGGGCCGCATCCCCTGGTGGTGCCGACGAACACGTAGAGCCGGTCGCCCGCGAAGAACGGTCGCCGCTCCACGGTCCGGATGAATCGGGCCAGCCGGCCGACGCGGCCGCGGACGGTGCCAAACGGGCAGCGGGGACCGGCGCAGTCGAGCTCGAAGATCATCGGCACTCGCGCGTTCAGCTCCCGGATCCCGGTGATCGACGTGCGGGTGGGCGTCCACCTCTGGCTGAAGACGAAGCGGACGTGCGGCAGCGCCCGGAATGTCTCGCCCTCGCTCCACAGGCCCCCAGTCGGTGCGACCCGCAGGTGCGAGCCGCGGGCGCAGCCGGCACGTCCCCCCCCGGCGGGGACCGGCGTCGCCTGGGAGATGGGCTCCGACGGCACCCCGTAGACACCGAGGTCGATCGGGCTGAGCAGGCCGTAGTCGTTGAGCAGCGGCGCCGATACCCGGGCCTCGGAGCGGCGCTGGCCCGCACAGGCGCCGGCGCTCAGGTAGCTCGTCGTGTCATGGAGCCCGCTCAGCGGGGGGAACCAGCCGGACCCGTGGTCGATCGGGCTGAAGGCGTCGAAGTTGATCGTGGCGTCGTGAACGACCCCGTCGCCGCTACCTCCCCCACCGCCGTGGAGGAGCTCGTAGCGGTCGCCGGGGGCGAACGGGATCGGCAGGCGGCAGGTCTTGTTGGTGCCGGTTCGGTCTTTCTGGCAGACCTCGGGCGGCACCAACAGGGCGCCGCCGCCGCGTTCGGTGAAGACGGCCTGCGCGGAAGCGCCTCCCCGCGGGGCGCCGGCGCGGAGCTGGACGCCCATGCTCCAGGTTCCCGGAGAGTTGTTGAAGATGGGATCCAAACCGAACCGGCCGCCGAGCGCCCACAGCGTCGATGGCGGCGAGCGCACAATCGTGATCTGCTGCTCGACGACCGTGAACGGCCCTCCCGCGGCGAAGGGGAGCTGCTGGCCGCCGAGGCCCTCGGCGAGCGCCGGCGAGGGAAATGTCAGCAGGCAGCCGAAGACCGCTATGAGCCTGACGATCCGCACGGGAGGGATTATCGTCCCTCCCGTCGGGCGACTGCGCCGGCGGGTGGCGGCGTCAGTCCAGGCGCAACCGCGCCACCAGACCGCGCACGGGCCCGGGGGCGATGCGCAGCAGCTGCCGGGCGGTGCCGGCCTCGATGCCGACCGGCACCAGCTCGCGATCGTGCTCCACCGCACGCACGATCGCCTTGGCCACCGCCTCGGGGGAGTGACCGTGGCGGAAGGCGCGGATTACCTGCCCGCGCTTGCCGGCCATGGAGCCGACGAGCCGGGTGTTGGTGGCGATCGGCGTGTCGATGACCCCGGGGCAGACCGCCGAGACCCCCACGCCCCGACTGGCGAGATCCGCGCGCAGGCACTGCGAGAACATGATCACCGCGGCCTTGGAGGTGCAGTAGGTGGCGAGGCTGGCGCTGGGCACGTAGCCCGCCATGGAGGCGATGTTCACCAGGTGGCCGCGCCGGCGCTCTGCCATCGCCTGGCCAAAGGCGTGGCAGCTGTGCACGACGCCGTCGACGTTCACGCCGCGCAGCCACTGCCAATCCTGAATCGAGCCCTCCAGGAAGGGGCCGGCCATGCCCACCCCGGCGTTGCTCACGAGCACGTCCACCGGGCCGTGCTCACCCTCGATCCGCGCCGCCAGCGCAGCCACCGCCTCCCCGTCGGCGACGTCACAGGTGTGCGCGTGGGCGGACCCGTGGAGCTGGCGACACGCCTCCGCGGTGGCCCCCGCTGCGCCGGCATCGATGTCGACCGCTATGACCTCGCCGCCGCGGCCTGCGCAGTGGACGGCGGCGGCGTGGCCGATACCGCTGCCGGCACCGGTGATCACGATTCGGGAGCCGCGGATGTCGATCGCCACGGCCCCAATTCTAGTTGGCAAGGCCCTTATTGGCCGAGTGCCAACCGTGTTAGGCTGGCGGCCCCGATGGCCAGTTCCCCCGCCCCGCGGTGGCAGCGCCTTCAGCACGACGAGCGCCGTCGGCAGATCCTCGCCTGCGCCCGCCAGCTGTTCTCGCAGCGCCACTACGCATCGGTCTCGACCGCGGAGATCGCCGAGAAGGCCGGCGTCACCAGGGGTCTCCTGCATCACTACTTCGGCACCAAGCGCGACCTGTACCTGGAGGTGGTGCGCACGCTCATGCGGATGCCCTCCAACCCCATCCCTCCCCAGAGCCCAGGGCGCGGGGTCGAGTCGATCATCGCCGAGAGCGTGGATCGCTGGCTGGAGCTGCTGGAACGCAACCGCGGCACCTGGCTGGCGGCGATCGGGGCCCGCGGACTGGGACGCGATCCCGAGGTCGAGGCGATTCTGGAGCACGCGCGCGAGCAGGCTGCGGACCGGCTGGTGGAGGCCCTCGGCCGGGGTGCGGCGGCCCAGGCACCCGGCCACGTCAGGGCAGCGGTGCGCGCCTACGGCGGGTTCGCCGAGGCGGCCAGCGTGCAGTGGCTGGAGCGTGACCGCCTCACCCGGGCCCAGCTCCAGGCCCTCCTCGTGGAGGGTTTCCTCAGCATCGTCGGCGAGGTGCTCACGGCCGTGGAGGCGATCGGCCGTAACGGCTTGGCTACGTCGGTGTAGTAATTGGTGTGAACGCCTTTGAGACAATCATCCTGATCGTCACCGTGGCAGCGGTGGTGCTGGCGCTGAGCGCGGTGTTCGGCCCCGGTCGCTCGCTGCAGGACATCGGACGCTCGGGCTCCTTGTGGTTTGACCACCAGGACGACCTCCCGCTGGACCAGCGGCCCTCCGAGGACGAGCGCGACGCGCCGATCCCCCGGCGCCCGCTGCGCGGCCGGCCCGAGTAGCCGTCTCGGCTATAGCCCCAGCGTCTTGGCGATGATGTCGCGCTGAATCTCGCTGGTCCCGCCGTAGATCGTGGTCACCACCGCGGTGCGGACCTGGCGCTCCATGTCGTACTCGGAGGCGTAGCCGTAGCCGCCCATCATCTGCATTCCCTCCAGGGTGGCGTGCTTGGCGGCCTCGGTGGCCTTGAGCTTGGCCATCGAGGCCTCGCGGGGGAACAGCTTCCCGGGATTGGCGTCGACCCGGGCGGCGGTGTCGTAGACCAGCAGGCGGGCGGACTCGATCTCCACCACCAGGTCCGCGAGGCGATGGCGCAGCGCCTGGAAGGTCCCGATCGCGCGCCCGAACTGCTTGCGCTCCTTGACGTAGGCAAGCGTGTCGTCAAACGCCCGCTGGGCCATCCCCAGCGCCTGCGCGGCGATGATCAGGCGCTCGTGGTTGAGGCCCGTCATGAGCTGCATCCAGGCTTGGTCCTGGTGGCCGACGAGCCGATCGGCGTCCACGTGGCAGTCGGTGAAGAAGACGTCGTTGACCTCGCGGCCGCCCATCGTCTCGATGCCGTGGACGTCCAGGCCCGCGATGCCGGTCGGCACCGAGATCATCGACAGGCCCTCGTGCTTGTTGCCGGTCCGGGTGGTGCGGCAGACGAGCAGGATGTGGTCGGCCGCGTGGGCGGCGGTGATCCAGGTCTTCTGGCCGTTGATCACGTAGCCGCCGTTGGCTCGCTCGGCGCGGCAGGACAGGTTGCCGACGTCCGATCCCGCCTCGGGCTCGGACATGGCGATGGCCTCCACGCGGCCGCGCGCCACCCCGCCGAGAATCTCCTGCTTCTGCTCCTCGGTGCCGAAGCGCTCCACGGCGCCGGCAGTGATCATGCTGACCGAGAAGAACCCCATGGGGATCTGCCCGCGCGCGAACTCCTCGCACAGCAGGCACATGTCGACCGCGCCGCCGCCTGTGCCCCCGTAGGGCTCGGGAATCGCCACCCCGAGCCAGCCCAGCTCGGCGATCTGCGCGTAGATCTGCGGGCTGTGCGGCTCGCGGCCGTGGTCGGTGAGGGCGTCGCGCTGCTCCCGGGTGCCGCACTCGCGGCGAGCGAAGTCCCGGATGGCCTGCACGAACGCGCGCTGCTCGTCGCTCAGGGTCTGGATGGTCATGGCTCTCGTGATCGCTCGCTGCCGGCCGCGTGCCGGTGGCGCGGATCCTACTGGCGCGGCGCCAACAAGCCCTCGTCATCCCAGGCCCACCGGCGTGGATACCCTCGCCGGATGCTGATCCGCGATGCCGATGCCGATCGCGACGCCGCGGCCTGCGCCCGCATCTACTCCTCCTTCGTAACCGGCACGGTGGTGTCGCTGGAGGAGGACCCGCCCGGAGAATCGGAGATGGCGCGGCGGATCATGCGGATCTCCGCCGCCTACCCGTGGCTGGCAGCCGAAGCTGACGGGGAGACGGCCGGCTTTGCCTACGCCTCCCGGCACCGGGAGCGCGCCGCCTACCGCTGGGCCGCCGACGTCAGCGTGTACGTCGATCCCCGCCATCATCGGCGGGGGATCGGCAGCGCCCTGCTGAGGCAGCTGCTGGCGCTGCTCCGCCGCCAGGGGCTGTGGATGGCCTGCGCCGGAATCACGCTGCCAAACGAGGCCAGCGTGGCACTGCACGAGGCGCTCGGCTTTGCCCCCGTGGGAATCTACCGGCGGATCGGCTACAAGAACGCGGCCTGGCAGGACGTCGGCTGCTGGCAGCGCCCGCTGAGACCGGTTGCGGACGGTCCCCCGCCCGAGCCGGGACCGCCGGTGCGCCTGGAGGCGTAAGCCTCCGGCGGTGGGCGCCTGCTGCGGCGCCTACCGGTCCTCCTCCAGCAGCAGCGCCAGCGTGGGGCAGACGTCGGCGGCCCGCCGCGCCAGCGCCGCCAGGTCCTCGGGCACCCAGTCGTGCTCGATGATCGGGTAGCCCCAGTCGTCCAGTCGGATCAGCTCCGGCAGCAGCTCCGCGCACAGGCCGTGACCCTCGCAGGCGATCGCGTCGACCCGCAGGCGGGCGCTCATCGGACGCGGCCCGTGGGCAGGGGCAGGCCGGCCGGCCGCGCGGGACAGCGAGCCCGGGAGTGCCCGGCTCCCTCGCCGAACTCGCTCAGTGCGCTGCGCACGAACCTGATCACGCCGTCGGGGTGGTGGCAGGCGCCGCGGTGGCTGACTTCGTCGCACCAGCGCAGCAGGCGCGCGCTCTCGGAGTGGTGCGCGAGTCCATCGGCGAGCGCGGAGAAGCTGCCGGCGATCGCGGCCAGGCCGTGCACGCACGGGCCGCACTGCCCGGCAGACTGCGAGGCCATGTAGTCGACCACGCGCGCCGACTCGTGCAGCCCGCAGGCGCTCTCCCCGAGGGCGAACAGGACCCCGGAGCCGAGCGCGCTGCCGGCCGAGCGCAGATCCTCGCGCGCCAGCCGCAGCTCCACCGCCCGCGATCCGTCGATCCAGCTGCCGAAGTAGCCGCCGACGAGCAGCGCCTGCAGCGGCTCCGTGACGCCTCCGGCGGCGGCCAACAGGTTACGCATCGAAGTCCCGAAGGCCAGCTCGTAGACGCCGGGCGCGACCACGGCGCCGCCGATGGAGACCAGCGCCGATCCGGGATCGGCCTCGGTGCCGAGCTCCCGGTACCAGCGCGAGCCGTACCGGGCAACCAGCGCGATCTGCGCCAGCGTCTCGGGGTTCTGGAGCAGCGTCGGGCGGCCGCGCAGTCCGCGCTCGTAGGGCCGGGGCGGGACGGACCTCGGTACGCTCCTACCGCCCTCCAGGAAGCTGAGCACCGCGGTCTCCTCGCCGGTCACATAGCCCGCAGGACCGGCGGCCACGGTGAAGCCAACCCCTCCGGCGGGCCGCTCCGCAATCGCCTCCTCCAGCGCCCGCAGCGCTCCCACGGCGGTCTCGGAGACCTTCACGATCACCTCGCTGGCGCCGAGGGCACCGGCAGCGAGTCCGGCTCCGTCCAGCACCAGGTGCGGCAACCGCGAGAGCAGCAGGCGGTCCTTGTGGCTGCCGGGCTCGGTCTCGCTGCCGTTGACGACCACCACCGGCCGCCGCCGCCGGCCCGCCACCGCGCGGAGCTTCTGGGCCGTGGGAAAGTCGGCCCCGCCGCGGCCGCGCAGGCCGCTGCGGGCCACGAGGTCGATCAGCTCGGCCGGAGCCGGTGCTGACACCGGGCCGTGGATCCGCTCGTGCTCGTGCAGGCGCATCGGCAGGCCGGAGGCATCGAGCCCGCTCAGCAGGCGCGGCAGGCCCCGCGGCGCCTGCACCGCGCGCGCGGAGGAGGGGGCGAAGGCGCTCATCCCCCACTCCCGGAGGCGGTGACGCGCAGCGTGCCGGTCACGGCCGACCCACTGCTGGGGACCTGCAAGTCACCGGCGAGGTCGAGCTGGCCACCGGCGGGTCGGCTCACGCGGGCCACGAACCGCTGTCCCTGCAGCGAGACGATCCTTCCGGCCATCACTCCCGGCAGGCCAGCGGCCGCCAGGTCGACCTGGCTCCCGGTCATCGACAGCCCGCCGCCGGGAAGCGGCCGACCCGCCAGGCGCACGCGCAGGAGCCCGCTGGCGCCGCCGCTCAGCGCAAGCTCCATGTCGAGCACGTTGCCACCGGGATGAGCGCGCTCCTTGAGCGTGCCGCTCATCGCGGCCGAGAACGGAACCCGGCGCCTGGAAATCGCCACGGGGACCCCGCGGGCGGCGCGGAGGGGACGCACACGAACACCAGCGAGCAGCGTCGTCGGGGTGCCCGCACGCCGTGCCCAGCCGCGCTGCAGGGGCCCCACAAGCGTGAATACGGCGGCGCCGAGAACGACCGTGGCCGTTGCCGCCAGCGCCCCCGCGCGGTGAGGGCCGGGGACGTCGCTGCGAGCGATCCGCAGCGCCAGCGCGGCGGTGACCGCGGCGACGCAGGCAGCCGTCAGCGTCAGCATCCACCACTGCTGGGAGTCGGTGCCGGTGCCCAGGCCATGCAACACCGCCACGGGCCAGCTGGCGTAGGCCAGCCAGTGCACCGCACGCCAGCTCCGGAACCCGAGCCGGCGGCGGACCAGGCTCGTGATGACGAGCGCCAGCATGATGTCGAGCGCCAGGGCACCGAGCCCGAGCCACAGCGGCCGGTAGGTGCCCCCAAAGGGGATCACCGCGTCGGTCAGCGCGATCGGGGCGAACCCGTCGAGCACGCTGGTGAGGATGTGAACCACCAGCAGCGCCACCGCCAGCAGCGAGACGTCGCGGTGCAGGGTGTCCAGGGCAAATCGCGGCCACCGTGGGCCGACCGACACCCGCAGGCTGCCCAGGAGCCCGAGCACCATGACCATGGTGAAGAGCAGCAGCGAGACCGCCCCGGTTCCGCGCGCCAGGTACCAGTAGGCGGTGGGGCCCAAGGCGGCGAACGCCGTCATGCCGCCACCGCGGCCGGGCCGCCGAGGAGATCCTCCCCCGCCGCCGGCCAGCCACCGAGGTGCACGACGGTGGTCGCCCGGCTGACCAGCCGCGCGGGCAGGGCCAGCTCCTCCAGCCACCTCACGGCCTCCCAGCCACGGACGACGGTGGCGGTGCTGGCGATGTTCGCGCCCAGGCAGCTCCGAGCCGCCACGCTCACCGTGCGCCAGGGGCCGCGTGCGGGGTCGCCGGTGGCGGGGTCCAGAAGATGGTGCACGTCGCCTGAGTCCGTCGGCCAGCGGCGGACCTGGGTGCTGGAGGTGGCCAGTCCACCGTCGCGCAGGATCACCGTCTGACCGGGCGCCTGCGCACCGGCGCGGTGGTCGTCGGTCACCCGCACGCGCCAGCCCTCCGGCGGTGCGTCCCCGGCGATGGCCACGTCGCCGGACAGGCTGACGAGCACCCCGCGCCCCGC
>JALYYW010000099.1 GCA_030946085.1 Actinomycetota bacterium
GGTATGATCGGCGCGTTCACCGCCTTCGGCGTACCCGTGGAGATCTCGGTGGTCTCGGTGCTGGCCTACCGGGGAATCGCGTTCTGGCTGCCGACCCTGCCGGGCGCAGTGGCCTACCTGCAGCTGCGGCGTACCGTTCATCGCTGGCAGAGCGCTGGCGTGCCAAGCTATACTTAATGAAGTGACCAAGCGAATCGAGAACGTGATCATTGTCGGCAGCGGCCCTGCCGGCTACACAGCCGCCCTCTACACCGCCCGCGCGAACTTGGAGCCGCTGATCTACGAGGGCTTCGCCTGGGGCGGACTGCTCCAGCAGACCACCGATGTGGAGAACTTCCCCGGCTTTCCGCAAGGAGTTATGGGACCGGAGCTCATGCAGCACTTCCGGGACCAGGCCGAGCGCTTCGGTGCTCGCCTGGAGACCGACGACGTCACCGGCGTGGAGCTCTCCACCGGGGGTGGCCTGCACAAGGTCTTCTCGGGGGATCAGGTGCACCTGGCTCGGACCGTGATCCTGGCTATGGGCGCACAGCATCGCAAGCTTGACGTGCCCGGCGAGGACGAGCTCTCCGGTCGCGGCGTGAGCTACTGCGCCACCTGCGACGCGGCCTTCTTCCGGGACGCACCGACGATCATCGTCGGGGGTGGCGACTCGGCCATGGAGGAGGCGATGTTCCTGTCGAAGTTCGCCTCCAAGGTCGCGATCGTGCACCGGCGCGACGAGTTCCGCGCGTCGAAGATCATGCTGCAACGAGCTCGTGAGATCCCCAACATCGAGTGGATCACGCCCTACGCCGTGGAGGAGTTCCTGCCCGGCGAGGGAGGCTCGCTGACGAGCGCCCGATTGCGCAACACCGAGGACGGCACCGCGAGGTCCCTGGAGATCACCGGGGCCTTCATCGCCGTCGGGCACGACCCGCAATCCCAGCTCGTCGAGGGTCAGGTGGAGCTCGATCCGAGTGGCTACGTCGGCACCCGGGGTCGCTCGACGTTGACCAACCTCCCCGGGGTTTTCGCCGCCGGGGACCTCGTGGACCACACCTATCGTCAGGCGATCACCGCCGCGGGGTCCGGGTGCCAGGCGGCGCTCGACGCGGAGTGGTACCTGCGGGACACGCCGCTGCCGGTGGAGGGAGTCGGGGACGTGGCCGGCGCAGCGGGCGCCCCGGCCTGAGCCCCCGATCAGACGGGATCTCCAGTGCTTCCCGCCGTAAGTGCGGGGATCGTATTTATGGTGGGAGCACTTAGTAGCGGAAGAAGCCCTCGCCGCTCTGGCGTCCGAGACGACCCGCGAGCACCAGCGCGGTGAGCGCCGGAGCAGGGCGGTAGCGCTCCTCGCGACGCTCCTCGTAGAGCGCGCTCAGCGCCATCAGCACCTGATCGAGCCCGATCTCGTCGGCCCAGCGCAGGATCCCGCGCGGATAGCCGAGGCCGTGGACCATGCCGGCGTCGATGTCCTCGGCGCTGCCCACCCCCTCCCCGAGGGCAAAGGCGGCCTCGTTGACGACCTGGCCGATGATCCGCCCCAGCACCAGGCCGGGTGCGTCGGCCACCCACTCCACGTGCTTGCCCAGCGTGGCCCAGAAGCGCTCCGCCCTCGCCGCGGCCGAGGCGCCCGTATCAGGACCTCGCGTGAGCTCGATGCACCGGCTCTGCACCAGCGGTGGCAACGCGTGAAAGCCGACCGCGCTGCCCCCGGGGTCCTGCGCCGCCAGCGATCCTGCGGCGCAGCAGATCGCCTGCGGCGCACCCTGCAGCGGCACCTCCGTAGGCTCGCCCGCGGAAAGGTCGAGGATCAGGAAGGGCACCTCACCCTGCGCCTCCTCGGGCGCGGCGACCTCCCAACCAGCCGCCTGCGCCGCCCGGGCGAGCTCGGCGGCCAGGGCGCTCTCGCCGGCGATCACGATTAGCCCGTCTGCGCTCCCGACGGGCGGTGGGTCGGGGTCGGGCTGCCGGTGGGAGCCGCTGCCGTAGTCGTAGTAGCCGCGTCCGGCCTTGCGCCCCAGGCGCCCGGCGGCGACCGTGCGCACCGTGATCGGCGAGGGACGCCAGCGCGGCTCGCCGAAGCTCTGTTCGTAGAAGGAGCGGGCCACGTCCAGCCCGATGTCGACACCGACGAGGTCCATGACCTCAAACGGTCCCATCCGAAAGCCTCCGCCCATCCGGCAGATGCGATCGATCTGCTCCAGGGGCGCGACCCGCTCGGTCAGCAGCCGGAGCGCCTCCAGGCCAAACGGCCGGTTGCAGCGGTTCACCAGGAACCCCGGTCCGTCGGTGGCGTCGATCACGTGCTTTCCCATCGCCTCGCCCGCGGCGCGGGCGCGAGCCAGCGCCGGCTCTGCGGACTGCTCTCCGGCCACGACCTCCAGCAACGTCATCACCGGGGCGGGGTTGAAGAAATGCATGCCCACGACGCGCTCGGGGCGCTCGGCGCCGGCGGCGATCGCGCTCACCAGCAGCGACGAGGTGTTGGTCGCCAGCACGCAGTCGGGGCTGACCACCTGTCGGGAGAGCTCGGAGAACAGCGAGCGCTTGAGCTCCAGCGACTCCGGCGCGGCCTCCACCACCAGCTCGCACTCGGCGAGGTCGGAAAGGTTCGGCGTCGGGTGTAGTCGCCCGCCCGCGGCAACGGCCTCAGGCTCGCCGAGGCGCCCCGCCTCGACCGCCCGTTGCAGCCCCTCCCGAACCCGCTGGCGCCCGTTCTCCAGGGCCTCCGGCGCCGGATCGTGAAGCAGCGTGCGCGCTCCCGACAGGCAGGCCAGCTGCGCGATCCCCGCGCCCATCGTGCCGGCGCCGACCACGCCGATCGTCCGCGGCGGGGGCGCGGAGATCATCCGGCGAGCGCGTTGATCCCCGTCAGCGAGCGACCGATGATCAGGCTCTGGATCTGCGAGGTGCCCTCGTAGAGCGTGGTCACGCGCACGTCTCGGAAGTAGCGCTCCACGGGATGGTCGTCGACGTAGCCCGAGCCGCCGTGGACCTGGATCGCGGTGTTGGCGCAGTGCACCGCCGACTCGGTGGCGTAGAGCTTGGCGATCGATGTCTCGGTGGTGTTCGGCTGGCCGCTGTCCTTGAGGAAGCCGGCTCGCCACACCAGCATCCGCGAGGCATCGGTGCGGACCTTCATGTCGGCCAGCATTGCCTGCACGAGCTGGAAGCCGGCGATCGGCCGGCCGAACTGGACCCGCTGCTTGGCGTAGGCCACCGACGCCTCCACGCATCCCTGGCAGATGCCCACGCACCCGGCGGCGACGCTGTAGCGCCCGGAGTCCAGCGAGCTCATCGCGACCTTGAAGCCGTCGCCAACCTGCCCGAGCATTGCGTCCTGCGGGACTTCGACGTCCAGGAGCGAGATCGCGGCCGTATCGGATCCGCGCAAGCCCATCTTGTGGTGGATCGGCTGCGGCTGAAAGCCCGGCTGGTCGGTGTCGACCAGGAAGCAGGCCAGGCCCCGGTGGCCCTTCTCGGGATCGGTCTGGGCGAAGATCATCGCCACTTTGGCGTGGTTGCCCATCGAAATCCACATCTTGGTGCCGTTGATCACCCAGCCGGCGTCGGTCTTGCGCGCCCGCGTGCGCTGGTTGGCCGCGTCGGAGCCGGTGTCGGGCTCGGTCAGGCCAAAGCACCCCAGCCACTCGCCAGAGCACAGGCGCGGGAGGTAGCGCTGCTTCTGCTCCTCGGTGGCCCAACGTAGGAGGGCCGAGCAGACCAGCGAAGTCTGCACCGAGATCACCGTGCGCATCGCCGAGTCCCCGCGTCCGACCTCCTCCACGACGAGGCCGTAAGTTAAATGGTCCAGGCCGGCCCCGCCGTATTCACGCGGCACGATCGCACCGAGGTAACCCTGGTCGGCGATCTTGCCCACGAGCCCCGTGTCGAAGTGCTCGTTGCGGTCGTTCTCCCGCGCGCGCTCCACGATCTCGTTGTCGGTGAAAGCTCGGGCCGTCTCCCGGATGAGTCGCTGCTCGTCGGTGAGCTCGAAGTCCATGGACTCGGGCACGGTAGCGAACACAAACCGCAGGATCTTTGCGCCGAGCGGGCCTCGCGCGCCGTTAGACTGCTCGGCAGTGGACCCGTTCGCGATCGTGCTGCTGGGAGGAATCGCCGCCCTGGTCCTGTGGATGTGGCTGCTCGGCAAGCACTATCCCGGCAACGGGCTGGAGCAGCTGGGGCTGCGCAGCGCGCGGGAGATCACCGAGAGCCGCGAGTCGTTGGAGTCCGACGACCTGCAGCAGATGCTGGCAGCGCACAACCGTCGTCGCCGCGCGCGTGGCGAGCGTGAGGTCTCGGTGTCCGACCTGGAGATGCAGGTGATGGAGGATCAGAACGACCAGCGCCGGCGGCGGGCGGAGCTGGTGGCCGATCGCGAGCTGGACCAGCTGCTGGATGCCACCAACGCTCGCCGTCGTGCCCGCGGCCTGCCCGAACGTACGCGTGAAGAGGTGCAGGTGGAGTTCGGCCGCGGTACTGCGTCGGGATCCTGATCACCCGGCAGGAGATCCGCCCGTGGCGCGCTGCTTGATCATCGCGTGCGGGTGTCGCGGTCGGGTGCTCGGCCGCGAGCTGGGAGAGCGCGGCCACGCGGTCCGCGGCAGCACCCGCCGGGAGTCGGAGCTGGCGGAGATGCAGGCGATCGGGATAGAGCCTCACCACGGCGATCCCGATCGGGTGGGGACCCTGGCCCCGGCGTTTGAGCGGGTGAGCGTCGCCTGCGTGCTCCTGGGATCGGCCACCGGGCCGGCGGAGGCGGTCCGGGCGCTGCACGAGACGCGCTTGGAGATGCTGCTGGAGCGGATGCTGGACACCACGATCCGCGGCATCGTCTACGAGGCCGCCGGCAGCGTCGACGCGGCCGTACTCGCCGGCGGGACCGCGATCGTGCGGCGCCGGTGCGAGGGTTCGCTGATCCCCTACGCGCTGCTGCAGACCGACCCTGGCGCGGAGCGCGCCGCGTGGCTTCGGGAGGCCGTCACCGCGGTGCAGCGGCTTCTGGTGCAGCCCGCGTAGGGCCGTCGAGCATGGCCCCGATCCGGTCCAGGAGGTCCGCGAGGATGCGGGCGGTGGCGCCCCATATGAGGCTGCCGCCGACCTGGTAGGTGTCGGTGCGGATCGGCACTCCGCGGCGCACCAGGCGCCGGCGGGCGTACCCGCGCCGCAGCTCTGCCAGCGGGAGCTCCAGCACCTCGGCGACCTCGAGGGCACTGAGCGTCCAGGTGCGGCCCGGCTCGATCAGTCCGACGAACGGGTACACGGCGTAGCCGGTGGCGATCGTCGGGGTCGGCTGCAGTGCACCCAGGATCTCGACCGCCTCGGGCGGCAGTCCGATCTCCTCATGGGCCTCGCGCAGCGCGGTGGCGCGGAGGTCACGCTCGCCCTCGTCGTAGCGCCCGCCGGGGAAGGAGATCTCGCCGGCGTGGCGGCGCAGGTCGTCCCGGCGCTTGGTGAAGACCGCGTGCAGCTCGTTCTCGCTGAGGTAGAGCGTCACCAGCACTGCCGCCCGGGTGCGGCCCCGGACCTCGAGATCCATCGCCTCCTCGGGGGCGAGGAGCACGCGCCCCAGCGCGTCCCGAACGTGCTCAGGAGTCAGGGGGGAGGTCTCGCGAGAAGCCCCCCGCGAGCGGAGGCTCACCTAGCTGCCGGCTCGACCAGCTCGACACGATCGTCGAACATGACCTCGCCCTCGAGCGTGCGGTGCACCGGGCACTTGGCGGCGATCACCTTCAGGCGCTCGACCTGCTCCTCGCTGCACCCCCTGGGCAGGCGCAGGGCCAGCGAGAACCGCGTCGGGCACCCTCGCTCTGCGGGGGTGTACTGCACCTGTACCTCGACCTCTCCGAGGTCCCAACCCTTGCGCTCGGCGTACATCTCCATCGTGGTCGCGGTGCAGGCGGCCAGGCTGGCGGCGAGCAGCTCCTGCGGGCTGGGACCGGCGTCTTCCCCGCCGTGCTCGGCCGGCTCGTCGGCGACCACCTGATGGCCGCGGATGTCGATCCGGTGGGAGAAGGCGGTGGTGGCGGTGCGGTGGGCGGTGGCCTTCATGGACTGGTCCTCTCAGTGGGCAGATGCCCGTGGCGGGCGGGGGATGGCGACCACGAGCGCATCGTAGCGCCGCCCTACGGTCAATCCGAGAGTGGATTGAACAGCAGCCCGGTGGGGACCTTGGGGAAGAAGTAGGTCGACTTCGGGGGCATGCTCTCGCCGGCGGCCGCTACTTCCTGCACCTGCTCGATCGGGGTCGGGGCCATGAAGAACGCCGCGTCGTACTCCGCGCTGCGCACGAGCTCCAGTGCCTGCGCATCGTCACGGGCATAGCCGAGGCCGTTGAGATGGTCGATGTCCTCGTCGCTCAGGCCCAGGGCGGCCTTGAGGATCAGCGCCTCGAGCACCGCCGTGTCCAGCCGGCGGTAGGGCTCAGCGTGGTCGGGCAGGGCCCGGTCGGCGATCGCCGGGTCCTTGAGCGTGAGCATGAACGGGCGCTGGAAGTGCGCGTCGATGTAGCCGATCCGCAGCGGCTGTCCCGGCTCGGGGGTCAGCCCTGTCACGTCGGGAAGCTCGGTGATCTCAAAGTCACGCCGGATGGCCTGCGCCAGCTGCTCTTGCCCCGCCCCGTTCAGGCCCCGTACGAGGCGGTGGGTGGGGAACACGGTCAGCCCCGGGTCCTGGAGGGCGACCAGGCACATCAGCACGTACCGGTGCGGACCCTCGCCCCCGATCTCCTCCGCGTACACGCGCGCGGTCTCGTACCGGTGGTGGCCGTCTGCGATCAGCAGCTCGCTGCCGGTCAGTGCCTCGGTGACGGCGCCTATTGCCTCGGGGTCGCCGACGCGCCAGAGGCGGTTGATCGTGCCGTCATCGTCCCGGGTCTCGCCCCACGGCTCGGCGGGCCGGGCCGCCGTGAGCGCCCTCCACGCGGCCCCCTGGGGATCGGAGAAGAGCGAGAAGATCGGCGACAGGTTGGCCCGCGTGGCCCGGGTCAGCCGCAATCGGTCCTCCTTGGGTCCAGGGTGGGTGCGCTCGTGGGGCCGGATCCGGCCGGCGCCGTAGTCCTCCACCCGCACGCGGGCCAGGAAGCCCTGCCGTGTGCGAGCGCGGCCATCAGGTCCGGTGTAGTCCTGCTCCAGCGGCCACAGCGCCGGCTCTGCGTCGGCGACCACCACGCCGTCGGCGCGCCAGTCCGAGAGCGTCCCGGCGGCCGCGATGTATGGATCCTCTCCCCGGGGGAGGTCGATCCGCACCACGTTGAAGGGCGAGCGCGCCTCCAGCTGGGCGCGCTGGGCGGCGTCGATCACGTCGTAGGGCGGGGCGGCGACGGGCGCCAGCCCCCCGGTCCTGGCCAGGTCGTAGTGCAGCGCGTGCAGGGATCGGATCTCGGCCATCGCGGGGCGGGAGGGTAGCCAACGGGTTCTGACTCGGCGGCGACGCGGATAGACTGCAGCCTCTCGGGGCGTGGCGCAGCCTGGTAGCGCGCCGCCTTTGGGTGGCGGAGGTCCCCGGTTCGAATCCGGGCGCCCCGACCTACCTAACCTACCTGACCTCAGGGCCTATCGGGATGAGCCCTCAGCGCGTCTTGCCCTCCAGGTGCCGTGGAACGTGGCAGGTGGAAGGCGTCATGGCGCGGCCGGAGGCCTGCTCCACCACCGTCCCCGCGGCGCGGGCTCCGCGTAGGAACCGTCCCATGATCCGGGCGCGGAGGCTGGTGGTCAGGATGGTCGTGGCGCGGAAGCTGCCCGTCGGGCTCACCGTGACAGTGGGCCAGCGCAAGCGCATCGGCGCCCCCGCCGGCGCGCAGGGATCTTCCGGCCCGGTGAGCGTCAGCACCAGGTGCCGCACCTGCTGGCCGCCGGGTCCGGTGGCAAAGTTGATGCTGCCGGCGCTGCTCTGCCCGGGCGCAGCACTCCCACGCGCGGACCCAGCCTTGACCGATCCGCTGTAGCGGGTTCCCCGAGGATCGGATACAGGGGCGCGCCGGTGGGAAAGCCGCGCAGCAGACGCGCGAAGATCCCCCTCAGCGTCGCCTTGCCGTAGGGATGGGAACCGTCGTACATCGTCAGCACCGCCAGCGACACGCGCGCGCAGCCGCGGGTCAGCAGCACCACCTGGTGGTCCAGCAGCCCGGTGCCGTAACCCCACCCCCCCTTGAAGTAGAGGTGCCACCCCCTCGGGGCGACCTCACCGATCCCCCAGCGTTGCGGACGCGTGATGGACGCCAGCAGGCGCATCGCGAAGGCGCGGTGGCCTGGGGACAGGAAGCGGTCGATGTGCAGGAAGAACCGAGTCTGGTCACGGGCAGTGATCTGGGTCGCCCCCCACGGCTGGGCCACTGCCTGAAAGTGAGTCATCCCCACTCGCCGGGCCAGGGCCTCGAGGCCGCCGTTACCGACGATGCCGTCGACGATGGTGGCTACGTTGTTGTCGGAATGGGTGACCATCGGGATCAGCAGCGAGCGGTCGTAGCCGCTCAGCCGGCGCCTCGCTACCGACGGCCGGTTCAGGTAGGCGACCATCAGCATCGCCTTGACCACGCTGGCCGACTCCTCCACGTGGTCGGAGCGGTAGCCGAAGAAGCGTCGGCGTGTGCGCACGGCGAAGGCGATGTCCCCGCTGCGGCGACGGGCGAAGGCGACTGCCGCCCTCATGCCCGGGCGCCACACGCGCTCGAGCGGCTCACGCGCCCCTGGCACTAGGCAGCGGGCCGGCTTCGAGCCGGCGGCGACCCGGGCGCCAGCCGCCAGGCTCCCGGTTTGGGCGGCCGTGCCCGGAGTCACCATCGCGAGGGCGCCAAGGGCCGGGAGCAGAGCGTTTCGGAGAAGGTGTCCGGACGCTGGAGGCACGTTCACAGTCTTCCACCACCCGGCGGAGCGACGCCGCGTGCAGGAGAAAGTGCGCCGCGGGCCAGACGGTGGTAGCGTCGCCGGATGGCGAACCCGTCAGGTGTCGCTTCGCCTGAGTCCTCGGTCGGTGACACCGAACGAGCGCGCGGCGCCCCGGACCGGCGCACCGCGAAGGTGCCCCGACGCTCAGACGACGCGGCCCTGTCCGCTGCGGCGGCCCGACCGTGCGACGAGGCGGCACGGATGCCCGAGGAGGGAGGCTCGTGGCGGGTGCGCGCACGTGCGGTGGCGCATGCGCTGGTGGTGGGCTTCAAGGAGCACGACCTGCTGACCTATTCGAGCGCGATCTCGTTTCAGATCCTGACCGCGATCATCCCGTTCGCGCTGTTCGTGACCGCCGTGGGCGGTCTGGTCCACGCCAGCGGCGTCTGGCGAGACCATCTGGAGCCGCAGATGCGGATGTCGCTGCCTCCCGACGTGTTCCGGGTGATCCAGAGCGGGGTGAACGAGGCGTTCTCCAGCCGGCGCGTGTTGTGGGCGACTGTCGGTGGATGCTTGACCGTGTGGCAGGTGTCCGGGGCGGTACGGGCGGTGATGGGAGTGCTGGGCCGCGTCTACGGTGCGTCGAGGGAGCGGCCGTTCTTCAGGCGCTATTCGATCTCGTTCGTGCTCTCGATAGAGGTCATCGCCTGCTTCATCGCCGCCACGCTGTGCCTGCTGTTCGCCCCCTTCTTCTTCTCCCCCGCGCACGCGGTGTTGCTGCTGAAGGTGGTCGCTTTCCTCGTGCGCTGGGTCCTGGTGGTCGCGTTGCTGGTGCTCGTGGTTGGCCTGCTCGTCCGGCATGCACCCGCGCGAGCCCAGACGGTGCCCTGGGTGACGCTGGGCGCGGCAATCGTGATCGTGGTGTGGATCGTCGCGTCGCTGATCTTCTATGTCTACCTGGTGGACGTGGCCTCGTACGCGTCGCTGTTCGGCAGTCTCGCTGCCGCGATCGTCGCGATGGCCTACCTCTACGTATCGACGACCGTGTTCCTGTTCGGCGCTCAACTGGACGCGATCATCCGCACCCAGGCCACCGGCCGAGCCGCGGGTCACACGCCCTAATCTTCCTCTTTGTTCTGCCCCCGTAGCTCAGCTGGATAGAGCGACGGCCTTCTAAGCCGTGGGTCGCAGGTTCGAGTCCTGCCGGGGGCGCTCGACGATTAGCCTGCAAACACGCCTAGTTGTTTCGTCGTGCTCCGCGTATCAAGTAGCTGAAATCGTCGCGGGCAACGGTACCGGGCAACTGTCGACCGCCTCTGAAGCGTCGTACCCGCGGGTCAAGCCGCGGGTTGCGGATCCGTAGCTCCCCGCGGCCGCCCTCCCACCCCGATGCCCCGGAGTGCCCGGAGTGTCGGATGTGGGCGTCCGGATTTCGAGGACGGAGCAGCGTGTTGGCCCAGAGATGTCGCCGACACGGGGTACCCGGATGCCGCGCAAAGAGGGCACGGGATCCCAGCGGCCTGACGCACCGCCCTGCGACTGAAGCCGGGACCAGCGCTTGGGCGTCGAGTCTCGAGCCGATCGCACTGATTTGTCATAGTCCCTTGCGAGCACGTGCTCGACCGCGGTCGTGCTCCGCTCGCGCGGGGGAAGCGTCGCTGCGTCCCCTGCGGGTCGCACGTAGCGCGTCTCGCGACGAAGCGCTCCGGATGCCGGCGCCGACCTCCAAGTGGCCAGCCGTGCGGCGCGAGTGGGGCACGCTGGCACGTCGTCCTGGGAGGGCGACCCTGCTCGGTTTCGGGTTCCGGTGTGCCAGGATCTCGCAGGTGACCAGTGGACGCGCCACGTCGGAGCGCCTACGCGACCTTGCGCGGCTGCGCCGGGTCCGCGACCGGATCGATCGGGAGTATGCGCAGCCGCTGGACGTCGAGGCGCTCGCCCGCGATGCGCACATGTCGGCCGGGCACTTCAGCCGCGAGTTCCGGCTG
>JALYYW010000103.1 GCA_030946085.1 Actinomycetota bacterium
GCGCCCCGCGGCTGAGCCACAGGGACGCAACGCCGGTCCTACTCGCACGCCCGCGGCCCGGGTGTGGCGACTCGGCGTCCTGATTGCAGGCGTGAGCCTTGACAACGACACTATCGCGATATATCGTTACGTCAGTCGAAATCAACGCAGAAGGGACAACCATGAGATCGACATTCTCTGAGCCGCAGCCAACACGCTGCGGTCACCATCACCATCGTGGCGGTGAACGCCACGGATATCGGGAAGGGGGGCCCTCCGGCCCCTGGGGCCGTGGCTTCGGACCCCGCGGGGGACGCAGGATGGGTCGCGGCGACATTCGCGCCGCCATCCTGGCGCTCCTCGCCGAGGAGCCGAGGCACGGCTACCAGATCATCGGCGAGATCGACGAGCGCAGCGGGGGGGCCTGGCGCCCCAGCCCGGGGTCGGTCTACCCGACACTGCAGCAGCTCGCCGACGAAGGCCTCGTGACCACCAGTGAGACCGATGGTCGTCGTATCCACGAGCTCACCGAAGCCGGCCGCGAGCAGGCTGCCGCTCGTGAGGGCGCAGCTCCCTGGGAGATCGGCGCGCGGCCCGGGGAGGGCCACGCAGGCCTGCGGGAGCTCGGTTTCGGCGTCATCGCCGCCGCCTGGCAGGTCGCCGGAGCCGGGACCGAAGCGCAGGTCACGGCGGCGCAGGAGATCCTGCGCGAGACGCGTAAGCGTCTGTACCGCCTGCTGGCCGAGGAGGCGTAGCGGTCGATCGAGGCCGGGCGCGCAGGCGTCCGGGCCCGTCTCGCTTAGCTTGACTTTCCGCTCCCCGGAGCCATCACCACCGGTTCGGCCACGCTGACCGGGGCGGTGAACCCCACCGGCCAGCCGACGACGTACCACTTGAAGTACGGCACCTCGACGGCCTACGGATCCGCCACGTTGGCCACCTCCACGCCCGAGCCCACGCAAAAGCTGGGAAAGATCAGGGGCTAAAGGATTTCCGGCCTGGTGCCGACTCGTCTAATGCGACCTCTGATCAGGTACGGCGGGTAACATGCGCCGCGCCTCCGGCTCCGCCCGGTCACCCCATGGAAACGGACTCTCCATCCCCCCCGCTGGTTGAGCGCGCGCTGGCCTGGTGGCACTCGACCGGCGACCACGCGCACGAGGTCGACACGGTCAGTGCGACGAAGCTGACCGCGGTCGTCGCACTGCTCATCGCCGCGATGCAGGCGGTCTTTCTGGTCATCAACCCGCCGACGCACGGTGTGGGCTCGGCCGGGTGGGTCCTCGGGGCAGGCCTGGTCACCGCGCTGGCCATCAGTGGATGGACGCTTTTTGACCGCCGCTCTCCGCTCGGCGTGGATGCCATCTTCCTGGTGGCGGCCGCCGGCATGGTGCAGGCGGCCGTGATCTGCGCGCTGACCGCCGGCGAGCCGGAGCGGCAGCTGATTGCCCTGTGGCTGGCGCTGAGCACGGCGATCAGCCCCCGGACGCGCGCCCTGATGGCGCTGGGCTTCGCCTACCTGATGGGGGCCCTGCCCCTGATCGGGACCCACGTCGACACCCGGGAGGGGGCGCAGCTGCTGGGCGACGCCATGCTGTGGGCTGTCTTCGCCGGGCTCGTGCACCTGCTGCTCGCCGGGGTCCGCCGCCAGCGCCAGGCCTTCCAGACCGAGCGCGTCACCCTGGAGGATCTGGCGCGACGGGACGCGCTCACCGGCCTGGGCAACCGGCGGGCCCTGCAAGAGGCCCTGGACGAGCTCGACCGGTCCGTGCAGGGTGACGAACTGCGCGCCGGGACACTGGCCATCTTCGACATCGAGAGCTTCAAGGAGATCAACGACATCGATGGTCTGAGCGCCGGTGATCGGTGCCTGCGCCAGGTCGCCGAGAGCGTGCGCCGTGCCGCTCCCAGGGGCAGCGGGACCTTTCGGTGGGGCGGCGACGAGTTCGTGGTGGTCTTGCCCGATCACGATCTGGCCAGCGCGCGGCGCGTGATCCTGACGCTTCAGGGTGCGGTGGCCGACGGTTGCCACAGCGCCACCAGGAGGCGGCTGGGCACTCGCTGGGGACTGGGCGAGCTGCGTCGGGGAGTGGCACTGGGTGACGCGCTGGCAGCCGCCGACATGGAGCTGCTGGAGCAGAAGGGCATCGAGCCCGAGGATGTCGCCGACCCCCGGGTGCTCGACGGTCCGCGGCGCTTCGCCCGGACCCGCTGAGCGCTACCGGCGAGCGCGCGCGGGCGCCGACCCGGGACTGGACACCTCCAGGCCGCGCAGTGCCGCTCCCACCGCCTGCACCGAGCGCGTCGGCGGTCGCCGACGGACCTCGGCGACGAACAGCTCCACCACCTCGGGGTCGAAGCAGCTTCCCGAGGAGCGCTTGAGCTCCTCGCAGGCCTGCTCCACCGACATGGTCTCCCGGTAGGGCCGGTCGGCGGTCATGGCGCTGAACGCGTCCGCGACGGCGATGATCCGTGACTCGAGCGGAATCGCGGTGTCCGCGAGGCCGTCCGGATAGCCCGCCCCGTCCCAACGCTCGTGGTGGTGCAGCACCGGATCGGCCAGCGGCGCCACGGAGGGCACCTCACGCAGCAGGCGCGCGCCGATCACCGGGTGCAGGCGGATCTGGCGCCATTCGTCCTCGTCCAGCGGGCCGGGCTTGAGCAGGATCCGCTCGGAGATGGCGATCTTGCCGATGTCGTGCAGCAGCGAGCCGAAGCGCAGACGCTCGCGGCGCTCGGAGTTGAGACCGAGGCGCCGGGCCACGGCCACCACGTAGTTGCTGACCTCGTCGGAATGCGTGCGCAGGTCCGGGTCCTTGACCCGGATCGTCTCGGCCAGCATCCGCACCACCGAGACATAGGAGTCACGCAGCTCACTCTGCAGGCGGCCGTTCTCCAGCACCGCCCCGGCCTGATCGCCCAGCGCCAGCAGCACGTCGTCGTCGAACTCGCCGAATCCGCCCGCGCGGTTGGCACAGCTCACTACGCCGAGCAGCACGTCGGAGACGTAGATGGGCAGCGCGACGAGGTTCTGCAGCTCTCCCCTGGGGGAGCCGGGGCCCGGCCGGGGATCGTCATCGCGTGCCGCCCGGTCACGGTTCAGCGCCAGCGCGGCGAGGCCGAGCACCATCGGGCTGCGCGCCAGCTCGTCGCTGAACCCGATCGCGGCCACGACCTCCCAGTCCCCCGGCGCGGTTCCGGGAGTCTGACCTGCCTGGGTCGGCCTGAGGAGCATGCCCTTCTCCGCCTCCAGCAGCCCCGCGGCGATCTGCACGATCATCGTGGGCACGTCGCTGGGATCGGCGAGCGCCTCCCGCGCGCGGTGGAGCTCCACCAGCTGCCGACGCAGCTTGCGGTTGTGCAGCTCGGCGCGGCCCTGCCGCTCGTAGGCGGCGAAGGCCGCGACGCGATCACGCTGCCATCCCCACAACGCCAGCGACCCGGTGCTCATGGTCATGACCACCAACGGCAGGGCGGCGGCGATCGAGGCGCCGGACACCGCGAGGATCAGCAGGTAGGCGAGCGCGAGCGCCAGCACCGCCGCGGCGATGAAGAAGATCGTCCGATCGACCGAGCTCTGCTCGGGGGTGTTGATCAGCCGCTGCCAGGCGTCCTCCCGGCGCTGTTGGGTGTTCCCGGCATCCGAGCCGCTTGACACGTCCTTGAGCGTACTCTCTGACCGAGGCGCCTGTCGAGGACCGATGCGGTGAAAATCATCTTGCGCGATGCGGTGCGTCCTCCGCGGCGAGGGCACCGAGGAGCATCTGCACCCAGGCACGTACGAACTGCTCGTCGTCGACCGGGGCCCGGACACCCAGGACGCTTCCGAGCAGGCGGGAGGAGTAGAGCGCCCCGAGGCCGACAGCGGCGATCGCGCTGGCCCGCTCGGGTGCCAGCGGCGGGTCGGTCTTCTCGGCGAGCCATCCCGCGAACCCGTCGAAGCTGGTGCTCACGAGCTGCTCCACGGCCCGGGCGAGCAGCTGCGGGCGGTGGCGGGCCTCAGAGGCGAGGATGCGAAGCAGCTCGGCCTCGTTGTCGAGCTCGGCGAGCACGTAGCGCGCGGTGACGGTGAGTTCGGCGCCCAGGTCGCCAAGCCCGGTGAAAACGCGGCGGATGTCGCGCAGCGCCTCCAGTCGCCCGAGCTGGCGCTCGACGCCGGCCGCGAGCACATCCTCCTTGGTGGCGAAGTGGTGGTAGAGGCCCCCCGCACCCGGGGTCAGCCCCGCGGCCGCCTCGATTTGGACGATTGTCGTCGCCTTGTAGCCCCGCTCCCCGAACAGGCGCATGGCCTCATCGACGATCCGATCCCGAGTAATCGTTGACATGAAGAAACCTAAGTGTACACTGAGGCCGTCTGGAGACCAGAACGCGGGAGTGCGTATGGCTGAGCGTGCGGCGCAAGAACGACAGTTCACCGATGGCATCGCCCTCGGGCGCGTACGGCGGTCGGCGCCGGTGGCGGGCCTGGTGGCGCGCACGGCCGGGGAGAGCGTCGTGGCGGCGCTGCGCCGGCGGGCGACGGGTGCCCAGGATCCCGAGCGCCACGTGCGAGCGGCCGAGCGCTACGCCGAGCTGCTGGGGCGCTCCCGGGGGGCGTTGATGAAGGCCGGGCAGGCGCTCTCCTTCGTCTCGATGGGTCCCGCGGTTTCGCCCGAGCTGCAGTCCGCCTACCAGACGGCGCTGGGCCGGCTCCGGGCCGACGCGCCGCCGATGGCGCCCGAGCTGGCCCGGGCGACGCTCGAGCGCGAGCTCGGCCGACCCGCCGACAAGGTGTTCAGCGAGCTGGAGTGGGAGCCGCTCGCCGCCGCCTCGATCGGCCAGGTCCACGCGGGGAGGCTGCCTGACGGCCGCGAGGTGGCGGTGAAGATCCAGTACCCGGGCGTGGCTGGCGCGATATCTGCGGATCTGCAGAACAGCGAGCTGCTGGCCACCTTCCTCGGTTTGCTCAACGGGCTCTCGCCGAGGCGCGTGCGCCTGGACCTGCGCGGGATGGCGCGCGAGATCGGTGAGCAGATCACCGCCGAGCTCGACTACCGACGGGAGGCGGCCAACCAGAACGAGTTCGCGGCGCTCTACCGGGGACATCCGTTCATCCGCATCCCGGCGGTGATCGAAGAGCTGAGCACAGACCGCGTGCTCACCCAGGAGCTCGTGCACGGCCTGCGCTGGGAGGAGGCGCTCACCGCGGCGCAGGAGCTGCGCGACCGCTGGGCCGAGGTGATTCATCGCTTCTCCTACGGCTCGGTCGACCACTTCCGGATCTTCAACGCCGACCCCCATCCCGGCAACTAGCTGTTTCACGAGGACGGCACCGTGAGCTTTCTGGACTTCGGCTGCGTGGTCCGCCTGCCACCGCGCACGGGCGAGCTCGTCACCGCCCTCCTGGGGGCGGTGCTGCGCGAGGACGTCGCCGCGCTGTGGGAGACGGCGCTCGCCGCCGGCATCTGGCGCGCCACCGATCCGGTCACTCCGGAGGAGGCCTTCGCCTACTGGCGCGAGCCGATGGAGCTGTACTTCGCCGATCAGCCCTTCACCCTCACCCCTCCGTACATGACCGCGGTGGTGGAGCGGCGGCATTCCCCCACGGGCTCCTCAGGCAACGCCATGCGCCACATCTCCTCGCCCCCCGACTTCGCGATGCTGGGTCGCATGGACCTTGGCGTGCTGTCGCTCAGCACCGAGCTCCGCGCTACCGGCTGCTGGCGGGCGACGGCCGACGAGTTCTTCGCGCAGGCCCCTCCGGTGAGCGAATTGGGCAAGGTGGAGGCGCCGTGGATCGCCGCGCATCCCACCGCGATCAAGCATGCCTGACTGGACCGCCTGGCCGTTCCCCGTCGAGGACCCCTACCCGGCCTACCGCAGCGCCCGCCAGGCGGCGCCGGTGCAACGGCACGATGACCTTGGCGCGGTGCTCGTGCTCTCCCACGAGCCCGCCGAAGCGGTCCTGCGCAACCCTGACGATTGGAGCTCGGACCCGCGCCAGAGCCCTGAGCTGCTCGCCGCCCTCGGCGGCGAGGGACCGATGGCCGAGATGTGGGGACGTTCGCTGCTGCTCAGCGATCCACCCGAGCACACCCGCCTGCGCCGCGCCGTCAGCCGCTTCTTCACCCCCCGGGCGATGCGCGCCATCGCCGAGCGAGTGCAGTCGATCGTCGCGGTGGCGCTCGAGCCCCTCGTCGACGAGGAGCCGGTCGAGCTGATGAGCCAGCTTGCCTACCCGATTCCGCTGGCGGTGATCGCCGAGCTGTTCGACATCGGTGTCGAGGGCGCGCAGCTGCTGCGCTCGGAGACCCCGGCGCTGGCTCGCATGCTGGAGCTCGATCCGACCCCAGAGATCCTGGAGGCGGCCGGCACGGCGGCGATGACGCTGATGCTGTTTCTCACCCCGCTCCTCGCCCAGCGCCGCAGCAACCCCGGCGAGGATCTGCTCAGCGCGCTGATCCACGCCCCGGGCGGAGTGGAGCTCCAGACCGAGGAGATCATGTCGCTGTGCCTGCTGCTGCTCGCCGCCGGCCACGAGACCACCGCGAACCTGATCGGCAACGGCATCAACGCCCTGCTTCAGCACCCCGACCAGTTCGCATGGCTACGAGCGCACCCCGATCACTGCGCCCAAGCCGTCGAAGAGCTGCTGCGCTACGACAGCCCGGCCCAGGTGGCCTCGCGCGCGGCTCGGCAGGACCTGAAGCTGGGTCCGCTCGATGTGCAGCGAGGACAGCAGGTGCTCGTCATCCTGGGGGCCGCCAATCGCGATCCCGCACGCCATCCCGACCCCGACCGGCTCGACCTGACTCGCCGCCAGGCCCAAATCCACCTCGCCTTCGGCCACGGACCACACTTCTGCCTCGGCGCCGGACTGGCACGCCTGGAGGCCGCCGCGACCTTCACCCAGCTGGCCAGGTGCACACGCCGCCTGGAGCTCGAAAGCTCAGAGCATCGCCGAGACCCGTCGCGGACCCTGCGGCGGCTGCGGGTGCTTCATGTCGGCGCGAGCTCCGACCGCGTCGCCGGGGCGGTTACGCCGCTTCCGCAACCGCCGCGGACGGAGGATTCGCAGTCGCGCTACCCGCGCCGCGCACCAGCGGGATCAGGAACCCGGCCATGACGCCCACCACGAGGAACGCCGTCGCCATCACGAAGGTCTCCGTGAACCCTGTCACGGTCGGGAGCCCGTGACGGGCGTTGCTCGTGATGAAGGTCGCCGCGAGCTGCCCGCCGAGCGCGCCTCCCAGCGTCCGCATCACCGTGTTCATCCCGGTCGCGACGCCGGTCTGGTGCGGGGGCACCGCCTCGACGATCAGATTTCCGAGCGCCGAGAAGGCGAACCCGATCCCGATGCCGAGAAGCGTCGCGGAGATGAGCAGGTCGTAGGGGTGTCCATGCGCGAAGATGAGCATGCCGAAGGCGATCGCGGTGAAGGCCGTGCCGAGGATCAGCGCGAAACGTAGGCCGAAGCGCCGAGCGATCCGCCCGGCCAGCGTCCCCAGCACCGTGATCCCCACCGCGGAGGGCAGCAGGGAGGCCCGAGACGACGACCGAGGCGCCGAAGCCGAACCCCGTGTTCTTGGGGAGCTGGGCGAACTGCGGGAAGACAATGAAGGACGAGTTACATCCCCGCCCCGAGCAGGAACGCCACCGCGTTCGTCGTCCACACGCCGCGCACCCGCATCATCGCCATGTCGATGAGCGGCTCCCGGCTGCGCAGCTCCACGATGATCCAGACGAGGCAGAGGACGAGGCCGACCGCCAGCAGGCCGAGGGTCTTGGCGGACCCCCACCCCCAGGTGGTGGTCTCGGAGATCGCCAGCAGGGACACCGAGATCCCGGCGGTCATGAGCGTCGCCGCTTGCCAGTTGACCCGTCCGGGGACCCGCACGGGAGACTCGGGAACGAAGCGCCAGGTGGCGATCGCCGAGAGCGTGATGACCGCGAACGGCATCCAGAACAGCCAGTGGTAGTCCAGACGCTCCACGATGAGCCCGGCGACGATGATCCCGCCCCCGCCTCCGATGCCGAGCAGTGAGGACATGAGCCCGATGCTGCCTGCGACCTTCTCCCGGGGGAACTCGTCGCGGATGATCCCGAAGGCGAGTGGGAATATGCCACCGCCGGCGCCCTGGATCACCCGCGCCACGATCAGCAGTCCCAGCGAGCTGGAGACGGCGGCCAGAAGCGTCCCGCCGGCCAGGAGCACGAGCGTCCAGAGGAGCAGTCGCTCCTTGCCGTACATGTCGCCGAGCCGCCCGATGATCGACGTGGCGACGGAGGCGGAGAGCAGGTATCCGGTGAGCAGCCATGTGACGCCGGTCTCGTTGGTGTGAAGCGCACGCTGCATCGTGGGCAGCGCGGGAACCACGGCGGAGGACAGAACCGAGTAAGCGATGCCCGCCAGGCAGAGCACAGCCAGGGTCCGGGTCGGCTTGGCGCGGTTGAGATCAGCGTGGGTCATGGGCCAAGGGCACAACTCGACCGGTTGGTTTAGCAGCACCCCGAACCGCGGGGCCAGCGTCGATCACGTTGGGGCCGAGGCTGGCAGCAGCTCAAGCGCCTCGACGTGGCGGGGGCGCACGATCGTGAAGTGCCCATGATCGAGCGTCCCCAGCTTGGGTTCGCGCAACCGCTCGGTGACGGCCAGCACGCCGGCGTCGACGAACCCCAGTCGCAGGTCGGCGTAGTCGTGAAGCAACTCCCCAACCCGCACGTAGTCCTCGGGCAGGAGAGCTTCGATCGTGAAGGCGGCGCGGGCGCAGTCCTCCAGGAAGACCTCGAAGGCGGCAGCGTCCGCAGCGGCTCGGAGCAGGTACTCGAGTTCGACAAGCACTGGCGCAGGCACAATCCGTTCTTCGCGAGCCGCTGCGAGGAGCTGCGCGCAAGGCAGGTGGTGTTCATCGCGCGGCTCGATCGCCGCGATCAGCACGCCCGTGTCTAGGACGAGACCCACGGCTCGGGCCGGTAGGCGTCCCCGTGGGCGAGCGTGGAGAGATCGGTCCGCTCCGAGCCTCCGACGCCGATGATCGTCAGCTTCGGTGGCGACTGGCCGCCATCGCCGAGCTCCTTCTCCAGTGCCGAGCGGACGAGCTGCGCCACCGATACACCGCGCTCGCTGGCTCGGCGCTTCGCTTTAGCAAGCAGCTCGTCGTCGGCTTGAAACATCATCCGTCGCACGGTGCCATCATGATAGCGTCGCGCGTCGGAGCCTCCAGGCCCGCGCGTCCGTCACCGCACAACCGCCCAGCATCTCGGGCGCAGAGTGGTCAGCTCGGGGCCAATCCGGCGTCTCCGGCGGAATGCAACTCGCCACGAAGCGCATCCAGCTGGCCGGCGGTGCCCTGCTCTCGCCACTGGGGATGCTCACGGCCATCGAGGTAGGCGCCCTGCTCCACCAGCACTAGCTGGGTGCCTCCCTCGGGCGTGGCCACGAACTCGACAGTGGTGAGCGACAGCGTCGCCACCGTGTCGTCCTCCGACAGGACCGAGGTGTAGACGATCCGCCGGTCGACGACGATCTCCCGGTAGAGCGTCTCCCAGCCGATCCGCTTTCCGTCGAGGTTGGCGCCCGCGCGCTCGAGGCCGCCGACGCGGAACTCCAGGTCATAGTCGCGCGAGCCGGCGGCGAACCAGCGCGCCTTGACTTCGCGGTCAGCCCAGGCCGCGAACACGCGAGCCGGAGGGTCGTCAAAGGTGCGCTCCAGGGTGAAGGTGGCGTGGGTAACGCTGAGCTCGTTCATCGGGATCCTTTTGGTGGTGGGGTTGGTGGCGTGGTCGGGTTCGCCGGTTCGACCGCGACGGCAAGCTCCTCCGCCAGCCGGTCCAGGCGCCGCTCCCAGGCGGTGCGCTGGGAGGCGATCCAGCTCTCGGCGCGTCGCAGGACCTCCGGTGCAAGCCGACACGTCCGTACTCGGCCGACCTTCTCCGAGCTGATCAGGCCCGCGTCCTCCAGCACGCGAAGGTGCTGGACCACGGCTGGCAGTGACATCGGCAACGGCTCCGCGAGGCGGCTGACCGATTCCGGGCCTCCCACCAGGCGCTCGACCATCGCTCGGCGGCTGGGATCGGCCAGCGCCTGGAACAGGCGGTCCATCTCGGGAGAACCGTTAAGCATGCGCCTAACTATATACCAGCGAGGACGTAACAGTCAAGCGGCTACTTAACTTTTCTGTGAAGCGGGTGGCGGTCCGATATCGTTTACGTCATGTCCACCGCCGCCACGATCCTGTCGGTGGTTCTGGGCGCCGCCTTCCTCGGCGCCGGCGGGACGAAGCTCGCCAACGTCGGTCCCCACGAAGCCGAGTTCGAGCGCTACCGGCTTCCGGCTCTACCGGCGCAGACCGCTCGGATGGCCGTGGGGATGGTGGAGCTTCTCGCCGCATTGCTGCTGATCGTCGGCGCGATCGCCTCGAGCAGCGGCGTGGCCGTGGTCGGGGCGGTGATCGTCATTCTGGCGATGCTCGGCGCCCTGGGCACGCACCTGCGGCTCGGTGACAAGCCGCCGCAGATGGCTCCGGCCGCCCTGCTGGCGGTGGTGGCCGTGCTCGTGCTCGTTCTCGCCTGAGACTCAGTCAGGGGCCGGTGGTGCTGGAGCGCAACAGGTTCTCCAGCACCGGTGATGCGGCCAGCGGTCTGGTCCGGTGACCTTGAGCGTCTGCACTCCCCTCAGGCCGCGAGGAGCGCAAGTCCGTCGCCCAGGGGGTGAACCACGCCCAAGGGCCTCCAGGTGGCTGATGGTGCTCTGCACCCAACTCTTCCCCGGAGGAAGCGCGGTCTTGAACCGCGGAGCGGTGCTCGACAGCCAGACCATGCCGTCACGTAAGACGGCTTGCTCCTGAACGTCGCCGACGTTCACAGCGGTCACCGCCGCATTCGCCGCGAAGCGAATCCTCGCGGGTCGTTACCGGGCGCATTTGCTCCTGGCCTTCAGCTCAACGCGGGAGGGACACCCGATCGAAGCTCGGTGGAGTGCGACGACTCTTCCCGATGGCAGGCATCAACCCCCGACCGTGCTGACCGGCGTGGTATAGGCTCAGAAGCTCGTCCGCGACGGGAGGAGACCCGCGCCATGCCCATCCCCACCGAACTCGTCGGCTCGCTACCCCGCCCGATGACCCTGCAGCAGGCCTACGCCGACTACGACGAGGGCAAGATCGACTTCGCGCAGCTACAGGTCCAGCAGGACGCCGCCGCCGAGGACTCGATCAAGCGCCTACAGCAGACCGGCGAGACCTTCGTGACCGACGGCGAGCAGCGGGAGTCGAGCTTTGCCACCTACCCGCTGACCGACACGCTCGCCGGTACCGGACTGGCCGACAACCTCGCCGGGGACGGACAGTTCTTCGCGATCTTCGACGACGGCCATCACCGCCAGCTGCCGCGCCTCACCGGGGGCCCGTTCCGCTACAAGACCTATGCCTCCGAGTTCGTCGAGAAGAACAAGGAGATCGCGTCGCGGCCGGTGAAGCAGGCCGTGATCTCACCCTCGATGATGATGCTCCTCTACCCGCTCGAGGAGGAGCTGCCGAGCTACCCACGCGACAAGTTCCTGCAGGACGTGGTCGACGAGTGCGAGAAGGACATCCGGCAGTGCTTCGCCGCCGGCGCCCAGCGCGTCTCGGTCGACTTCACCGAGGGCCGGCTCGCCAACAAGAACGACGCGCGCAACCCCTGGACGGGCAAGGACATGCTCCAGGAGTTCATCGACCTGAACAATCGCCTGTTCGCGCGGTTCTCGGCGGACGAGCGGCGCAACATCGGCATCCACACCTGCCCCGGCGGCGACATGGACTCGGTGCACTCCAAGGAGGTGCCCTACGAGAAGCTCCTGTCCAAGATGTTCCAGATGAACGCAGGCTACTTCCTCATCCAGTGCTCCAGCGAGGATGACCGCGAGAGCGTCTACGAGATGTGCGGGAAGTACTCCCGCGAGGACGCCGACGGCGTCCCGCAGGTCTGCTTCATGGGCGTCATCAATCCCCTCACGCCCAAGGTGGAGACGGCCGAGGAGGTCTCCCGGCAGCTCGTCACGGCGGCGAAGCACATTCCGCCGGAGCGCCTGGGCGCCACCGACGATTGCGGCTTCTCGCCTTTCTCCCGGGACGAGAAGCCGAGCCACGGCTCGCCGGACTTTGCGCGGGATGTGGCCATGCAGAAGATCTCCGCGCGCTTGGAAGGGGCGAAGATGGCCTCGGCGGAGCTGGGGATCTAGACCAGCACGGCGGCGGAAGCGGCCGCCGGCGAGAGCCCATCGACCCAGTCGCGCTCGATTTGCTCGGCGGGGGCGGGACGACCGAGGTGGTAGCCCTGGGCCACCCGGCAGCCGGCGTCGAGCAGGGCGTCCAGCTGAGCGGCGGTCTCCACGCCCTCGACGATCACCACCATGCCCATCGTGCGGCCCAGGGAGATGATGCCGTGCATGAGCTCGACCGCGGAGGGGTCGCCCGGAATGCCGCGCATGAAGCTCAGGTCGGTCTTGAGCAGCGAGAAGGGCATGTCGCGCAGGCGCGCTAGGGAGCTGTAGCCGGTACCGAAGTCGTCGAGAGACAGGCTCATGCCCACGGCCCGGAGGGCGTCCAGGGTGGGGACAACGGTCTCCAGGTCGACCGTGCTGGTCTCGATGATCTCGGCCGCGATCCGCGTGAGGTCCGCGCCGTGGGCCGCCGCCGTGCTCGTGATGAACTCCGCGAAGCCCGGACGGCGCAGCTGGCGGGCGGGGATGTTGAAGGAGACGCGGGGTGAGAAGCCGCGAGCGCCCCAGTCCGACAGCTGCCGGCACACCTGGCCGAAGACCCACTCTCCGATCTCTTCGACCAGGGGCGAGTCGTCGAGGTAGGGAAGGAACGCCCCCGGCCCGATCACGCCCCTGTCGGGGTCACGCCAGCGCAGCAGGGCTTCGAGCCCACCGAGGCCGAAGCCATCGGCCACCTCCACGACCGGCTGGTAGAAGAGCTCCAGCTGATCACGCTCCAGCGCGCGACGCACCCGCAGGGTGGTCTCGAGCTCGGCCAGCGAATGGCCGTCCGTGCTCTGGAAGACGGCTGAGCCACCCCGGGTGGCGCGCTTGGCGCGATACATCGCCTGGTCGGCATGCTGGACCAGCGCGTCCGCGCTCTGGGCGTCCCGGGGGTACACGCTGACCCCGATCGAGGCGGTGATCTCAAACGAGCAGCGATCGAGGGTGAACGGCTCCCGCAGCCGGCGCTGGAGCTCCTCGGCGTGGGCCAACGCCCGTTCGGAGGCGACCAGAGGATCGTCCTCGAGGCCTTCGCAGAGCACCAGGAACTCATCCCCGCCATGGCGCGCCAACACGCATCCAGGCTCCTCTACGCCGCTCAGGCGATCGCTGACGAGCTGGAGCAGGTGATCCCCGGCGGCATGGCCGAGGGTGTCGTTGACCAGCTTGAATCCGTCGAGGTCGATGAACAGCAGCCCGACCGAGCCGCCGCGGGCGCAGGCGTGGGCCAGGGCGGACCGCATCCGGTCGCTCAGGGCGGCCCGGTTGGGCAGCCCGGTGAGCGCGTCCTGGAAGGCGAGACGGTGCAGGGCCTCGTCGGGAAGTCGTCCCTCCTGCGGCCTCCACTCCTGCACCGCCGGGAGCGGCTGGCGGCTGGCGGAGCTGACGAGGGGCTGGGCCATGGTGGTTGCCAGATGGGCGATGCCGGTCAGCTAGCTCGCCGGCTGGTGCGCGGCACAGAAGGCGTCCCGCGCCGCGCTCGACGAGGCCGGTGCGTAGGCCGTGGCCGTTTGGATCAGCTGCGCGGTGAGCGTGGCGTTCTGCTCGATCTGGGCCGAGATCACCGCTCGGGCCGCGGCGTCCGGAGCCGAGGCCAACTGCTCGGCGTAGCGGAAGGCCTGCTCCCGCCAACCCTCCACGGCCTGGAACAGGGTGGCGTAGCCGAGCGGCGCCAGGACCGCCGGCAGGTTCGGGTCGACCGTGGGGTCGAGGTGGGTGCCGGCATCGGTGATGGCGTCGGCGAACGCTCCGTAGAGGATCTGGTTGACCTTGTCGTGATCTGGCTTCAGGGTCGTGCCGTCCGGCTCGGTCAGGCCGATGTGGTACAGGACGAACGGCAGGTCGCGCTGGATGTGCGCGTTGACGCCGAGCAGGATGTTGCCGTCCCCGCTGACGGAGCGGCTCGCCGCGGCGTCCAGCGCGATCTGCCAGGCACCCGGCACCGCGGCGCGGTTGCCCGCGGCGTAGTTGTCATAGGCGTTGAAGTAGTAGCTCGCGAACACCGCGTCCTCGTGATTTACGAAGGCGTTGTCGTGGAAGAAGCTGGGATCGCCAGTGACCGTGCGCAGGTAGCTCGCGGTGATGTGGTCATAGAGCAGTCCGAACATCGCGTTGTGCGAGCAGCTCCGCTCCAGCGGGGCCAGCCGCCGGTCCATCTCGGCGAGCACGGCGCTCACGCACGAGTTGCTGCCGGAGTTGCAGATGTTGGGGTCGTTGGCCCCGTACGCGTCGGTCAGGCCCGGCAGCAGCGAGGACCAGTTCACGAGGACGTTGGTGCCGAGCTGGCCGGGCAGGTTTGCCGCCGTCGCCGCGGCCGCAGACACCGAGCTCAGGTTGGCTCCTTCCGAGACGCCGGCGCTCAGGCTGAGGTCGCCGAGCGCGCCGGCGGGCACGCAAACGGCGAGGATGCAGGCGAGAACGAGCGCGCGGCGAAACGTGAGCAAGATGCGGAGCTCCTTTAGGCCTGACTGTGGGCGGCGAAACAGGGGAAGTCTGGGCCGAACTGCGGAGGGCTCCCCTTCGCTTCGCCCGACTCTGCTCCCATCGGCATGAGCTTTAGCGAGGTTTAGAGCGACTGGACGTATGTTCTAGCCACCGTAACCTTCGCCTCGGTAGCGGAGAATCCAGCCCGGCTCAGTGATCACGCGGCAGGACGCGGAAAGCGTCACCGCCGCAGAGCGGACGCACGGCGCGGAAGTGACGTTCGTCCACCACTCCACCAGGTACGCGCCTGCCACCAGGTCCGATACCGATGTTGGTCAGCTCCGCCGCGCTGGTGATCGGTACCAGCCGGCGATGCCGGCCGACACGATCACGACAATCCACACGGGCGGTGTGGCGAACGCCGGTCGTGGTGTGAGCAAGCCACGCGGCAGCAGGCCATCGCGATTGTGAGTGTACTTTCTGGATGCCGGTGAGCACCGTCGCCGCCAGCAGATACGACCGTCGCGACCGCCAGCGGACAGGACGATCGCCTTCGGCAGGCGTGGCGCGGGATCGGCGCCTCGTGGACCGTACGCACAAATTTCCAGGGGCGAGTTGGAATCGTAATGAAAGGCTCGGCAATCCGGAGAACGCCGGCGGACCATGTGGAACAGCCCAACGGACCATCTGGAACACGTCGTGCTCCGAGGGAGCGACTGGTTGGGTCCCTCCAGGGGCGTCTGACCTCGCCCTGACCACCACCGTCAGGAGCACACCTCGCCATGCCAGCCGGCGTAGGCGATGAGCTCGGCCCGCTCCAGAAGGGGGAGGCCATAGCGCTCCGCCGCCAGCGCCGAGCGCCTCGGCTCGCGAGAATCGAACGGGTTGACGCAGTCCAGCAGCGCTATCGGGCGGGCGTACTGTGCGCGGAACCCTCGCTCGCATTCGACGATCCTGCCCCAGGCGACCACCGCCCCCCAGACAGCCTCCCGGGCGGGCAGGTCAGGGTCCTCTGGGAGCGCGTAGTACGCAAAGTATCCGCAGCGGCAGTCGCGATGCGGGGCCTGGTGATGCCCGAGCGCAAAGCACTTCGCGACGCGCACGTCGCCGATTGGCCAAGGCGAAGGCAGCGCCCGGGGCGCCACCAACGATAGCGCGGGGTTTGGAATGAAGCGCCCGGCAACGAAGATGCCCGAAAAGAGGGCGCCCCTGCGTGAGCCCCACTGCCGAAAGCCCACGAGCGGCTCGGCGACGGGCTCCGCGGTCACGCTGCGACTGGCTCGAGCTCCGCGGGCACGGGCTCGGGCGCCGGTCGGGGTCCCGGGGATGGCTCGGGCACCGGCTGCCGGACGGGCGCAGGACGCTCAGTTTCGCGGATAGGCTTGCCGATGTCGCCCATGGACAGCCTGAAATGTTACTCCTGGGGACTCGGCAGGTTGAGGATCTGGTCGGCGGGCTTGGTCCACACGTGGGGCCGTAGGTTCTCGTTGCAGTCCTCGATCCAGGCGCGGATCTCGGTGTTGAGCTGGCGGACGGAGCGGTGCGCGGAGCGCTTGAGCTCCTTTCGATGTGCGCTCGTTGGACGAGCGACAAGGCACCAGCGGCGTGGGCGCTTTCGAGCGCGGCACGAAGATGCTCGCGAGCAGGTCCGAGACCGCGGCTTCCGTGTCGCCCAGCTCGAGCCGCAAGCGTCCGCGCGCTTCGAGCAGCAGCATTCCGCGAACGCCAACTAGCTGATAAACCCGGGGGGCGGAGCCGGCCGCTGCGGCGGCCGAGAGTCCTTGGTCCCAGGCCTCTCCGGCTGCCCCGAATGATTCGTTGTAGATCAGTTGCGAGCATGCGAATGCGAACACTGCGTCGCCTCGGGCGCACAGCGCGCGGCCGGCGACTCGGCGCGGTGTCGAGCCCGCGCGGGCACGAGCGGGCGGGCAACGAGATCGCCCAGCGAGACGAGCTCAGCGAACCAGTGCCGAGATCCGAACGATCGTCGTGACCGGCACCGGCACCGGCATCGGTCGAGCGTGCGCGCTGCGAGTCGCCAGCGCCGGGGTCGCGTGGTGGCACTGGATCGTGACGGTGAGTGCGCCGAGCAGACCTCCCGTGGCGAGCGGCCTCATCACGTTGCCACGGTGTCGGCAGTCGGTGGGCGCTCGGCGACCGCGGGCTCGGCCGCCGCTGGACAATCGGAGCGCAGCGCCTGGAAGCGGCGTAGTCGCAGCGAGTTTGAGACCACGAACACGGAGCTGAACGCCATTGCGGCGCCGGCGAACAGGGGGTTGAGGAAGCCGAGCATCGCAACGGGGACGAGCACGACGTTGTAGCCAAAGGCCCAGAACAGGTTGCCCTTGATCGTGTGCAGCGTGCGCCGGGAGAGGCGGATCGCGTCCGCGGCGGCGCGCAGGTCTCCCGTGATGAGGGTGAGGTCGGAGGCTTCGATCGCGACGTCGGTGCCGGTGCCGATCGCCAGGCCGAGATCGGCCTGGGCCAGGGCGGGGGCGTCGTTGACCCCGTCGCCGACCATCGCGACCACGCGGCCTTCGGCCTGCAGGCGCTTGACGACGTCGGCCTTCTCGGCGGGCAGCACCTCGGCGATCACCTCGGTGATGTCGACCTGCGCGGCGACCGTGTGGGCGGTGGCCCTGCTGTCGCCGGTGAGCAGCACTGGACGTAGCCCGAGCGCTTTGAGGCGGGCGATGGCCTCGGCGCTGGTGGGCTTGATCGTGTCAGCAACAGTGAAGATCGCACGGGCCTGTCCGTCCCAGCCGGCCGCGATCGCCGTCCTGCCCTCTGCCTGGGCGGCCTGGACGGCGGTATCGAGCTCGTCGGGGGGCTGCATCCCCCGATCGGCGAGCAGCGACGGGCGCCCGACGATCAGCGCGTGACCTTCGACGACACCGAGCACGCCGAGCCCTGCGCGGTTGGTGAAGGACCCGACCGTGGGCAGCTGACCGAGCTCAGCGCGGGCGGCTTTGGCGATCGTCTGGGCGATCGGATGCTCAGAAGCGTTCTCCAGCGCGCCCACCAGCCGCAGCGCTTCTTCTGAGCCGACGCCGTCGGCGACGGTCAGCTCGTGCAGGCTCATCTGGCCGGTGGTGACAGTGCCGGTCTTATCGAGCACGATCGTGTCCACCCGGCGGGTTGATTCGAGTACTTCGGGGCCCTTGATCAGCAGACCGAGCTGCGCGCCGCGGCCGGTACCCACCAACAGCGCGGTCGGCGTCGCGAGCCCGAGCGCGCACGGGCAGGCGATGATCAGCACCGCGACCGCGGCGCTAAACGCAAACGCCGTACTCACCCCGGCAGCCAGCCAGAACCCCAGGGTGGCCGCGGCGAGCACGAGGATCACCGGCACGAACACGCCCGAGATGCGGTCGGCCAAGCGCTGCACGGGCGCCTTGCCAGTCTGGGCGTCCTCGACCAGCCGGGCGATCTGCGACAGCGCCGTGTCGCTGCCGACCTTGGTGGCGCGGATCACCAGCCGCCCGCCGGCGTTCACGCTCGAGCCGACGATCTCATCACCCGGGGCCTTTTCAACCGGAACCGACTCGCCGGTCAAGAGTGACTGGTCCACGGCGGAGGAGCCCTCCTCGACCCGGCCGTCGGTCGCGATCTTCTCCCCTGGTCGGACCACGAACCGGTCGCCGACCTGAAGCTGCTCAACCGGAATCCGGCGCTCGCTGCCATCGGCGTCGAGCACGGCAACGTCCTTGACGCCGAGCTCGAGCAGAGCTTTGAGCGCGGCGCCGGCGCGGCGCTTGGCGCGCGCCTCGAAATACCGCCCGGCCAACAGCAGCGTGGTCACCACGCCGGCCGCTTCAAGGTAGATCTGGTCACTCGCCGCGCCACGGTCAAGAACGACGTTGAAGGCCATGTGCATCCCGGGCATTCCGGCGCCGAGAAAGAACAGCGCGACCACGCTCCACCCCCACGCCGCCAGCGTCCCGACCGAGATCAAGGTGTCCATCGTCGCCGTGGCATGCCGCAGGTTCTGCCACGCCGCCTTGTGGAACGGCCAGCCCGCCCAGAACACCACCGGGGTGGCGAGCTGCAACGCCAGCCACTGCCAGTACTCAAACTGAAGCGGCGAGACCATCGCCAGCACCAACACCGGGATCGAGAGTACGGCCGCGCCGATCAGCCGCCGGCGCAGCACCCGCGTCGAATCGGACTCATCTCCAGTCATCGCGCCTTCGGCGTCCGGTCGGGAGGGCAGCTTCGCTGTGTAGCCGGCGGCTTTGACCGCGCCGACCAGATCCTCGGGTGCGACCTTCACGACGTCGTATTGCACCGCGGCCTTCTCGGTTGCGTAGTTGACCGTAGCCTGCACGCCTTGCAGCTTGTTGAGCTTTCGCTCGATCCGGCTGGCGCACGACGAGCACGTCATGCCCTCGATCGGCAGCTCGAGGCGCCCGGTGGCGGTCTCGTCGCTCATCACGGCACCTGCATCGTGTAGGCGACGGTGTGCACCATGCCCTGGCTCTTGAACTGCAAATACAGCCGGTAGGGCCCCGCGGTCGGGAATGCGGCCATGAATTGGATCTCGCCCGGCGCGAGCTTCGCCGCGTCGGGGTGCACGTGCAGATAGGCCAGATCGCCTTCGCGCAGCGCGACGAGATGGCCGTTGGCGCCGAGGTAGGGTTGCAAGCCGGCGACCAGCTGGCCGTCGCGGGTGACCCGGAAGGTCAGCTCGCTCTCCCCACCTGCGTTGGGGCTGGAGCTGTGAAGGGTCACGGTGTAGCCGACGGTCGCGGCCGTGGACTGCGGGGCGGGCAGCGGCTGGGGCTCAAAGTCTCCCGGGGCGAACAGGTCGCTGCCCAGCGTGTAGTGCTGTCCGGCGATCTGAAAATCGGCGAAGGCGCGGTACACGCCCGCGTGGGGTAGCGTCAGCTGCGTTGACCACGTGCCCGACTGATCCCGGGTGGGGTGCAGGTGCTGGTAATAGAGGCCGTCGCGGCGCACCACGATCAGGTGCAGCTCGCGCTCAGACTCCAGCTCATAGCCAGCGCGCACCGGTCGTCCGCGTGTGTAGGTGATCCGAAACGCGAAAGTGGCTGGCTTGCCCGCGCGGAAGTACGTTTGCGCGGGCTCCAGGGTGTAGCCGTCCTGGCTGACCGCCAGCCCGCCGGCCGGCATCGCTCCGTGCTGCATGGTCATCCTCTCCGTCTGGCCCGTAGCCGCCGTGTCATGCTGGGCGCTCATCACGTGGCCGCCAGCCGCTGTGTGGGTCCCGATGGGACCGATCGTCGCGCCGGCGAGCGCCGCCACCGCGAAGGCCAAGCCCAGCACCGCCGCGAAAGCGACCAGTCTGATGGGAGCGTTCATCGTCGACTCGTCCTAGCTGCCTCGCTGGCGGCGGGCTGCGCCCGGCTCACGCCGCCAGGCTGTATCCGGCGGTCTGCACCGCTTCGCGGACAGCCGTGTCGTCTATCGCCTCACCGCGCACGGTCAAGCGGCCAGTGCTGCGATCGGCCCGGGCGGACTCGACGCCGTCAAGCTCCTCGACCTCCTCGCGCACCGACAGCTCGCAATGGCCGCAGGTCATGCCCTCAACAACGTAGGTCTTCTCGCTTACTGCACTCATCTCCATCGCCTCCAGGTACGGTCGGGGGGGTATCTGCAGGCCACCCTAGCACATACCCCTGCCCGGTACGGGCTATACTGCTACGCCATGACCTTAACTACCGAAACTCGCGGCTATTCAGCCACTAAGGACGACCTGCTCAAGCGCCTGCGTCGCATCGAAGGTCAGGTGCGCGGCACCGAGGGCATGGTCGAAGCCGACCGCTACTGCATCGACGTGCTCACCCAGATCTCCGCGATCCAGGCGGCGCTCGACAAGGTCGCGCTCGGATTGCTCGACGACCACGCCCAGCACTGCGTCATCGGCGCCCGCCAAGACGACCAAGCCGAGAAGACCCAAGAGCTGATGGCGGCCGTTGGGCGACTGATGCGCCGCGGCTAACCCAAGCTTCCGCTAGCCCGGGCTCTGAAGACTCCATCGGGGCTCCTAAATACCTCCATGGGGTTTACGATCCGCTGATCCATGAGCGGCGTTCTCACGGTGATCGGCCACGACTTCGTCGTGCTCCTACGCCGCGATCGCGATCGCCAAGTCCCTGTTTTCAGACGGGAGCCTCGGCCGCTTCGGCGCTGTCGTTCCAGTTCGCCTCGACCAACCTGGGTGATCGAGCTCGGGATGATGTGGATCCTGATCGGCTGGGCCTGACGCCAGAACTACCAGCAGATTGGGCTGGATACCGGGTGAGTTTGGACTCGACCGGGTGCTCCGAGTCCAAAACGGGCATGCATGTCGCGTGCCGATATTGTCGCCCCACGCCACTTCAGCGGCCACGGCAGTCCTCAGCCGGTCCACGCTCCCGCTTGCCGCGCGGAGGGGGACGCCTGCGAAGGTGCCGAGATGCTCGTGCCGTCATGAATGCAGGAGCGGTCGAGGCCGGCGGTCGCGCTGCCGAGAACTCAAGAGTCTGGTCCGGGGTATGGGCGCTTCTCCTCCTTGACGTTCCGGTAGTCCTTGGGTTGTCTCGCTCCATGGTCTTTGCTTCCGCGGCGCGTGTTCAGGTCGGGGGGTAGCTTGTGAGCGCGACGCAGTTTCACTGGGATCCGGGCAGCTATTTAGCGCTGATGCGCCAGGAGGTACCTAAGAACGAACGCCTTCAACCGCGTGCTTGAGCTCGGGACCGGTACAGGCGAGACCGCCCGGCGCGTACTGGCTGCAAACCCGCTGGCGTTTCTCGTTGGGCTCGACGCCATCCGCGAGATGGTCGCGTACGCCCGAGCTGTGGTCCCGGCTCGCCGTGCGCAGCTGGTGGTGGCGCGACTCGAGCGAGGATCCCTCCGACGCGACCACCGCGATCTCGGGGACGTGGTCCCTCACCGATCTCGCGCGGCTGCGTCGAGGGAAGCGGCGATGTCCTTGATCATGATCATCAGGTGCAGGGGATCCGTCGGTGAGGGCTCGAGGCCGTGCCCGACATAGAAGGCACGCGCGTCATCGTCGATCGCGTGGACGAGCATCGCTCGCACACCAACCGCCTCTGAGGCGGCGAGCGTTCGTGTCATCGCGTCGCGCAACAGCCAGGCTCCGAGACCTCGCCGATGAACTGACGTGTCGACCGCAAGCCGTGCCAGGAGCACCACCGGAACCGGGTAGCGCGGCATTCCCGTGATGACCCGGGCAGCTGCGGCTTCGCGCTCCAGGCCGGCTGCCGTCAGTGCGTGGTAGCCAACGACACGACCCTGTTCAAAGTCGACCACGACATAGGTCCGCGCGGAATCCGCGGCGGCCGCCTGTTGCGCGTGCTTTGCCAGCCACACGTCGAGCGATGCGCGGCCACAGGCGAAGCCGTCGAGAACGTGCTCGGAGCTGAGCTTCTCCGGCTTGGTGAAGCGCGCCACTACTCCGGCGGCGAGCGGCGAAACAGCTCGACCACGGCCGGGATCTCGCGCGCAGACCGATCCAGCGCCGCCGTAAACGCTCTCCATTGCGCGGGTGAAAGCACGAATCGCGTACGGTCCGCCAGTACGCGCTCGGCCCGCTCCCGCCCGCCCTCCACAAGGAACTCCGACAGCGACTCGTGGGTCGCTGCTGCCGCGCTACGAAAGAGCTCGTCGTCGCTTGCCGCCACGCGGAGATGCACTCGCTGGGTCTTCGTCTCGGACACCTGGTTTGATTGTACGCCATCTGTGCGTACGACACAAGGGCAGGCGCGCACGAGACTTTCCCATTGGGGCTCAAGCATCCACCGAAGCAAGCGTTCACGCAAAGTCGGCACCGAAGATCACGCCGAGCATGATCCCGTCAGTCTCACAGTCGCCGGCAGCCGCTGATCACCGCCGCTCAGGCCACTAACCCCAAGCTCAAGGCGCTGGAGCAGACCTCGTTTCACGGGCACCACGCTGCGCGGGCTGCTGCTCGAGGCCTACGCGTTCTCGAAGATCGGGCAGGTGATGCTCTGGGGAGCGATCGCATCGTTCATCCTGGCCGCGATCATGGCCATCCTGGTACTCCTCGGGTTGCGCCACGCCGCCGCGCCTCGCCCGAGGAGCCCTTCGAGCGCCGCGCCGCCACCCCCCACCCCGCGACCTGAGATGGTCAGAGACATCCTGGTAGCCATCGACGGCTCGCCCGACGCTGCGCGCGCCCTGGCGGAGGCGTCGACCTGGCCGATCAGCACAACGCTGCTTTGACATTGATGACCTGCGTTCCGGACCCGGCATCGTCGATGCTGGGCGGCGCCGCGTTCGGAGGAGCGGTCGACTGGCGAGCGATCACCGAAGGAACCGAAGCCGAATACCGGAATCTCCTCGACACCGCCGCGGAGGAGGTCGGCGACCGGGCTGCGGTAACCAAGGTGCTGGCGCACGGGCGACCCGGCGAGCAGACCGTCGAGCAACTCGCGCGCGGAGAGCACGATCTGGTAGTCATGGGGTCCCCGCGGGCGCGGGGAGATCCGATCGATGCTGGCTGGGGAGCGTCAGCCACCAGGTGCTGGGCGCCACCTCCGCCGGCGCTGTGTTGATCGTCCACGCTGAACGACGCGAGCAGTAGCCGTGGATTACAAATCAGCAAACGAGGAGAGTTAGGGTCTCGCCATGACAGCATCGAAGCCTTCCTCCCGTGTGCTCGTCGCCGGGGGCGGCGTGGCCGGCCTGGAGGCACTGCTCGCCCTGCGTGACCTGGCCGGCGATCGGGTGTCGCTGACGCTGCTCAGCCCGGAGGACGAGTTCGTGTATCGCCCGATGGCCGTCGCCGAGCCGTTCGCCCGCGGCCGGGCGGCACGCCACCGGCTGGGCGAGATCGGCGAACGGCTCGCGACGAGGTTCGTGCGGGGCTCACTCGTGGAGGTCGATGACGCGGCACGGGAGGCAGTCACAGCGGAGGGAGAGCGACTTAGCTTCGATGCGCTGCTGGTCGCGGTCGGCGCGGAGAGTGCGGTGGCGCTGCGGCGGGCCCAGACGTGGACGCCCGAGAACGATCCGGAGGTGTTCGGCGGCCTGCTCCGCGATCTAGAGGAGGGGTACACCAAGCGGGTGGCGTTCGTCGTCCCGCCGGGCAACGCGTGGCCGCTGCCGGCCTACGAGCTGGCGCTGATGACGGCGTGGCAGGCGTGGGGCATGGGTCAGGACGACGTGCAGATCACGATTTACACGCCGGAGGAGGCGCCGCTGGCGGTTTTCGGCAGAGCCGCCAGCGCACGGCTTCGCGAGGACCTGGCGGAGGCGCGGATCGAGGTTGATACGGGCACGTTCGTGACCGAGGCCGACGGGCACCTGGAGCTGCATCCCGGCGGTCTTCGGCTGGAGGCCGAACGGGTGGTCACGTTGCCGATCGCCGCCGGTCCTGCGCTGACCGGGCTGCCGAGTGACCGGCTGGGTTTCGTGCTCACCGATCGCCACGGCAAGGTTGCGGGGACTCACGCGGTGTGGGCCGCGGGGGATGCGATCGCGTTCCCGATCAAGCAAGGCGGACTGGCCGCCCAGCAGGCCGATGCCGCGTCCCAGTCGATCGCCGCGGCGGCTGGCGCTGAGGTCGATCCCGAGCCGTTTCGACCCGTGCTCCGGGGGGTGATCCTGACCGGGCGGGGTAAGCAGTGGACGCGCCACCAGATCGCGGGTGGCGACGGTGAGGGGGAGGCGGAGCGTCACGCGCTGTTCTGGCCACCGACGAAGGTCGCCGGGCGCTACCTGGCTCCGTTCCTGCTGGCCCTCGAAGAAGGCGATGCGGACGCGGACGCAACACCGGAAGGGCAGCCGGTCGAGCTCGACCTGGAGCGCGACGTGCCGGCGGCCGCCGACGCGCTCAGCCAGGCTGATCGTCGCCAAGCATGACCGAGACCGCAAGTACCGAGAGACCGTTGGCCGCGGAGGAGCTGGCGCGTCTGGACGCCTATTGGCGGTCGGCGAATTTCCTTTCGGGGGTCACATCTACCTGCTCGATAACCCGCTGCGCGAGCCGTTGCGCCTGGAGCTCGTCAAGCCGCGGCTGCTCGGGCATTGGGGCACGACTCCGGGCCTCAACCCCGACGCTCCACCTTCCGAGCGCCTCGACGCATTCGTCGTAGAGCTCGTCCAGCGCCAAGCCGATCATCTCGAGTTCGCCCTCGCGGCGGCTCCCCCGACGCCGCAACCCTCGACCACCCTCAGGTTTGGACTCGAAAGGACGTCCGCGTTCAAAATCGCCCCTCCGCCGCCGCTCAGACGCCTCGCCCGACCGCCCCAAAACCTGCTCGTATGCAGGGAGTTTCTAAGATGGCGAGACCCGGACTCGAACCGGGGACACCACGATTTTCAGTCGTGTGCTCTACCAGCTGAGCTATCTCGCCTGGTCGGCGCGATGCTAGCGATCCGGCAGCAGCGGCTATAGGCTGTCTCGATGCGCATCAGACTGCTGCTCCTCATCCTTCTCGCCGCCCTGACCGTCGCTGGGTGCGGCAGCTCGTCGGCCGGATCCTCGGTCGATCCGTCCCTGCTCAGCGAGCTCTCCTATCTGCCCGCGGGTTCGCCGCTCGTCCTCACCGTGGCCACAGACCCGAACTCCTCCGCGATCAAGCAGGCACAGGCACTGGAGGGGCAGTTCCCGATCGCCGCCTTCGGCAAGGCGGCGCTGAACAACAAGCTCCAGCAGGTTGGCATCAACTACGCGGCCGATGTGCGGCCGCTGTTCGGGAACCCCGTGGTCCTCGCCGCCGGGGGAGCAACCCTCTCAGGGGCGGCCGGCAACGAGTTCCTGCTCGTGTGGATGACCAAGGATCAGAACAAGCTGAACGCCCTGCTCAAGAAGCTGCTTCCCTCGGCGCGGAGCGGATCCCTTGACGGCGCCTCGCTCTACACCTCGGGCTCGTATGCGCTGGCGGTATCGGGGTCCACGGTCGTCTTTGCCGCCAACAGGAGCCTGCTCCAGGCCGCGCTGCAGCGCCATGCCCAGGGCGGCGGGATCAGCGCCGCGCAGTACACGCGTGAGACAGCGGGGCTCCCGCACGGAAGCCTGGTCCAGGTCTTCGGCGACCTGAGCGGCGTGCTCTCGACACCCAGCGCCGCCAAGGCCCGCCGTGTGCCTTGGGTCGCGGCGCTGCGCGGATACGGCGCAGCGATCGACGCCGGCAGCTCGGGACTCTCGATCCGCTTCCACCTTGACACCTCCGGCGCGCACCTGAGCGCCTCGCAGCTGCCCATCGCCGGCGGCTCTGCCGCCGCCAGCCTCGCCAGCTCGTCACCGATCAGCACCGCGGTCCACGATCCCGCGCAGATCGTCCAGTTCGCCGAGGCCGCAGAGCAGGAGACGAACCCCTCCGGCTATCAACGCTTCCTGACCCGTCAGGCGTCGCTGCGGGCCAAGACCGGGGTCGACATCACCGCCCTGGCCAAGCTGCTGACGGGCGATTTAATCATCGGCAGCGACACCCACAAGACTGCGGCGCGGATCGGAGTCAGCGACCCGCCCGCCGCCGCCAATGACCTGGCCAAGCTGGCCACCACCCCCCACGGGCTGTTCACGCACGCCGAGAAGATCACCAAGCTTCCCGGAGGCTTCTACGCGATCAAGGAGCGGCGGCGCACCATCAACGTCGGCGTGATCGGCAGCCAGCTGGTCGCGGGCAACGTCACCCCGGCGCAGCTGCGCGCCTACGCCGCGGCTCCGGCGACGCCGGCGTCCGGGGCCCGGGGGTCAGTCGCCTTCCGCGTGAGCCTGGCCCAACTGCTGCAGGTGAGGCTGCGCAGCATCCCGGCGCCGGTGCAGTCGATCATCAGTCGGCTCGGCGACATCACCGGCTGGAGCTCGGCGAGCCCGAGCGGGCTCGACGGTGAGGCCAGCCTGGCCCTCAGGTAGACGCGGCCACGCTCATCCGCCCCAGCAGCTCCAGCGCGCCGCGCTTTGACAGCGGCTCGTTGAGGTTGCCGCACTTGGGCGACTGCACGCAGGAGGGACAGCCGGCCCGGCACGGACACTCGCCGATCAAGCGCTGGGCGTCCACCACCAGGCGCTCGAAGCCCTCAAAGCCTCGGCGGGTGATCCCCACGCCGCCGGGGTGGCCGTCGTATATGAAGATCGCCGGGCCCCCGGTCTGCGGATGCGCGTTGGTGGAGAGGCCGCCGATGTCCCAGCGGTCGCACATGGCGATCAGCGGCAGGACCGCGATCTGCCCGTGCTCGAGCGCGTGCAGCGATCCCAGCAGATGCTCGGAGGGAAAGGGCTCGGCCTCCAGCAGATCGTCGAACTCGTACCACAGCGCCTGCGTGTCGAACTCCACGGTGGGCAGGTCGAGCGTCTGGAAGTCGATCACCTGGTGGTCCTGCAGCGACTTGCGCTGGTAGCCGAGGACCGTCTCCGAGTAGACCACGGCGCCGAATGACAGCTTCACGCCGCGGGCGAGGCGCTGCTCGTAAAGGCGCTGGATCAGGGTCGTGCTCTCCCGCTTGGTCTGGGTGAAGTAGTCGCCACTGAAGGGCTGAAGCAGGGCCTGGCGGGCCTCCAGGTTCAGCTCGGTGACGCGATAGGAGCGCCCCAGGTGCAGGTAGATCGCGCCCTCGTGGACCGTGCCAAAGGCGCGGGCTGCCTCCACGGTGCCGAGGACCTCGCCCGAGGTGGCGTCGATCAGCAGGAAGCTGTCTGCCGAGGCCGAGCGCAGGGCGACCCGCCCGGCGGGATAGTCGGCCGCCTCGCGCAGGACGAAGCCCCCCGTGCGCTGGCGCAGCAGTCCCGCCTCGGTGAGGCCGAGGGCACGCTCCCACCACTCCTCGCCGAAGAACTCGGCGTCCTCGGTGCTCAGCGGGGCTTCGTGCGCGGCGCAGAGCAGGTGCTCGTCCAGGATCTGGGGGTTGCGGGGGTCGAGGATCGCGGACTCGACCGGCCGCGCCAGGAACTCGTCGGGGTGGCGGCAGAAGAACTGATCCAGGGCATCCTCGCCGGCGATGTACACCGCCAGCCCCCGCCCGCGACGGCCGGCCCGGCCCCACATCTGGCGCAGGCTGGCCACGGTGCCGGGGAAGGTGACGCAGATGGCGGCGTCGAGCTCGCCGATGTCGATCCCCAGCTCCAGCGCGTCGGTGCTCACCACGCCCAGCAGCTCCCCCTGGCTCAGGCGGCGCTCGATCTCGTGGCGCTGGGCGGGGGTGTAGCCCGCCCGGTAGGGCGAGATGCGCTCGGCCAGCTCGGGCGGGAGCCGGTCGGCGGCGTGGCGGAGGATCAGCTCGACCCCCTTGCGTGACTTCATGAAGCAGATCGTGCGGGCGCCGGCGGCGATCAGCTCCGAGAACACCTCGGCGGCCTCGTACAGCGCGGAGGCGCGGGTGCCGAGGTCCGCGTCGAGCAGCGGCGGGTTCCACATCGCCACCCGGCGGGCGGCCAGCGGCGCGCCGTCGTCCTCGATCAGCTGGAAGCCCTCCAGGCCCGTCAGGCCCTCGGCCAGCTGGCGGGGATTGGCGATCGTCGCGCTGGCCAGCAGGAAGCGCGGCCGGCTGCCGTGGATCGCGGCGACGCGCCGCAGCCGGCGGAGCACGTTCGCCACATGGGAGCCGAACACCCCGCGGTACACGTGCGCCTCGTCGAGCACGACAAAGGCCAGGTTGGCGAACAGCTCGTCCCAGCTGTGGTGGTGGGGCAGGATCCCGACGTGGAGCATGTCGGGGTTGGTGATGACGAGGTTGCCGCGCTTGCGGATCGCGGCGCGCTCGCTGCGGGGCGTGTCACCGTCGTAGATCGCCGGACGGATGGCTTTCGTGAGTCCGAACCGGGCCAGCGCGCGAGCCTGGTCCTGGGCCAGCGCCTTGGTTGGGTAGAGGAAGAGGGCACGCGCGGTGCGGTCCGATGTCAGGACCTGGAGCGTGGGCAGCTGAAAGCACAGCGACTTGCCCGACGCCGTGCCGGTGGTGACGATCGTGGGAGCGTCGAAGGCCGCATGCAGGGCCTGCTCCTGGTGGGCGTAGAGCTGCGTGATCCCCGCCTCTGCCAGTGCGCCCCGGACCACCGGGCTGAGCTCCTCCGGCAGACACACCAGGCGCGCTCTGCGCGCCCCATAAGAATCCTCGTGGACCAGCCGCTCGTCCTGACGCCCAGCGTCCAGCAGGCCCGCCCAGGGCTCGGTTTCAGGCGCGATCGCCACCCGAGTGAGTATGGCGGCGGCTGCTACGGTCGCGGCCGCCATGCGCTGCCTCTACGTCGACCTGGACGGCACCCTGCTGGGCCCCAACGCGTCGCTGCTGCAAGGCGGCGACGGTCGCTTCTCGGCGCTGTCGGTCCGGGCGCTGGAGGCCTGCTGGCGCGCGGAGGCGGAGGTCGTGCCGTTCTCCGGGCGCAAGCGGACAAGCGTGTTTGAGTCCGCGCGGCTGATCGGATCCTCCTCCTACATCTTCGAGATCGGGTGCGGGCTGGTGGTCGACGGCGAGCTGGAGTGGCTCACCGATGGCATCGAGCCGTCGGCGGAACGGGGCACGATCGCCGAGCAGATCTCTGCCACCGGCGCGCCGGAGCTGCTGCTCTCGCACTTCCGCGGGCGCTTGGAGTACCACACGCCGTGGTCGGTGGATCGCGACGTCTCGCACCTGTTCCGCGGCTCGGTCGATCTCGACGAGGCCCATGCGGTGCTGGGCCAGGCGGGGATCGCGTCGCTGCGCCTGGTCGACAACGGGGTGGTGCGGGCCGCCTCCGAGCAGATGGCGGGCCTGCCGGTGGTGCGCGCCTACCACCTGGTGCCGGCGGGCGCCTCCAAGGCCCGCGCGGTGGCGCGGCACATGCAGGCGCGGGGCTATGCCGCCGGCGACTGCATCGCGGTGGGCGACTCCCGGGAGGACATGGATGCCGCCGCGGTGGTCGGCACCTTCTGGCTGGTGGCCAACGCGCTGAAGCGTGATCCGACGCTTCCCGAGGCGATGCGCGGGCGGCCCGGGCTACGGATCGCCCAGGAGGGCTACGGCGCGGGGGTCTATGAGGCCGTGGTGACGACACTCGCCGGGGGGTAGCTCCGGTCAGCCGGCGGTCGGGGGCGGGGATACCGCCTCGTGGGCGTCCTCGACGGCCCACCCCAGCCGCTCCACCAGCTGCGCGGCGAAGTGCTCGCTCTCGAAGTCGCTGCTGGTGACGCGCTCGCGCAGCATCACCGGAGCCTCGTTGCGGTCGCCTGGCCGATCAGCCATCACGATGATATGAGGCATGTTCTCTCTCCCTCTCGTTGCTTTCTCCATGGAGAGTGGCAGCGTCCGGTGTGTCGCCGGTAAAAGTCTCGTGTTCGTCGTCTAAGGGGTGATCGCGGCGGAACCAGCCGCGCACCCGTCCGCGCAGCCGCCGCCAGAAGCCGGGACGGACGGCGGGGCGCCAGCGCGCCGGTGGCGGCACGGTGGCGCGCACGATCTGCATCCAGTCCTCCAGCGGGAGCTGACCGTCGATCAGCCGTGACAGCGCCCGGGTGACCGGGGCCTGGGTGCCGGCCCGCTCCAGCGCTCGGGCCAGCAGGGGCACGGTCTGCAGCGCCTCTACCGCCTGACCCACCCGGACGGGGATCTCCCCAGCGGGAATGCCCTGCGCGAGCAGCTCTCCGGCGCGACGGTTGCGGCTCCGGGGGGCCAGCGCCGTGGCCACCAGGTCTCCGGTGCCGGCGAGGCCGATCATCGACTCCGGGCGAGCCCCGTGGGCCTCGGCCCACCGCCACACCTCGGCGAAGATGTGCCCCGCCGCTGCGCCGGCGGCGTTCAGGCCCTGGGCCTCGGTGGCCCCGGAGGCGAGTGCGGCCGCGTTCTTGGCCACGCCCGCGAGCTCGACGCCGGTGGGATCGTTTGACTCCTCGCAGACCACGCCGGCGCGGATGAACACCCCGGCCAGTGCGGTCGCCAGCGATTCCTCGGTGGAAGCCGCGACCAGGGCCGCGCCCTCGCTGACCATCTCCCGCGCGTGGGCCGGGCCCCCGACGCAGCCGGTGCGAGCGGGGCCGAAGCGGCGCGTGAGCAGCACCGTGGGCGGTTGGCCCGTGGGGGGCACGAGGCCCTTGGCCAGGGAGACGACCGCCGCCTTGGGCGGTAGGCCGTGGCCCTCCAACGCCTCGATCACCTCGTCGAGCCCGTTCGAGGGGACGCCGAGGAACACGTAGTCGGCTCGCGCCAGACCGGCTTCGACATGCTCGATGCGCAGCTCCCGCGGGAGCTCGACGCCGCTCAGGTAGACGCGGTTCTCCCGTTCCTCGGAGAGCACACGCGCCTGGTCGGCGGTCCGGGTCTGCAGCGTCGTTCTCAGGCCACCGCGGGCCAGCAGCACCGCGACGGCGGTGCCAAAGGATCCGGCTCCAATCACCACCGCCCGCTTGGTGCCCGGCGCCGGAAGATGAATGGAGCGTCGGGGGACCGGCGGCATCGCGGCTACGCGGCGCCGCGTGCACGGGGGCGCGCCTGAGCGTCGGCGGCCTCGTCCTCACGCTCCACCGCGTCGGCGAGCCCTCCCGCGGCCTCGGCCATGTCACCAAAGGCGTCCGCGACCGCGGCGGCGTCCGAGCCGGCGATGGCCCGGTTGAGCCCGGTGACCGCGGCGTCGAAGCGCTCCCACAACGCCTGCGGTCCCCGCCGCCCGGTCTCCGGCCTCAGCTCATACGGCGGCGCCGCCTTCTCCGCGCCCGGCACCGGGCGCCACAGCAGACCGGCGGCGTGCGCATGCTCCCAGGCGACCTGCTCGCCCTCGGCAGCCTGTCCCAGGTTCCGCAGCCTTTCGGCGAAGTCCCGGTCGGGCGGCGCGAGCTTGTGCGCGCGCATCGCCTCGGCCCACGTCACGGCCGCCTGGCGGACCGCGCGCATCACGTGCGCGCGCTGGCGATCCAGCTCGTCGCTGAAGCTCACCGGCCTTGACCTCCGCCGTTGCCCTTGGGATCGGTCTCGGCGATGCCCACCGCCTCCCCGTTCCAGAAGTCCTCGGCGCTAGGGCCGGCGGCATGGGTGTCGGCCGCGGCCCCGCCTATGGAGCTCTCGGCCAGGATACGCTTGAGATCCTCGCGCCTGATCCGGACCCTCCGACCTACGCGCAGAGCAGGCAAAGTGCCGTGGTCGATCCAGTTGCGGACGGTCTGCTGGTTGAGCTTCAGGATCCCAGCAACCTCGGCAACGGTCAGAAAATCATCTTCGAACTCGGACCTTTCCACGCTCAGGTTCTCCAATTGAGACAAACTGGTTACGTTTTAGTTGGTTATAGTAGCGCTCCACGAGGACGGAATCATCGTTCGGCAGCGAGGGAGAACTGCGGCGTTGGGAACTGAAGAGCGAGGATCGGAGCATCAGGGTCGGGCGGAACAGCCCGACAACGTCGTGCGGCTGCCACGCGACTGGCTGGGCCCGCGGGATGAGCTAGTGCCCTTTGGCCCACGGGCGTCAGAACCGCCTCCGCAACCCGTTGGTGTGCCTGCGGAGGATCACGACGACGCCGACTCGCCGACCGCCGAGGCTTTTTGGGAAGGCACGGAGGTGCTGCACCCCCCGATGGCGGAGGAGCGGGACGAGCCACAGCTCCGGCCGGAGAACGACGGCCCGGTCCCGTCCCGTTCACGCGCGCGGGGCCCTCGCATGGGGCGGCGGCCGCTCGGCTGGGCGGCCGGGGCCGTGGCCGCTGCTCTGGTGGCGGCGGTCGTGGTGAGCCTGGGGGCGGTCTCTTCAAGCGAGGGGCCCGTCGCGCGCCCGGGCGCCGGCGTGGGCACCGGTTCGCTGCTGGGCGCCGCGGGCGGCGAGCTGGGGAAGGCCAGGATCGTCCTGCACCTGCCTCCCGAACATCGAGGCGTTCCGGCACCAGCTGTGGGGCACCAGCGCAGCGGGTTGCCCCGTGCGCGCGCGCGTGGAGCAGGTGGGGGGTCCGGCACAACTCCTGTTCGCGCACCGGCCAGTGCCTGGAGTTCCTCGGGCTCGTCTGTCGCGCGCAGCGCTCCGGCCCCGGTGCGCTACACCCCGCCCGCCAACACAATTACTTCAACGCCGGCACCCGTACCCGTACCCCGGGCACCCGGCTCGGCTTCCACCGCGCGCGGCGGCGGTAGCGGGGGTGGATCTGCCAGCGGACCGACAGGTCAAGGGGCGCGCGTCGGCCCCGCATCGTGCAACTGCTGAGTCTCTGAACACGAAAGGAACAGATGTCAACCCGAGTCCTGAAACACCTCCGCTCCAACGTCGTGGCCTACCTCGCGCTGTTTGTGGCGCTCGGTGGTACGAGCTACGCCGCCATCTCCATCTCCGGCACCCAGCTGCGCAACCACTCGGTCGACGCGGTGAAGCTGAATCCGCGGTCGATCAGCGCCTCGATCAGGGCCTGGGCGATCGTAGTTATCGGACTCGATGGGCACAGCGCCAACGTGGTTGCGGCCAGCGGCCGCGTCCACGCGTCCGCGTTCGCCACTGGCGAGAGGATCACCTGGGTGCACCGGCGGTTCGCCCGCAACTGCATGGCCTCCGCGACGCCGCAGGTTGGGGGGGGAATCTTCACCGGCTCGGTGACGGCCGCGTTCGATGCCGCTCGCGGCTCTCTCCAACTTTATGGGTTCGGCCCGGACAAGCCCTTCCGGCCGCAATCCGCCAGCGTGATGATCGTCTGCCCGTAGCCATGTTCAGGGAGACTCCAAGATGAGAGGTAGGGAGGCGATGAGGATGAGACGGCTGATGATCCTGAGCGGTGCTGCGGCGGTGCTGCTGCTGGCAGGCTCTGCTGGGGCGGCCACCGCGGGCACGTTCCCGGTGAGGATCTGCGGCGCCAACGCGCGGGATCCCGGCGACGGGCTCACTTGGTCATCGACTGGGCTGCTGGTGGCAGCGCCGCCCGCGTGCCCCGCTCCTGGTTCTGGTGGGTTTGACCTCGTCGCGGGCCCCAACGAGAAGTTCGGATATAACGCCACCGCGGCGTACAAGGTCACCGCGCCCGCCGGTCTCACCGTCTACAGCATCCACGTCGTCGGCGCGGGCTCCTCCGGCATCGGCAGCAACGGCTGGTGGGGCGAGTTCTACTGGAACGGGGGGCCCGGCCCGGCGGGCAGCAGCGGGCCGCTGAACGACGCCCAGTTCGCCGCCGGCGGGTGCTGCTCGCAGGCGAACCTGCACAGCGGCACGATCGGCTGGTTCATCGCCTGCAACCAGCCGACCTGCTCCACCGGCGGCCCCGGCGGGGGCGTCCAGCGCGACATGACGGAGCTGGACCTGACCGCCGAGGAGGACCGCGGACCGCTGATGATTCCCACCGCCGGCGGCTCGAGCCTGTGGGTTCACCCGGGCTGGGTACGCGGCAGCTGGGACGCGTCGATCGCCGGGAATGACCCCTCGGGGGTGTGCGGCGGGTTCGTCACGCTCGGCAGCCTGGGCGCTGCCACGGTCGCCCATCCGACGTTGCCGGTTCGCAGCCGGTGGCAGCAGTGCCCCGAGCAGGGCGTCTCAACGATCGTCGATACGAGCATCTCGCAGGGAAGCCTGGGCCTCGGCGTGGGCACGATGCCGTTGACCGCCGGCACCGACAACGCCGCCGCGGTCCATTCGGGGAGCGCGAAGATGGTGATGGTGGACAACTCGACGCCGACCGTCTCGATCTCCGGTCCGACCGACGCGCCCTCGACCGCGGGCACTCAGTACGTCACCGCGACAGGGGCGGCGGGGCCTTCGGGGATCGCCGACATCCTCTGCACGGTCGACGGGGGGGCGCAGCTGAGGCTCGCCGGCCCCAGCGCGCAGGTGCCGGTGGCAGGGATCGGCCAGCACACGGTCAGCTGTCGCGCGGAGGACAATGCTGTCGATCCGGTCGGTAACCACGGCACCTCGGCGCCGGCGAGCTACTCGGTAAAGATCGGACAGCCCACCCTCATCGGGATCTCCTTCAACAAGCTCGTCGGCCTGCGCTGCCACCGTATGCGGGAGCGAGTGAGCGTCGGCGGGCGCGTCGTTACAGTCCGCCGCCACGGCAAGCTCGTGACGATCCACAGGGGCGGGCGCAGCAAGCTCATCAAGGTCATGCGCTGCCATCCGCGCACCGCCCTTCGTCGCACGGTCGTCTCGGTGACGGTCCGTCATCACGGCCATCTGGTCAAGCTCAGGCGAGTCCGGTTCGTTCGCGTCGTCGTCCCTCCGCACGCGGTCACCAAGACGGCGCGCCGGGTCCCGTTCGGCCACGGCACCACCGTCAACGGCTGGCTCGGCACCGCGAACGGGAACGCGCTGGTGGGTCAGACGGTCCGGGTGCTGAACGCCCCTGACAACGGCATGGGGCACTTCAGTCAGGCCGCCGTCGTCACTACGAGCGCCAGTGGAAGCTGGCGGGCCAAGCTCCCCGCAGGACCCTCACGCCTGGTGGAGGCCATCTACGACGGCGGACCCACGACCGAGACCACGTCCTCAACGGCGGTCCACCTAGCCGTTCCCGCGATGGTGCGAATCCACGTCCATCCAACGGTCGTGCCCTGGGGTTCACACCTGCGAATCACGGGTCGGGTCCTCGGTGGGTACATCCCGCCGCACTCCAACGTCCTCAGGCTGCTCTTCGGCGACGGGCCCAGACCGCACACAATCGGGAATCCCAAAATCCGGCGGGATGGCCGCTTCTTGATCCCGATCTCCTGGAGCGCTGGCCGCGGAGTGGTGAACTACTGGTTCGCGGTGGCCACGCTGGCGGAAGCCGACTATCCCTACGCGCGCGGCGTGTCACGACGCGTGGTGGTGACCGTGGGTCTGCGCCGGTGAGGCTGTCGCCGCTCAGCGAAGTTGTGCATGTGAAACGTAGCTGAACCCGGTAGTTGTGTTTGCGAAACGTAGTTTGGCCCACGGTCGCTCGCGAGAGTCGGCTCCGGTCAGCATCCCGAGGAACGAGGCGCGCGGCAGCAGTTCGGCTCCGTCCGCGAGCAACCAATACGCAACCAGCACGTGTCACGGGGGTGATACCAACCGATTGACTCCGGCGAGATCGGTCGAGGTGACAGCGTGGGTTGATCAACGGCGGGGCGGTTTCTGGAGTACGAGAGCTTGCTTGAGCGCGATTGGATGTTGCTGCTGGATCTCGGCCGGGAGGTCGAGTGGATCTGTGAGCAGCCGCTGCGGTTGCGACGTCAGGGACGGCAGGCCGGCGAGCCATGTGCCGGACTTGCTGGTGTGGCCGCAGGGCGCCCCGAAGGCGACCGGGTTGGCGTGTGCTGAGGCCGGAATCGGCTATCGGTGTCGTCGGAGCCCGATCGGCAACTCTTGACGAACGTGCGGTGGCCCGCGGGGCTCCGCGAATGGCCGCCGGACCCGGACGGGGAGCGAGCGCGGATGCTGGCGAAGTGGGCGACCGGTTCGTGCACGATCGCGGAGTTGATGTATGGGGCGCGCGAGCCGATGCTGGCGCGCCCGCTCTTGATGAACTTGCTGTGGGCGGGTGATGCGCTCCTCGACGTGTCAGCGCCGATCGGCGAGGACGGCGTTGTGTGGGCGCGTTTGCGGGTGGCGGGATGATCGACGACGCGCAGTGGCCGTTGAGCATCTGAGGTCGCTCGTCGCACCGGCATCGCCGTCTGCCGCGACCACACCGCCCTCACCTGCTACGAGATCGCAGACCTCCACGAGGTCGAAGACGCCCAACCCTCGTTCTCGCGAACTACCGCCGCTCGTTACCGCCACGACGACCCCGACTTCGACCGCCGATACCGAGGGCTCCTCAATGACGCCCGAGAACCCCAACGTCAAGCCGGCTACGCCAACGCGCACCTCAGCCGCGGACTGACGAGCGCCGGTGGGGCCCAGCCGAGAGGAGATCGCTCGTTCTGACCGGCCTCGATGCGACCCTCCGAGAAGTCGACCACAGGAGGAGCACGTGCCCGGATCTGGACGCAACCAACCCTGCCCTTGCGGCTCCGGCCGCAAAGTCAAACGTTGCTGCGGAGAGCGGCGAGGCCCCGCTCACGATCAGCTCGAGCGAGCGTTCATCGCACGACACGCTCGCTGGGCCGCGACCGAGATCGGCGACCTCCCCACCCACACCCTCGCTGAGCTCTGGAAAGACCTCGCCGAACTTCCCGACATCGACCTCTCGCTCGTGCTGCCCCTCCCGACTCTTATCACCCCCGAACTCGCGCAGCTCCTGCAAGCAGCCCGTGAGAATGACTCCGACAGCGCCAACGACGTCATCGACATCGTGGTCGACACGGTCGACACACCCCAACAGCGCGCCGCGCTCGCCCACGCGGTCATCAACCTCCGCGACACCGGAAAGCTTTCCCAACGCCAAGCCGCCGCCGCGATCATCGACCTCGAAAGCCAATCACAGGCCCTGATCCGCGCCAGCCTCATCAACGCCATCTTCATCAAGACCGGACAGATGCGCACACCCGGCGGCCTACACCTCGCCGCCTGACCGTTCGAAACTACTAGCTGTCACATTCGAAACTAGCCTGGGCGGCAACAAGGCTGGAGCTGCTGCTTCCAGTACGCACGGTAGCTTCCAGCTGACGACAAGGGGCCGACGGAGCGTCGTAATGTCGGATCCAGCTCGGAACAGAAGCGGTGGCCGGTCGCTCCAAGCCGCCTTATGGTGGTGCGTACGATCAGGCGACCGCGCGGGCAACGATAGCGGTCGTTGAACGACGGACGGGCTCCCCCGGGGTGGTGGCAAAGCGACGGGCAAGCTCTCCCTCTAGCGCCTCACGGCGGTCCGTCGGCAGGCTTTGGATGACCGGCCCAAAGGGCGTGCCGAGGATGCCGGCCGTGGCGGACTCGGAGTTAGGCCAGACGATCGTGTGCTCGACGATCGAGACCTTGACCGACGTGAAGCCCACACCGGTGAGTAGCGCCTCGACCTCGTCGGCGCCCATCACGAAACTCGACGTTTCGTAGGCCCGCGGGAACGGTGGCTCGACCCCCGCCGCGGTGAGCGCCTCGGCGTAATCGTCGAACGGCTCCAGGCGATGGCCTTGCGCCCAGACAGCCAACCCGACCACCCCGCCCGCTCGAAGCGCGCGACGCATCTCCGCCGCGGCGCCCGGTCGATCCGTGAAGAACGGCAGTCCCTGCTGGCAGACCACGACATCGAACGTACCGTCGGCGACCTTCAGGTCGGTCGCCGACGCTTCGAGATACTCGATCAGGGCAGCGTCCGACCCTCCCCCACGCGTCGCGGCATGGGCAAGCATCGCGCTGCTGAGGTCACTGGCCACGACCCGGCCCTCGCTACCAGCGCGGCGGGCGGCCAGCCGAGCGACAACGCCAGTACCGCTCGCCACGTCGAGCACTCGGTCACCAGCGCGCACGTCAATCACATCGATGAGGATCTCCGCCCACGGCTCGAAGATGACCGGCGCAAGCCGCCGCTCATAGTTCTCGGGGACCGACGCGGCGACGAACGCGGCCGCGCGGAGATCAGAAGATCCGGCCGAAGCCATACAAGTCCATAGTGTGCCCGACAAGGGCCCAACGGTCCAGGGCGGCAGGGCATCGCCAAGCGTCCGCGCTCCCGACCTGCGCGAGCCGTGGCCTTTCAGACTGGAGCACCACGATCAGGGTGAGCGAGCGGACCGGGGATCGCTTCGCCAGGTTGGCGGAGGCAACCGGTCGGCCCCATGACCCAACTGCCGACGAGGCCGCCGATGCGCTGGAAACGCCGCCTCTGCTTCGATCAGCTGTCTGCACGGTACGAGGCGCTGCACGCCGAGGCATGGAGCGCGACCGAGGCCGAGCGCATGGTTGAGAGCTGGGCGCGGCGTGACGGCTCATCGTGAACCCTCGCAGAGGTGATGGCTGGTCGACTCCGGCGATCCAACCACCACCACGTTGCGCGGCGTGCCGTCGCTTATCGAAATCGACGCCAACGACTCCGGGCTCGACGCAGTGAGTTACGCAGGACCGTTTCAGTTTTCGGGGTCCAACTACCTGTACCTGTCAAATGGGAAAGGTAGAGTGAGCGCAACAAGGAGTGCTGCCGCGCGCGGTAGTTTCCCGTTCGCCCTCATGCCGACAGTGCCCAGACCAGCCGTGAGATGACCGCCCGCATCTGATCGCGTGCGAGCGCGAGGTTCTCGGCTCGGACCACATACATCGCGGCCTCGTCGAGGGAGCCGATGAGCACGTGAGCCAGCGGTTTGACGGGCTGCTCGTGGATTCGCCCGACCGCGATCGCGTGAGCGATCAACTCCTCGATGAGCCCGACGCCGTGCTTCATGCCGAGCTCACGCCAGCGCTCCCAGCCCAGGACGGCCGGTGCGTCGAGCAGGACGATGCGTTGCACCTCCGGTTCGGCGCAGACATCGAGCCAAGCGTGCGCGCCGAGCTCCATGAGTGCGATCGGGTCGCTCTCATTGGACTGGGCGACGATCGTCGCAAGGCGGTTGGTGACGTCCCGCTCGACTGCCTCGAAGACGGCTTCGAACAGGGCGGTCTTGTCCTTGAACTGGTGGTACATCGCCCCGCGGCTGACATTGGCGGCGCGCACGATGGCCTCAGTGCTGACATCGCCGAATCCCGCCTGCGCAAACTGGGACCGTGCGGCACGCACGAGGGCGTCCTTGGTGGCGGCCGAGCGGTCGGCCTGTGTTCGTAGAGGGTTGACTTCCATACAGGCAGTCCGTATGTTGCCGACAGGCTGTACGGAAATCTAACCGGAGGAGCAGACATGCCCAGCGTCGACTTGCCTGGCGGAACCCTGAACTACCGCGTTGCCGGCCCCGAACAGGCAAGACCGCCAGTCGTGTTCGTCCACGGCTTCCTGGTCAACGGCGAGCTGTGGACCGGCGTCGCCGAGGCACTCGCCGCCCGAGGCGTGCGGTCCTACGCTCCGGACCTGCCGCTCGGCTCGCACACAACCGCGCTGAATCCAGGCGCCGACCAGACGCCTCGGGGCATCGCGCGGATGATCATCAGCTTCCTGGAGGCGCTGCAGCTGGAGGATGTCACCCTCGTCGGCAACGACACCGGCGGCGCGCTCTCGCAGTTCCTCATCGACACCGACCCCACGCGGATCGGACGGCTTGTGCTGACCAACTGCGATGCGTTCGACAAGTTCCCGCCGCCGCCCTTTGACCAGATGTTCAAGGCGGGCCGTAGCGCCACGGGCCTGAAGGCGCTGCTGACGCCGATGCGCGCGACGCCGGTGCGCCACTCTCCGCTGGGCTTCGGGATGCTCGTCAACGAGCCGCTGGACCCGGTCCTCACGCGCCGTTGGATCGACCCGTGCCTCACCGACGCGGGAATCCTGCGCGACACCACTTCGTTCCTGAAGGGTGTCGATAAGAAGCAGCTGCTCGACGTCTCCACGCGACTGCAGCACTTTGACAAACCGGTGCTGCTTCTCTGGGGCGACGCGGACCGCTTCTTCAAGCTCGACTTCGCCCGCCGCCTGAGCCGGATCTTTCCCGACGCGCGCCTCGTCGAGATCCCCGGCGGCCGGACCTTCCACCCCCTCGACGACCCGCGGCGCGTAGCCGGAGAGATCGAGGGCGCGTTCTACGCCGGCTCCTCTGCTCAGCCGGCACTGAAGTCGACGTAACCCCCGTTCCCGAGTTCGAGGAAGATCCGCTCGACGATCCCCCCGAGCGCACGCTCCCAGTCACGGAGGAACAGCTCGCGGAGGGCCGGCGGAGGAGCCGGCTCCGTCGGCGGGCTAGAACGCGTGTCACCTCCCGCGTCCACGTGGCCGATGATTGGTTGGAGCTCCTTCAGCACCGCCAGCACGGGCCGGTTGGGACCCGGCTCAGGAAGCGGCGGGGGGCGTGTGCGTCGCTGCCCGGGGAGATCGAACAGGCCAAGGTCCACGGCCGCGATGAGGTGCTCGACGATCCGCTCGTTGGGGTCGTGAAGCGGCCAGCCGAAATCGTCGATTCCGCCGATGAGATAGACGCCGTGGTCGCCGATGGCGCCGGACTGCTGGATGTCGAGGACCAGGGCGACCAGCACGTCGATGGTTTCCTCCCGCGTCGGATCGTTCAGCTCCGCGAGCTCTGCGACGGCGCCGGCGATCTGCTCCCGGCCAGTGACGATCGTGTCCCCGGCGTCGGCTCGTGCCCTCATGCGCTCGACCACGAGCTCCATCTCTAGGTACTCGGGGCGACCCCAGGAGGGTCGCGGCTCGGGCAGGCCGATGTGTAGGACCCATGCGAGGCGGGCGTCGAGCTGGACGGGATCGTCTCTGGCCACGTTCCCGGAAGCTACACAGACGAGAACCGGTTTCGGTTCGCCGACGATCGAGCTAAGCTCCGAGGGGTGATAGGCGACATCCTTCAGCCCACGCACCTGCTCTTCGTCCTGGCGATCGCGCTCCTGGTGCTGGGACCCAAGCGGCTGCCCGAGGTCGGGCGCTCGCTCGGACGCGGGATTCGTGACTTCCGGACGGCGATCAGCCTCGATGACCACGACCACGCGGATGCGCTCGGGGGTCCGGCGATCCCCGGACGTCACGAGGACACCCCCCCTCACGGGGATCCCGTCACCGAGGAAGCCAACAAGACCACGGCGCCGACGGCCGGCGCCGTGAGTCCCGAGAGCACCGAGCCGGCCCGCCCACCGGTAGAGCGCATCAGCTGAGCGGCGGCTCCGGCCGCCGTGCCCCCAGCCGCCGCCCTGGCCGGCGTCGTCGCGATGTCCTTGCTTCAGCCACAGCCTGCCGACAACGGGTCAGTCTCCGCCAAACCTGAACAACCCCAACCAGACCATCCACCTGCCTGGGCGAACGATGCGGCTGTACTTCGGAGGGCAGCGACTCCGGATCGTGGCCTGGCATGACGGGCCGGGCGTCTACTGGCTCACCAACACCCTGCAGAACATCCTCACCAACCGCCGGAGGCTGGCGATCGCGGCCGCGGCGAAGCTGATCCGATAGAGCGGCGCGTACCGGCAGGTGGGGATGCAGGGCACCGTCGCGACCCGGCGGTAGCTTGACAGCATGACCGCAGTGAGCCAAGCGGCGGCGCTGATCGCGCTGCTGCGAGCCGGCCGGCGGCCGTGGCAGCGCTACGCGGAGCTGGTGGAGGACGCGGGCAGCGCGCTGGCGGTGCTGGGCCAGGAGGAGAGGGACCCGCCGGACGCTCCTCAGGGCGCGCTCTTCGGTGAGCAGGAGCGGCCCTGCGCAACGCAGCTGCTGCAGGAGGCGCAGGAGGACCTGCGCCTCTGGGAGCAGGACGGGATCCGTGTGCTCACGGTGCTCGATCACGAGTACCCCGGGAACCTGCGCCTCGTCTACGACCGCCCACCGTTGATCTTCCTCGCCGGCCGACTGCCGGCAGACGAGGGGCGGGCCCTGGCGGTGATCGGCACGCGCCGGCCATCGCCGGGCGGCGTGGAATCCGCGGGGGTGATTTCCGGGCGCCTGGCAGCTCTGGACTACACAGTGTTCTCCGGACTGGCCGCAGGTATCGACACCGCCGCCCATCGCGGCGCGCTGGCGGGTGGCGGGCGGACCGTAGCCGTGATCGGTACGGGCCTGCGCCGCGCCTATCCGCCCCAGAACTCGGCGCTGCAGCGCCGGATCGCCTCCGAGGGCGCGGTCGTCTCGCAGTTCTGGCCCGACGCCCCACCCAGCCGGCGCACGTTCCCCGTTCGCAACGCGTTGATGTCAGGCCTCACGCTCGCCACGGTGATCGTGGAGGCCGGCGAGCGCAGCGGCGCGCGGGTGCAGGCTCGGGCGGCGCTGGCGCAGGGTCGCGCCGTGTTCCTGCTCGCGGGGGTCCTGCGCCACCAGTGGGCGCGGGAGCTGGCCGAGCGCCCCGGCGTCCATTTCGTGCACTGCGCGGAGGAGATCACAAGCCTCCTCGATCGCCTGCATCCTGCCGGCGCGCTCACCGCATGAGCCCCGATGCCGACGGTCGACGAGCTGACCGCGGGCTACGGCAACTTCATGCTCAGCCCGCGACGCGCGCCCGGGGTCTGCACGACCTGCTTCAACCTCACCGCGGGCTACTCGCGCTGCTACGCCTGCTCGCACTGCGAGTCCTGGCTCGACGCCGTGGCTCCCATCTCCTACAGCGTCGCTCACGAGCAGCTTCATCACGCTCTGGCCTGCTACAAGCGGCTCGGAGGAGCGGCCGCGAGAAAGGTGCGGACGGAGCTGGCCGCAGTCCTGTGGCGCCACCTGGCCGCGCACGAGCGCTGCGTCGCCGCAGGCTCGATCTCAGGCGAATTCCAGATCGTCACGACGGTTCCCGCCGGCACCACCGAGCGAGACGCAAACCAGCCACTCCGCCGCATCGTGGCCGAGCTCGTCCAACCGGTCAGGAACCGCTACCAGCGGCTGCTGGAGCGCTCGGAGGCGCCAGCCCAGCCGCGAGCGTTCGACGCTCGGCGGTTCTCCGCCCGGACGAGGCTGAGGGGCGAAGCGATACTGCTCATCGATGACACCTGGAC
>JALYYW010000107.1 GCA_030946085.1 Actinomycetota bacterium
TCCTCGCTGCTGTTCGACTACGTCGCCACCTACATGTACGAAGGCGACACCCCTAACGCCGAGCGGCGGGCCGCCGCGCTGTCGCTGGACCGGGACCTGCTGCGCGAGCTGCTGGGCCAGGAGGAGCTCCGCGAGCTGATCGATCCCGGCGCCCTGGAGCAGGTGGAGGCCGACCTGCAGTTCCGCTCGGAGCACCGCCGCGCCACCACGCGGGACACGCTGCACGACGTGCTCCGCACGCTCGGCGACCTGAGCCTTGAGGAAGCTGAAGAGCGGGTGCTCCCCGGGCTCGATGCCGCCGCAATGCTCACGGACCTGGTCGCCGAGCGGCGCGCCATCAGAGTGCGGCTAGGCGGCGATGAGCGCTTTGTCGCCGCCGCCGATGCCGGCCTGCTCCGCGACGCGCTGGGAGCGGTGCCCCCGGGGGGGCTGCCGGCGGCGTTCCTGGAGGACGTGCCCGGCGCGCTGGTGGGCGTGGCCCGCCGCTACGCCGCCACCCACGGGCCCTTCACCACCGCCGAGCTACGATCTCGCTACGGCGTCGATCCGGCCGCGGTGCTCACAGAGCTCGAGCGCGCCGGGGACCTGCTGCGCGGGGAGCTTCGTCCCGGGGGCACCGAGCGGGAGTGGTGCCACCCGGAGGTGCTGCGACGGCTGCGCCGAGCGTCGCTGGCGGTGCTGCGCAAGGAGATCGAGCCCGCTGAGGAGCGCGCGCTGGCCCGCTTCCTGCCCGGGTGGCAGGGCGTGGACCGCCACCCCGCGGCCGGCGCGGGGATCGACCGCCTGCGTGAGACGCTCGTGCCGCTGCAGGGCCTGGCGCTCCCGGCGGAGGTTTGGGAGCGGGACGTGCTGCCGCGGCGTACGGGTGCCTACTCGCCCTCGTGGATGGACGAGCTGTGCGCGGCCGGTGAGGTGGTGTGGGTCGGCGCCGGTGCCCTGGGGCGGAGCTCGGGCCGGGTGGCGCTCTACTTCCGTGAGGACCTGCCGGTGCTGGGAGCACCGTCGGCGCGGGGCGGGGTCAGCGAGACCGAAGCCCACGCCGCGGTCAGGGAGCGGCTGGTGGCCGGGGCCTGCTTCTTCACCGACCTGCTCGCCGACGTGGCGCTCTCGCCCGAGGAGCTGCAGGAGGCGCTGTGGGACCTGGTCTGGGCCGGAGAGGTCACGAACGACGCCTTCGCCCCGCTGCGCGCCCCCCGGTTGACGCTGGCTCGAGCCCAGCGGGAGCAGCTGCGGCGCACGACCCCCCGGGCGGGACGCTTCGCCTCCCGGCGCCGCGGGGGTCAATCGGCCCAGGTCCAGGGACGGTGGTCGCTGACGGCTCCGCTGCTGCGCTCAGCGGTCGATCCTCCCGCGCGGCGACGAGCCCAGGCGGAGCTGCTGCTGGAGCGCTACGGCATCCTCACCCGCGAGGGGGTGCTGGCCGAGGGTGTCTCCGGAGGATTCTCGGCGATCTACTCCGAGCTCACCGAGCTCGAGACGCTCGGGATCGCGCGACGGGGGTACTTCGTCGAGGGCCTGGGGGCGGCGCAGTTCGCGCTGCCGGGCGCGGTCGAGCGGCTGCGCGCCCAGCGCGACCTCGAGGAGGCGCCGATGGTGCTGGCGGCAGTCGATCCGGCCCAGCCCTACGGAGGAGTGCTGCCCTGGCCGGCGCTGAGAGAGGCTTCCGGGCGCCGGCGGTTGGCCCGGGTGGCGGGCGCCTACCTGGTGCTGGCCGGCGGCGAGCCGATCCTGTACCTGGAGCGCGGCGGCCGAGCGCTGCAGACGCTGGTGGACCCCGCTGACCCGCGCCTCGAACCGGCGCTGGGCGCCCTGGTGGAGGAGGTTCGGCGCCGTCGGGTCAAGCGCCTGGCGCTGGAGAAGGTCGACGGTCAGCCGGCGCTGGCCTCGCCGCTGGGGGCGGCACTGATCGCCCACGGGTTCCAGGAAGGTCCGCGGCGGCTGACGCTGAGCGCGTGAGTGCGTGGCTTCAGAGATTCGCGAACGGGTTCTCGACCCGCACGCCATCGTAGTCCTGGCCGGCGTTCAAATCCTCGGAGAGCACAACGTCGCAGCCGAGTCGCTGGGCGGCTTCGACGATGGCTGCGTTCCAGTATGAGATCTGAGACCGGTCCCGCGTCTTGATCGCCGCCTGCACCAGGTCCGGCGTGATCGCCTGCACCCTGAACCGGGTGAACGACAGGCGGTGCTTGATCTCGTCGCACGTCCGCCGCGTAACGTCTCGACCATGCCCGAAGGCGACACCATCCGCTGGCACGCCAACCGCATCCGCCCGGTGCTGGAGGGTGCGGTGCCCCAAGAGGTGCGTACCCACGCCCGCTTTGCCCGGGATCGCTGGCCCGAGCGCTTGGCCGGATGCCGGGTGAGGAGCGTCGATACCCACGGCAAGCACCTGTTCCTGCGCTTCGAGCACGATCTGACGCTGCACTCCCACCTGGGCATGGTCGGGTCCTGGGGCGTCTACCGGTCGGACCGCCGCTGGAGCCGTTCCCCCGGACGGGCGTGGGTGGTGTTGCGGGTGGGCGACGTGGAGGTGGTGGAGTTCGATGGCCCTCGGCTGGAGCTCCTCACCGAGTCGCGCACCCGGTTCGACCAGCGCCTGGCGGCGCTCGGCCCCGACGTGCTGGCCGAGGAGTTCGACGCCTCCGAGTTCCTGCGCCGGCTTCGCGGCGACGATCCCACTCGCCCGATCGGCGACGCCCTGCTGGACCAGCGCACGGTGGCGGGGATCGGGAACATGTGGAAGGCCGAGGGCTGCTGGGAGGCGCAGGTCGATCCCTGGCGGAAGGCGTCCTCGGTCAGCGATGCCGAGGTCCTGGAGATCGTCGAGCGGGTGCGACCGCGGATGGGCTGCTCGGCTCGGGAGGGGCCGCGGGCGATCCAGAAGCGTGTCTACGGACGCCAGGGCCAGCCATGCCCGCGCTGCGGGACGCGCATCGCCAGCGGCGGCCAGTGGGAGGACAACCGCACCACCCCCTGGTGCCCGGGGTGCCAGCGCTGATGCTGCGCGTAGGCCACAAGGGCGCCGATCTGATCGTTCCCGGCAACACCCCGGCCAGCTTCGATGCCGCTCTGGCCGCGGGCGTGGACATGATCGAGTTCGACGTGCTCCGGGAGGCCGGCACGGGACGGCTGCTGCTGGCCCACGATGCGCACGATGCGGGAAGGCGGAATCCCTTCACGCTCGCTGAGGGACTGGCGCACCTGTCCCGCGAGCCGTTCATGGGGATCGAGCTCGATGTCGACCTGAAGCTCCCGGGTTATGAGCTGCAGGTGCTGGAGGCCCTGCGGGCGCATCGGATGCTGGAGCGCGCGCTGATCTGCAGCCAGTACCGCAGCAGCCTGGCGCGGATCCGGGCCGCCGAGGCGGGAGTGCGACTGGGATGGTCGGTCCCCAAGCTCCGCCGTGACCCCTTCCGCTCCCGGGCTACGGCGCTGCCCGCGCTGGCGGCGCTGCTGGCGATGCGGGAGCTCCTGCCGAGCCGCGCCGCGCGCGCCATCGCCTCGGGGGAGGTCGACGCCCTGATGGCGCACTGGCGACTTGTCACCCCGCGACTGATCGCCCGGGTGCGCCGCGCCGGTGGCGAGCTCTACGTGTGGACGGTGGACGAGCCGGGGCGCCTGCAGGAGCTCCAGGCGATGGGCGTCACCGGCGCCATCAGCAACGATCCCCGCCTGTTCGCCGGCCTGGCCGGCGGCGCGGCCGCTCTCAGCGGATCACGCACTTCCAGTCGCTGAAGCCGCTCGGGTCGCTGTAACGGGCGCTGCCGTGACCCTGGCGGGTCAATCGCTCGGCGCTGCCGATCGTCCGGCTGCCGACTCGCCACTGAAAGCCCACGCGACCGCGGAGCAACTCGGTGTGGGGCTGGAACTTGAAGCGGACCCCGGCCTGATAGGTGCCGCGCGTCGCATTCTCCAGGGCCACGGGCTGGACCACGCCGGTCAGGGGCCGGAAGCGCCGCTGGTTGTAGTCCCAGTAGTCGATCTCAAAGAGCATCCGCAGCGTGGCGGGGAAGCCCAGGGCCGGAATCTGCCCGCGTATGCCGATCACGTTGGGATAGCGCACGCCGCCGCAGACGTTGACCGTCGCCCATAGATCGCGGCTGTGCTCGGCGGCGCGGACGGCCTTGCGGATCTGCGCCCGTGTGGGTGACGCCGCGGGTGCATGCGTGCGCGCCGGAGCTGCCGGAGCGGCCAGGAGGCCCACGAAGGCGACAGTGAGGATGAGAGGGAGCGGGTGACGCCGGAGCTTCATCGCGCGAGAACATACCGGGCAGTGACGGATCGCGCGCAGGTACGTAGTGAGGGTGTGATTCAGGAAGCGGTGCCAGCCACCGAGGGAGCGTGGGCTGCATTCGAGCAGCTGTACCGCTCCGCGCGTGATGACGTGTACGCCTACGCCATGACCCTGCTGCGCGACGCCGCGGCCGCCGAGGACGTCACCGCGCTGAGCTTCGAGCGGGCCTACCGGCGTCGCAGAACGTTCGATCGGCGGCGCGGGGAGGAGCGAGCCTGGCTGTTCGGGATCGCGCGGAACGCCGCACTCGACGAGCTGCGCCGCCGGCGGCGAACGGCGACGCTGGTGGCTGAGCCCCGTGACGAGCAGCCCGCAATGGAGGACGGAGTGGAGGTCGCGCTGCGTCGCACCGCCGTGGCGAGCGCCCTGGCGGGGCTACCGGCGCGCGAGCGCGAGC
>JALYYW010000118.1 GCA_030946085.1 Actinomycetota bacterium
CGGCGAGCCTGCGCGTCCGTCCGCCCAGGGCGGCCGCCCCGGCGAGGGCACCGGCGGTCGCCAGCCTGCCGAGCACGGAGGCGTAGCCGTCCAGGAACTGCTCCTCCTCCACGTGCGCCTCGCAGCCGGCCGCCTGCAGCCGCTCGGCGATCCAGCTCGCGGCGCGCTGCTCCCCCGCAGAGCCCGCTGGTCGCTCCATCGCCGCCAGGGTCTGAATCACCTCACGCAGCGCGTCGTGAATGGGCGATCGGTCGGGAGGCTGGGGTGCCGAGGCGGCGGGCAAGAGGCCGATGGTATCCACGGCCGGCCGGGGGGGCGCGGCAGGGAATCGCGAGCGCGTGCGGAAACGGGAGGGGCGATGTCACGCGCCCTGGCCCTGATCTGCACGCTGCTCGCCGGCGGGGTGGTGGCGCTCCAACCTCCGGCCAACGCCGCGCTGGCCGAGCACGTGGGCGATCTGGGCGCGGCCTTTCTCAGCGCCGTGATCACGGTGTCGATCCTGGCGCTGCTGCTGGTGCTGGCCGGACACCCAGCGCGGCTGTCGGGGCTGGGCACGTTCAAGCCCGTCTACGCGCTCGGCGGCCTCGCCGGGGCCGGCATCGTCGCCGTGTCGCTGATCGCGGTGCGGCCGCTGGGCGCCGGAGGGGTGACGGCCCTGCTGGTGGCCGCCCAGCTGGTCGTCTCGGTGATCGCCGACCGCCTGGGGTGGTTCGGCCTGCACCACGTCGGGCTGGGTGCGGGACGCCTGCTGGGCCTGGTGCTGGTGATCGCCGGAACGGTGCTGGTCACGCGCGGCTGACCATCTACGGCTTTACGCCAGGAAGGTGCGGATGTCCTCCAGGGGCGCTCGCTGCGGAGGGTCCCGGTCCTGCCGCGGCCAACCGAGGTGGACCAGCGCCACGAAACGCTCGCGCGCGGGAATCCCCAGCGCCCTCAGACCCTCGGGGGTGCGCAGGACGCCCGGCGTGCGCCAGTAGCCCGCCAAGCCGCGGTCGTGCGCGGCCAGCAGCACCGCGTAGGTGGCGCAGCCGCTGGCCAGCAGGTCCTCCTCGTCCTGTACCGGATCCTCGGCTCGCACCGAGCTCACCACCACCAGCGTCGGCGCCCGGTCGAGCTTCGGCGCCGCCTCCGGCTCCGCGGCCTGCTTGAGCGCGGCGAGCGCCTGGGGGCCCAGGACCCGGAAGCGCCACGGGCTGGTGAGGTGATGGTTGGGCGCCCAGCGCCCCAGCTCCAGCAGCTCGTCGAGCAGGCGGGGCGGCACCGGGTCGGGGGCGAAGGCCTTGTGGGTTCGCCGGGTCCGGATCGCGTGCTGGAGCTCCATGGGCTCACGGCAACGGTACCCACCCTCACGCCGCCTACACTCGCTTGGGTGGCGTCCAACCGGGTCAACAAGGTGGTGGGGGTTGCGGCCCGTCGCCTACCCGGGCTGCGACGGCTGCCGGCGCTGCGACTGCTGGCCCTCGGCGAGGTGGCGCTGCTGGCCCACGACCATCTCGGTCGGCTGACCCGGGAGGAGCGCCGCCGCCTGCTGGAGCTGGTGCGGACCGGCCGGGGCCGGCGGCGGAACCTGACGCTGCGCGAGCGCGACGAGCTCAGCGAGCTGCTGGCCAAGGTCGGACCGCGTGAGTTCGCCGCCCACGCGGCCCAGAAGCTCTCGCCGATCCCGATTCCCGAGCCGGTGGTGCGGAGGTTCGCCCGGCCGTCCCGGCACTGACGGCTGTCTCGGCACTGAGGGCTCTGTGCCCGGCCTGGCACGACGGTTGGGATGTATTGGTTCATATAGGACCATTTCATCCCAATCCCCGTGGTCTCCCGTCCACGCGGCCTCCGCTCGGGCAGCCGCTCGGGCGGCCGCAGGCGGGCGCTGCCGGCCTCAGGCGGGCGCCGGCGGCTCCTCCAGCACCACCCGCACCCCGCCCCGCGGCGCCAGGGTTATTCCGCGGAACTGCACCTCGTCGAGCTCGGGCTCGACGGCGCGCAGACGCGCCCGGGCCAGCACGCGCTCCACCACCACCCGCATCTCCATCAGGGCGAAGCTCGCTCCCAGGCAGCGCCGGGTGCCGCCGCCGAAGGGGATCCAGGTGTAGGTGTCGGGCGGGTCCTCACCCAGGAAGCGCTCGGGGCGAAACGACTCTGGAGCCGGATAGAAGTCCTCGCGGCGGTGGAGCGTTCTGATCGACGGGTTGATCTCCATCCCCGGCGGGATCTCCCAGCGGCCCAGGGGGAACGGCGCCTCGCGCACCACCCGTCCCACTCCGGGAATCACCGGTCGCACGCGCAGCGCCTCCTTGACCACGGCGTCCAGGTACTCCGGACCAAGGCGGCGGGCGCGCCGCAGCACCATCGGCGTGTGCAGCAGCAGGTCGAAGGTCCAGGCCAGGCCGGTGGCGGTCGTCTCGTGGCCGGCCAGCAGAAGGGTCACCAGCTCGTCGCGGATCTCGGTGTCGCTCAGCCGTCCGCCGTCCTCGTCCTGGGCCAGCAGCAGCGCCGAGAAAACGTCCTCGCGCTCAGAGAGCCCTGGATCGGCCCGGCGGCGCGCGATCTCCGCGTAGAGGAGCTCGTCGACTGCTCGCCGGCTCTCCTCAAAGCGGCGCAACGTGGTCCCGCCGCCACCGAGGCGCCCGAGGGTCAGCAGCAGCAGCAGGCCCCGCGGGCGGGACACCGGCTCCACCATCGCGCGCAGCCGGCGCCGCAGCTCCTGCTCGCGCGGTCCCGGCTCGTAGCCGAACACCGCACGCACGATCACCGCCAGGGTCAGCGACTGCATGCTGGCCAGCAGCGGGAACGGCTCGCCGACCGGCCAGCGCTCGATCTCCGCGTCGGCGGCCTGAAGCACCGCCTCGGCGTAGCCCTGCATCCGGGCACCGTGGAACGGCGGCAGCAGCAGGCGGCGGTGGCGCAGGTGCTCCTCCTCGTCGAGCAGCAGCACCGAGCGCTCGCCGAGCACCTGGCCCAGCAGCGCGTTGGCCTCGCCGGCGTGCAGGCGGCGCGGCGAGCCCTGGAAGACCTGCTTGACCAGCGCCGGGTCGAAGACCATCACGAAGCGGCTGTCGAACAGGGTGCTGAAGGTCACCGCGCTGCCGTAGCGACGCCGGCAGCTCTCCAGGAAGCGCGGTCCGGCGAACATGAACGCCGCCGTCTGCACCGCACGTGGCAGGGACGGACCTGGAGGCAGCCGTCCGTCTATGCTGGCAGTCGCGCTCATCGTTCCGAGTGCGATCGTCGCACAACGCTAACTCCGGGCTTACCCGCTGATCATCCGGCACGGCACGCTCTGCTGGGGCGGCGGCCCACCGGCCGGGGGCTCTCTTCACGTTGAAACAGGCACACCAGATGCGGGACAGCTTTCTGATCTTCGGCAGCCCGGTGATCGGCGAAGAGGAGATCGCCGAGGTGGTCGACTCGCTGCGCTCGGGCTGGATCGGCACCGGCCCCAAGGTGCAGCGGTTCGAGACCATGCTGGGCGACTACGTCTCCGTGCCGCACTGCCGCTGCCTGTCCTCGTGCACCGCGGCGCTGATCCTGGCCATGCGAGCGCTGGGGATAGGCCCCGGGGACGAGGTGCTGGTGCCGGCGATGACCTTCGTGGCCTCGGCCAACGCGGTCGAGCACGCCGGAGCCACCCCGGTGCTGGTCGACTCCGAGCCCGGCACCGGGCTGATCGACCTGGACGCGGCGCAGGCGGCGATCACGCCCGCCACGCGGGCGATCATGCCCGTGCACCTAGCCGGCCGACCGGTCGACATGGACCGGCTGGCGGCGCTGCGCGACCGGCACGGACTGCTGGTCATAGAGGACGCGGCCCACGCCCTCGGAGCGCAGTGGCGCGGCCGCCAGATCGGCTCGCTGGGCAACGTCACGGCGTTCTCGTTCTACGTGACCAAGAACATCACCACCAGCGAGGGCGGTGCCCTGGTCACCGACAGCGAGGCCATCGCCGAGGAGGTCGAGCGGTTGGCCCTGCACGGCCTCAGCGTCGGAGCCTGGCAGCGCTTCTCCGACGCCGGCTTTCGCCACTACGAGGTCGTGGAGCCGGGCTTCAAGTACAACATGACTGACGTGCAGGCGGCGATGGGCCTGCACCAGCTCCCGCGCTTGGAGGGCTGGATAAAGCGGCGCGCAGAGCTGTGGGAGCGCTACGACCGGCTGCTGGCGGAGCTGCCGCTGATGACCCCGCCGCCCTGCGCGCCGCACACCCGCCACGCTCGCCACCTCTACCAGGTCCTCCTGCAGGACGATGCCGGGATGACCCGTGATCAGCTGCTCGACGCGCTCACGGCCCGCCGGATCGGCACCGGCGTTCACTACCGGGGAGTGCACCTGCATCCCTTCTACCGTGACAAGTACCGCCTCACGCCCGAGTCCCTTCCCGTGGCCAGCGACATCTCCGCGCGCACGCTCAGCCTGCCGCTCAGTCCCAAGGTCACCGATGCCGATCAGGACGACGTGGTGCAGGCACTGTCCGAGCTCGTGGGGGGATTGCGGTGAGCGCTTCGGATGTTTCGGCGCCGCGCCAGGAGGGTGCCAGGGCCGGGCGCGGTGGCACCTACGGTCCGGAGGGGGTTGTGCTCAGCGTGGTCGTCCCGGTCTACGGCTGCGCCGACTGCCTGACGGCGCTGCACGAGCGCTTGACCCGCAGCGTGGCGCAGGTCAGCGAGCGCTACGAGCTCGTGTTCATCGACGACCGCAGCCAGGACGGCGGTTGGGAGGTGCTCCAGCGCCTCGCCCGGCGAGACCCCCGGACCCGCGCCTTCCGCCTCAGCCGCAACTTCGGTCAGGACGCGGCCATCACCGCGGGCCTGGCTCAGTGCCGAGGGCAGTGGGCGGTGGTGATGGACTGCGACCTCCAGGAGGCGCCGGAGGACATCCCGCGGCTGTGGGCCGCCGCTGCGGAGGGCTATGACGTCGTGCGCTCGGTGCGAAGCGACTGGCGGCACTCGCCCTTCCGGCGCTGGACCAGCCGCACCTACCGCAAGCTGACCCTGGAGACCGACGTGCGCCCGGACTACAGCAACCTCAGCCTCCTCTCACGCCAGGTCATCGATGCCTTTCTGCGCCTGCGCGACCGCGACCGTGAGTTCATGATCGCCCTGGACTGGCTGGGCTTCGACTCCACCGAGATCGAGATCGAGCACCACGATCGTCACGCCGGCGAAAGCGGCTACACGCTGCACAAGCTGATCCGCGTCGCCCTGGACGGGATGTTCTTCCGCAGCACCGTGCTGCTGCGGGTCGTGGTCCTGATCGGCTTCGTCGTCGCGCTGATCGGCCTCGTCGTCGCCGGCTTCGAGATCGTCGACTACTTCGCCGAGAAGAACAACGCCGTGCCCGGCTACACCAGCCTGGCGGTGCTGCTGCTGCTGCTCGCCGGAGTGATGATCGTCAGCGTCGGCGTGGTCGGGCTGTACGTCGGGCGCATCTTCGAGCAGGTCAAAGATCGCCCGCTGTTCCTGATCGACGCCGAGGCCTCAGCCGCCGCCGCGGCGCCGACGCTTCAACCGGCTGCCGAGTCCGGCCTCCAGGCGCCGCCCGCGCCGCACGAGCCCGCCGGGCTTCCCGATCACGCCGGCGCCGGCCCTCCGGCGGCCAGCACGTAGATCCGCTCGCGTCCGCCCGGGATGGCGAGGGTCTCCTCCGTGCGATCGCGGTAGCGCTCCATCAGCGCCGCCAGCGAGGACTCGTCGAACCGCTGGGCGTGCCCGCCCACGCCGGGATCGGCGCCCCGCCGGCCGAGCCCAGCCACCACGGTGATCCGGCTGCTGGTGAGGTTGCGCACCGGCTCGGCCACGATCACCCGTCGCCGCGCGGCGACCAGCATCCGCTCCAGGAGAGCGGCGGCATCGGGCAGGAAGTGGTAGAGGCTGGCCTGGATGATGGCCACGTCGGCGGTAGGCAGCGGCTCGACGGGAACGGTCAGATCGACCACGCGGGCATCGACGCCCCGGGCCCGCAGGCGGGCGACGAAGCCGGCGTTGACGTCCAACCCGGTGTAGCCGCTCACGCGCCCCTGCAGGTGGCGCAGGTACAGCGTGCCCGGGCCGCAGCAGAGCTCAAGCACGCTGGCCCCGTCTGGGACGCGCTCGGCCACCATCCGCATGCGCGCGCCGTAGTGGCGCCCGTAGAGCGCCCGCATCAACCACTCGTACCCCCGCGCGCTGCGATAGATGAGGCTGGTGCTGGCCTCGCTCACGAGTGCTTGGCCCCGGCCCCGGCCTGCGAGGCAGCGGCCCGCGGATCGAGGTCCGTCAGGCTCAGAAGGTGCGCCGGTGGCTCGCTGAGCACGGCCTCGCAGCTCACGCTGAGGTCCTCGCCCACGTGCAGCAGCTGCCCCGGCTCCAGCGCCCGCCAGCCCGGGTCCTCGTCCATCCGCTCGCTGGCCACGACCACGGCCCGCGTGCCGGCCAACTCACCGGAGCGGACCCTGATCGTGCCGCCGGCGCTGGCGTGCTCCAAATGGCGGTCCCCGCCCGGGCCACCGGCGGCCCGCTCCAGCACGAACAGCTCGTGCGTGTCGGGGTAGCGCAGCGCCCACAGCTCCTCGGGTGTGCTCAGCACGAGGTTCAACGCGTACACCGGCAGCCGCTGGGCGATCCACCGGGCCGCCCGGGTGATGGCCGCGCCGAGGTCACCGTCCCCGGCCCGCTCGATCTCACGGGTGATGAGGGCAAAGAAGCGTTCGGAGTCGGTGTCGCCCTGTACCAGCGAGCGGGCTGTCCCGAGCTCGTCCGCCAGCGCGGGCAGGTCGCCGATCACTCCGTTGTGGGCGAACAGCCGGCCCTCCTGCTCAAAGGGATGGGTGTTCTCCGCACGCAGGCCGCCGGTGGAGGCGTAGCGGATGTGGGCTACGAACGTGCGCGAGCTGACCTCGCGCGCCGCGCGAGCGAAGGCCTGGTCCTCGTAGGCGGCCAGCGGCTGCTTGGCCACCACGGGGCGGCCGCTGGGGTCAAAGCTGCCCAAGCCGGTCCCGTCGGGCTCGCGACGGCTCTGCTCCGAGAGCGAATCCGGCGCCTCCAGCAGCCAGAAGGTGGCCCGCACCGGTTGGCGCCCTCCGCTCATCCCGAACAGGCGGCACATGTCACGGAAACGTAGCGAACGGGCTTGTATAGGTAGATTCCCCGCCGATGTCCGCCCGCCCCGCCCTCCTGCACCGCTCCTCCGTGCTGCTCCAGCGCGGCCTCGTGGAGGGCCGCGCGGCCCGCTACATGTGGCGTGCCGGCATGATCGGGGGAGACTCTCCGGCGCGCTCGCTGGAGGCCTTCCGGGCCCTGGATCGGCTGGGACAGCTCGGCGCTTCGATCGCGGTCGCGGCCATTCGCCAAGGGGAGCGGCCGGGCCTGATCGACGAGCGCGGCTCGCTGAGCTTCGCCGAGCTGAACGCCCGCTCGGACGCCCTGGCCTGCGCGCTGCGTGCGCGGGGGGTCACCGAGGGCGACGGGGTCGGGATCCTCTGCCGCAACCACCGTGGCTTCCTCGACATCACCTTCGCCGCGGCCAAGGTCGGCGCTCGGACGCTGCTGCTCAACACCGACTTCGCCGGTCCCCAGCTGCGTGACGTCTGCCAGCGCGAGGGGATCTCGCTGCTGGTCCACGACGAGGAGTACCTGGAGCTCGTGGCGGAGATAGAGACTCGCGGCGGGCGCCTGCTGGCCTGGACCGACGGCGGGCCGCCACCGGACTCGCTGGAGGCGCTGCTCGCGGCTCACGCCGGACAGCATCCTCCAGCGCCCTCCTCCCCCGCGGCGCTGGTCCTGCTGACCAGCGGAACGACCGGAACGCCGAAGGGCGCTCCGCGCAGCCAGAGCCGCTCGCTGGCGCCGATCGGGGCGTTGCTCTCCAAGGTGCCCTATCGCTCCAAAGAGGCGACCTACGTCGCCGCGCCCATGTTCCACGGCCTCGGCTTCACGCAGATGATCCTCTCGGTCGGCCTCGGCTGCACCACGATCGTGCAGCGGCGCTTCAACCCCGAGGCGGTGCTGGAGGAGGTCGCCCGCCATCGAGCCAGCGCGCTGGTGTTGGTGCCCGTGATGCTGCAGCGGATCGTCGGCCTGATCGAGGAGCGGCCGGCCGCCTACGACACGAGCTCGCTGCGGATCGTGTTCTGCTCCGGCGCCCAGCTGGAGGCCGAGCTGGTGCGGCGCGGGCAGCGGACGATCGGGGACAAGCTCTACAACTTCTACGGCTCCACGGAGGTCGCCTACGCCACCTTCGCCACCCCCGAGGACCTGCGTGCCGCGCCCGGATGCGCCGGACGGGTGCCGATCGGCGCGGTGGTGGCGCTGTTCGACGGCGACGGACGCCCGGTGCACGGAGCAGGACGCGTGGGCCGCATCTTCGTCGGTAACTCGTTTCAGTTCGACGGCTACACCGGCGGCGGCAACAAGGAGATCCTGGGCGAGCTGATGAGCACCGGCGACGTCGGCCACTTCGACGAGGGGGGGCGCCTGTTCATCGACGGTCGCGACGACGACATGATCGTCTCCGGAGGCGAGAACCTGTTCCCGGGGGAGGTCGAGGAGCTCCTCATCACCCACCGCGCGGTGGAGGAGGCAGCGGTGATCGGAGTCGACGATCAGGAGTTCGGCATGCGACTGGCCGCGTTCGTCGTGCCGCGCGCGGGACAGGCGGTCAGCGAGGACGACGTCCGCGATTTCGTCAAGGACAACCTGGCGCGCTACAAGGTCCCGCGCGATGTCCACATCATCGAGGAGCTGCCGCGTAACCCCACCGGGAAGGTGCTAAAGCGCCAGCTGCGCGAGGAATACGCCGCCGGCCAACTGTCAGAGTAATTTCAGGCTCATCGCCTATCGTGGGTCCAGTCACGAGAAAGGCGGATGACGATGATGAAGTTCCTGCGGACTGCTTCGAGGGGAAGGCTGCTGGCCACGCTGGCCGGCATGGTGGTCGTTGTGTTCGGTGGGACCGCGATCGCGGTCGCCGCCGCCGGATCCGGCCCCGTGCCGCCGGCCAAGCCGCTGGCTCAGGCCATCCATGACGGCCTGGCAGCGCCACCGGTCCAGGGCATCACCGCCGATATCAGCTTCACCAACCACCTGATCCCCGCTTCCAACCTGGGCGGATCGAACCCCATCCTCAGCGGCGCGACGGGCCGGATGTGGCTCTCCGCCGACCACCGCCTCCGGCTGGAGCTGCAGTCCGCCAATGGCGACGCGCAAGTGGTCCTCAACGGAAGCTCCTTCTGGGTCTACGAGCCCTCCTCCAAGACCGTCTACGAGGGGTCCCTGCCCGCCGGCGCGGGCAAGCGCGAGCAGCCCCACAAGGACCATGGGCTGCCCACCGTTGCGCAAATCCAGTCGGAGCTGAACCGGTTGGCGGCGCACCTCAACCTCTCGGGCGCGCAGCCCAGCGACGTCGCCGGCCAGGCCGCATACACGGTGCGCGTCTCGCCCCGGCACGACGGCGGCCTGCTCGGGGCGGCAGAGGTGGCCTGGGACTCCGGGCACGGCGTGCCGCTGCGCTTCGCCGTCTATGCGCAGAACTCCGCCGCGCCGGTGCTCGAGCTCAAGGCCACCAACATCTCCTTCGGCCCCTTGGCCGCCTCCACGTTCGCGATCGCGCCGCCGAGCGGCGCCAAGGTCGTCACGGTGCAGACGCGGGGCGTCGGCGGTCGCGGCCACGGGTACGTGAAGGGGCGCGCACGCCACCGTGAGATCACGGGCACCGCCGCTGTGACCCGGGCCCTGCCCTTCGCCCTGGAGGCGCCGGGTCAGCTCGTGGGCCTGCCGCGGCGATCGGTCAAGCTGCTGGACTGGGGTGGCCATCCCGCGGCGCTGGTGACCTACGGCCAGAATCTCGGCGGTATCGCCGTGATCGAGCAGAGTGCCGCGCAGGCCCGCACCCCCGCGAACCCGAGCGCGGGCGCGGACAAGCGCTCCGGCTCCGGTGAGCGCCGCCAGGGGCTGAACCTGCCGACCGTCTCGGTCAACGGCGTCACCGGACAGGAGCTCGACACGGCTCTGGGCACGATGGTCCGCTTCGCCCGCGGCGGAGTCACCTTCACGGTGATCGGCTCCGTGCCGCCCGCGGCGGCCGACGCCGCGGCGCGGGGGCTGTGACCCCAAGCCCCAGCGCCGGAATCGAAGAGGCCCCGCCGATCGAGGTGCGGGGCCTCGTCAAGCGCTACGGCGAGATCACGGCCGTGGCCGGCGTCGACCTGACCGTGCAGGCGGGCGAGGTGTACGGCTACCTCGGCCCCAACGGGGCCGGCAAGACGACCTCGCTGCGGATGATGCTGGGCCTGATCCGGCCGACCGCGGGGACGGTGCGGCTGTTCGGCCGCGATCCGCTGGCGGGGATCGAGGCGCTGCAGGGCGTGGCCGGGTTCGTGGAGGCGCCCGCTTTCTATCCGTACATGAGTGGCCGCCGCAACCTGGAGCTGCTGGCGGCCTTCGACGGTCACGGCGCGGCGGGGCGGATCGACGAGGCGCTCGACGCCGTCGAGCTGCGCCCTCGCGCCGGCGACCGCGTCGGGGGGTACTCCCACGGGATGCGCCAGCGCCTGGGGATCGCCGCCTCGCTGCTGCGCGATCCCCGGCTGCTGCTGCTCGACGAGCCGGCAACCGGGCTGGACCCCGCCGGGATGCGGGACATGCGGCTGCTGATCCGCAGGTTGGCCGAGCAGGGCATGACCGTGCTGCTCTCCAGCCATCTGCTGGGGGAGGTGGAGGAGCTGTGCAACCGCGTGGCGATCGTGCGCTCGGGCAGCATCGTCTACGAAGGCGCGATCTCCGAGCTCAAGCGCGGCGCCGGCACGGTGTACCGCCTGAGCAGCACCGAACGCGAGCGGGCGCTGGCCATCTGCCGCGCGCAACCGGGGATCGCCGACGTGCACGATCTCGGCGAGCGGATCGGCTTCACCGCCGAGGAGAGCGCGGTGGCGGGGCTCTCCCAGGCGCTGGTGGAGGCCGGAGCGCTGATCACCGAGCTGGCGCCCCAGACGGTGACCCTGGAGGATCTCTTCTTCTCGCTGACCGAGGGCACCCCGAACGACGCCGCCGGCGAGGCGGTTCCGGCGGGGGACCTGCAGGGCGCTCCGGTGAGCTAATGCCGGGGATCGCGAGCGTGTACCGGTGGGAGCTCAGAAAGCTCCGCTACCAGAAGCGGACCTACCTCGGCCTCGGCGCGGCCGTCCTGGTCCCGATCCTGTTCGTGCTCGCCACCCACTTCCGCGGAGGCGGCCCCAGCGACGTTCCCTTCGGGGACTACATCCACCGCAGCGGGCTGGCCATCCCGCTGGTGATCCTGCTGTTCGGCTCGGTGTGGATGTTCCCGCTGATCACCGCGCTGGTGGCTGGGGACATCGTCGCCTCCGAGGATCACAACGGCACCCTGAAGACGATCCTCACGCGCTCGCTCCAGCGCGATCAGATCTTCGCCGGCAAGACCCTGGCCGCCATCACCTACGCCGTGGTGGCGATCTTCCTGGACGGCACCGTCGCCGTGGTCGCCGGCAGCATCGAGTCGGGCTTCAACCCGCTCCAGAGCCTCTCAGGCACGATCGTCTCCGCGCCCAAAGGACTGGAGCTGGTCTACGTCGGCCTGCTCGTGTACCTCATCCCGATCGTGGCGGTGGTGTGCATCGGGCTGCTGCTGTCCTCGCTGACGCGCAACAGCGCCGCAGCCGTGGTCGGCACGCTGATGTTCTCGCTGCTGATCCAGCTGGTGGGCATTCTCCCTGGGCTCGGCGGCCTGAAGCCCTACCTGCTGAGCACCCAGTTCGACGCCTGGCAGGGGCTGCTGCGCACCCCAATCGACCCCGAGCCGATCATCCGTGCCGCCTGGGTCTGCGCCCTCTACGGACTGCCGGCGCTCCTGGCCGCGTACCTGATCTTCCTGCGCCGCGACGTCGCGGGTGGGTGAGGCCCCTTCGGGAGGCGCCGCCCCACCGGCCGGCGAGCGCGTGCTGGTGGTCGACGACGATCCGCCGCTGGCGCGGATGCTGCAACGCACGCTGGCGGCCGAGGGGTACGGGGTGACCGTGGCATCTGACGGCGGTGCCGCGCTCGCCGCCGCCGAGCGGGTCGCCCCGGATGTGATCGTGCTGGACCTGGCCATGCCGGTGATCGACGGGCTGGCGGTATGCCGGCGCCTGCGGGAGAAGGGTCTGCCCACCCCAATCCTGATGCTGACCGCCCGCGACGCGGTCAGCGATCGGGTCGCGGGCCTCGAGGCCGGCGCGGACGATTACCTGGTCAAGCCGTTCGCGGTGCAGGAGCTGATCGCCCGGATCCGGGCCCTGACCCGGCGCCGGCTGGATTCCCGGGAGCTGCTCGCCTACGGGGAGGTGACCCTGGACACCCAGCGCCGCAGCGCCACGCGCGCCGGCCGCGCGATCGAGCTCACGGGTCGTGAGAGCGCTCTGCTGGAGCTGCTCCTGCGCCAGCCGGGGCGAACGGTCACCCGCCGGCAGGCGATCGAGGAGATCTGGGCCGGGGGGGCCGAGAGCAACGTCGTCGACCGCTACGTCACGCGGCTGCGGCGCAAGCTCGGCGAGCCGCAGCTGATCCGGACGGTCAGAGGCGCCGGGTTCACGCTGCGGGCGTGAGGGCCGGGCGAGCGGCCTCAGTGGTTGGAGGGCTCCAGCAGCGCACCGACATCCTCGCTGGGCAGCGGCCGCCCCAGGAAGTACCCCTGGGCCCGGTCGCAGCCGAGCGCCCGCAGCCGGGCGAGCTGCAGGTCCGTCTCGACTCCCTCGGCGGTGACGTCGAGGCCGAAGGCGTGGCCGAGGTCGACGATGGCTCCGACCACCGGCGCCGGCTTATCGGCGCCGTCGAGGTCTCCCACGAACGACTCGTGGATCTTCAGCGAGTCCACCGGCAGTCGCCTCAGGTCCGACAGCGAAGCCGAACCCGTGCCGTAGTCGTCGATGGCGATCTTGACTCCGAGGGCCCTCAGGCCCTGCAGCGTCGCCGTCGCGGCCTCGGAGTCCTGCGTCACGGCATCCTCGCTCACCTCCACGCACAGCGCCGACGGCTCGATCCCCGCCGCCCGCATCTGCTCCGCCAGCATCGACACCAACCCGGCATCCTGGAGCTGGCGGGGAGACAAGTTGACCGACACCGTGATGTCGGGCTGCTGGCGCCGCCAGCGGGTGATCTGGCGCAGCGCGTCGTCCAGCACGTACTCGCCGATGCGGAGCATGGTCCCGGTCTCCTCGGCCACGGGAAGGAACTCGGCGGGTCCGATCAACCCCCGCTCGGGGTGCTCCCAGCGCACCAGGGCCTCGAAGCCGACCACCCCCAGCTCACCGCTCAGCGACACCTTGGGCTGGTAGTGCACCCGCAGCTCGGAACGCTCCACGGCGTGGTTGAGGGCCGCCTCGAGCTCCAGGCGCTCCAGAGCCCGGGTTCGCGAGACCTCGTCGAACAGCTCGTAGCGCGAGCGGCCCAGCTCCTTGGCCCGGTACATGGCCGCGTCGGCCTCGCGGAGCACCGTCTCCGGCGGTGTGCTGGGATCGACCACCGTGGCCACCCCGACGCTAACCGAGACCTTCGCCTCGCCGTCCTCGAAGGGAATCGGCCGCGTGGCCGCCCGCGAGATCCGGTCGGCGATCAGGACCACCTCCCGATCGCTGCTGAGGTCCTCGAAGAGCAGCGTGAACTCGTCGCCACCAAAGCGGGCGATCGTGTCCATCGGTCGCAGCATTCCGCTCAACCGCCGCGACAGACCGGCGAGCACGGTATCGCCGACGCCATGGCCGAGGCTGTCGTTGATGTGCTTGAAGTTGTCGACGTCGACGAACAGCACGGCGATCGTCGAGCCGGTGCGCCGAGCGCGATCCAGCGCCACCCCGAGCCGGTCCAGGAACAGCGCCCGGTTGGGCAGCCCGGTCAGCGGGTCGTGCAGCGCCAGCTCGGCCAGCTCCACCTCCGAGCGCTTGCGCTCGATCGCGGAGCGGATCGTGCGGCGCAGCAGCGCCGGACCCAGGTCCTGCTTGACCAGGCACTCCTGGGCACCGGCGTGCAGCGACTGCAGCGCCAGCTCCTCGTCGAGGTGCTCGCAGAGCACGACGATCGCGGCGGTCGGGGAGGCCGTGCGCAGCTCCTCGATCTGCTCCCTTGCGCGGGTCCCTCCGAGCTCCAGGGTGAGCAGCACGCAGGTGGCGCCGTGATCGGTCAGCTCCTGCGCCGCACCGTCGACCCGCAGCGCCTGGACGAGCACCAGGCGCTCGCTCCAGATCGCGCGCAGCATCTCGCTGATCATCAGCACCGCATGTGGATCGTCCTCGATCAGCAGGATCCGCGCGGGCTCACCCGTTGTGGGCGCATCTTGCACCAGGGGGTCCCTCGTCTCCGTCGAAGGTAAGAGATCGCTCTGCAAAGCTGGCCCTTTCAGCATGTCTCAACACTCGAGCGCATCCAAGGTTGGTATGTTACGCCGTTTTCCGGTACCGCGGACACTTCGTGCCCGGCTACTGGGGGCGGCCGTCGGCTCGCTGCTGGTGGCGATCCTCGTCTTCGCCTGGGCCACGATCGCGCTGGTCGGGCACGGGCTCCGCACTACGCTGGACGCCTCGCTGCGCACCCGCGCGCAGGAGGTGGCGCAGCTGGCGCTCTCCGCGCCTGCGGTCCTCACCGATCCGGGGGCGCTGGAGTCTCCGGTCTCCGGGCGCCAGATCTCGGTGGAGGTCCTCGACGGTCGGGGTCGCATCCTGGCCCGCTCCCTGACCCTGGGGGCCGAGCTGCTGCCCCGCGACGCGCTGGCCCGGAGCGCGCGGCTGGCAGGCCGGACGGGGTTCGAGGACGTCGTGGCCGGCAACCGGCGCCTGCGCCTGTACGCCGCTCCGATCGCCCAGGCCGGCGGGCCCGCCGCCGGCGGCGCGGTGCTCGTGGCCTCCGAGACCGACGACATCGCCGACACGATCCGGCATCTCGCCCTGGTGCTGAGTCTCACCGGCGCCGCGATCGCCGTGCTCGGCGCCGTGGCGGCGGCCACGCTCACGCG
>JALYYW010000120.1 GCA_030946085.1 Actinomycetota bacterium
GCGGGGCCCACAGCCTGGCCGCCGCAGCGCTGGCGCTCGGCGCCGTGGCCGTCGCTCTGCTCGGCGCCGCCCAGGTGCGCGAGCCCGGGGATCGACTGCGTCGCTGGCTGCGCAGCGGATCGGCTGCCACGATCGTGTACCTCGGCTCGGTGGCGATCATCACCGCCTTCCAGCCCAGCGCGGGAACGGTCGATGGCACGTTGCTCGATCTGTCAATCCGCCAGCAGGGCCAGGTCCTGCTGAGCTGCTGCTGGAGCGCGGCCGGGCTGATCGGCCTGATCGTCGGCCTGCGCCGGGATCAGCAGCAGGTCCGCACTCTCGCCCTGTCGTTGCTTCTGATCAGCGTCGCCAAGGTCTTCCTTTATGACCTCTCCACGCTGACCTCGGTGTACCGGGTGATCTCCTTCGTCGCACTGGGGCTGCTGCTGTTGGGGGGCGCCTACGCCCACCAACGCCTCCGTCCGCAGTAGCACGAGAATCCGCGACCCCATCTGCTTTACTGGCTGGCTCGATGCCGAAGATGAAGACCCATTCCGGGGCCAAGAAGCGCTTCAAGGTATCCGCCAACGGCAAGGTCCGCGGGCGGCACTCCTTCACCAGCCACATCCTGGAGAAGAAGTCGCCCAAGCGCAAGCGCCGGCTCGGTCAGCCCGCCGCCATCTCCAAGCACGACGAGCGTCAGGTGAAGACGTTGCTGGGAGTCAAGCGCTCGTGACCCGCGTCAAGCGCTCAGTCCACGCGCGCAAGAAGCGCCGGGCAACGCTGGAGATGGCCAAGGGCTTCCGCGGAGACGGCAGCCGCCACTACCGCGCGGCCAAGGAGGCGGTGCTCAAGGCCGACCAGTACCGCTACCGGGATCGCCGCAACCGCAAGCGGGACTTCCGCCGGCTGTGGATCACCCGGATCAACGCCGCCGCGCGCCAGAACGGCCTCTCCTACTCGCAGTTCATCCACGGCATCCAGCAGGCCGGGATCGAGCTAGATCGCAAGATCCTCGCCGACATCGCCGTCACCGACGCCGACACGTTCCGACGCTTTGCCGACCGCGCCCGTGAGGCGCTGGCGGCCGGCTGAGCAGCAGCCCGCACACCAGCACCGCGCACCCGGGCGCCACTCCGACAGGAGGGCGCCCTTTTTGCTTTCTATGGCCAGAACCATCACCAGCTCCCACAACCAGAAGCTCAAGGAGATCCGCAAGCTGCGGGTGCGCCGGCACGAGCGTGACCGCGCCGGACGCTTCGTGGCCGAGGGCGAGGACCTGCTCGCCGCCGCTGACGGCGCCGGATGGGCGCCGCTGGAGCGCTTCTGCGCGGCCGGTAGTGGCCTGCTCGGAGTGGAGGTGGAGCCCGAGTTGCTGGCCTCAGCCTCCGGGCTGGCCTCCGGCACCCGCGCCCTGGCGGTGTATCAGGAGCGCTGGGCCCCCCGCCCGCTGGGACCGCTGTGCGTCTACGTGCACGGCGTCCAAGACCCCGGCAACGCCGGTGCAGTGCTGCGCTCGGCGGCGGCCTTCGGCGCCGGCAGCGTCGTCTTCGGCCCAGGCAGCGCCGACCCCTTTGGGCCGAAGGCGGTGCGGGCCAGCATGGGCGCGGTCTTCACGGTCCCGGTGGCCCGGGCGCGGACGCTCGACGAGCTGCCGGGACTGACGATCGCGCTCGTTGCGAGCGCCGGCGCGCCACTCACCGCCCTGGGCGAACTTTGGCGATCTACCTCGGAGGGGTCGAGGCCAGACGCCAAAGTTCCACTGGAGCTGACGCTGCTGATCGGCTCAGAGCGGGACGGACTGCCGCCGGACATCGTGCAAGCCGCCGACGAGACGGTCCACATCCCCATCCGCACCCACTCGCTGAACGCCGCCATGGCCGCCACTGTCGCCCTCTATGAGGTGACTAGGATGGCCGGCCCATGAGCATCGAGCGGATCGACGCGATCGGTCGGGAGGCACAGGCGGCGATCGACGCCGCCGCGGACACCGCCGCGCTGGAGGAGGCGCGGATCCGCTATCTCGGCCGCAAGGCGGAGCTGCCCAACCTGCTGCGCTCGGTGGCGACGCTGCCCCCAGATCAGCGCGCGGCCACCGGTAAGGCCGCCAACACCGCCCGCCAGGCGCTGGAGCGCTCCCTGAAGGCCCGGGAGGCGGAGCTGGCCGCGCGGGAGCTCCAGGGGCGCCTGATCGCGGACCGCGTGGACGTGACGCTGCCCGCCGACCCGCAGCCGGCGGTGGGGCGGCTGCACCTGATCACGCAGACCCGCCGGGAGATCGAGGACGTGTTCGTCGGTCTGGGCTTCAAGATCGCCGAGGGCCCCGAGGTGGAGCGCGTTCACTTCAACTTCGACGCCCTCAACACACCGGTCACCCACCCATCGCGGCTGCTGAGCGACACCTTCTACGTCAAGCCGGTGGAGGATCTGTTTGACCCCGACACGAGGCTGCTGCGCGTGCACACCTCCCCGGTCCAGGTGCGCGCGATGCGCAGCCAGCCGCCGCCGCTCTACATCATCGTCCCCGGCCGGGTGTATCGCCCCGACTCCGACGCCACCCACACGCCCCAGTTCCACCAGATCGAGGGCCTGGCGATCGACACCGACATCACCCTCGCCGACCTGCGCGGCACGCTGCTGGCCTTCGCCCGGGCGATCTTCGGCGCGGAGCGGGAGGTTCGCCTGCGCCCGCACTTCTTCCCCTTCACCGAGCCGAGCGTGGAGGTCGACGTCTCGTGCTTTCACTGCACCGCGGGGGTGACGGCCTCCGGTGAGCGCTGCCCACTGTGCAAGGGCACGGCATGGATCGAGATCTTGGGGGCCGGCATGGTCGACCCGAACGTGCTGGAGCACGTCGGCGACAGTCGCTACGACCCCGAGCAGGTGCAGGGGTTTGCCTTCGGGATGGGAATCGAGCGGATCGCGATGCTCCGCCACGGCGTGCCGGACCTGCGGCTGCTGCTCGACAACGACCTCCGCTTCACGAGGCAGTTCTGATGCGCGTCCCACTTCACTGGCTGCGCGAGTACTGCGCGCCCCGGCTGACCCCCGCCGCGCTGGCCGAGCGCCTGGCCATGACCGGGACCGAGGTCGAGCGGGTGGAACGCCACGGCGTCAGTGGGGTGGAGCACTTCGTCGTCGGCCGGGTGATGGAGCGCCGGCGCCACCCCGACGCCGACCGCCTCAGCGTGTGCATGGTCGACGTCGGCGGCAGCACGCCCTCGGAGATCGTCTGCGGCGCTCCCAACGTGGCCGCCGGCCAGACGGTGGCGGTGGCGCGTCCAGGCGCGGTGATGCTCGACGGCACCCGCCTGGCAGTGGCCAGGCTGCGCGGTATCGAGTCCGCCGGGATGATCCTGGCCGAGGATGAGCTCGGCATCGGCACCGAGCACGCCGGGATCATCGTCCTCGACGGCGACGTCCCCGCGCCCGGCACCCCCCTGAGTGATCTCCTGACGATCGCCGAGGACGTGCTGGTGCTGGAGATCACCCCCAACCGGCCTGACTGCCTGGGGATCTACGGCGTCGCGCGGGAGGCCCATGCCGCCACCGGCGCGCCGCTGGGCCGCCCGCCCTGGGCCGAGGATCCGGGGGGTGAGGGAGCTCTGGAGCAGGCTGACATCGCGGTGCGCTGCCCACCCGAGCTCTGCCCGCGCTTCACCGCCCGCGTCTACGAGGACGTGAGGATCGGCCCGAGCCCGCGGTGGCTGAAGGCCCGCCTGATGGCCGCCGGGCAGCGACCGATCTCCAACGTCGTCGACATCACCAACTACGTGATGCTGCTGACCGGGCAGCCGCTGCACGCCTTCGACCTGGATCGCGTCGCCGGGCACACGCTCACCGTTCGGCTCGCCGAGCCGGGGGAGGCGATCCAGACGCTCGACGGCCAGACCCGTTCGCTTGATCCAGAGATGGTGCTGATAGAGGATGCGCAGGGCCCCACCTCGATCGCGGGCGTGATGGGCGGGGCGCGCTCGGAGGTCTCCGCGCAGACCACCCGCGTGGTGATGGAGGCCGCCACCTGGAACGGGGCCAACATCCACCGCACCGGGCTGGCGCTGGGGCTGCGCAGCGAGGCCTCGGGCCGCTTCGAGAAGGGGCTCCAGCCCGAGCAAGCGATGCAGGCGCAGGCCGTGGCCGCGCAGCTGATGGTGGATCTCTGCAGCGCCCGGCTGGCGCCCGGGACGGTTGACATCGGTGGCCCCGGCCCGCAACCGCCCGCGATTCACCTGCGCGGGGAGCGCCTGACACGCCTGCTGGGCATCGAGATCGGGCTGCCGCGCTGCCGGGAGGTGCTCCAGGCGCTGGGGTTCGAGGTCGCCGAGACCCCGGGCGGGCTGTCGGTCACCCCGCCACCGTTTCGCCGGGACGATGTCACCCGCGAGGCGGACGTGATCGAGGAGGTGACGCGGCTGGAGGCGCTGGCCCAGCTCCCCGCGACGCTTCCGTCTCGCCACGGCGCCGTGGGGCGGTTGACCTCTCGCCAGGCGCTCCGCCGCCGCGCCGAGGACGCGCTGGTGGCGCAGGGACTGCACGAGGTCGTGGGGTGGAGCTTCGCCGGCGCTGAGCAGGCGGAGCGCCTGCACCTGGGCGAGCGCGCGGCAGTGGAGCTGGAGAATCCCATGTCAGCCGACCAATCGCGGCTGCGCACGACTCTGCTGGGGTCGCTGCTGGACGTCGCGCGGCGAAACGCGGCCCAGGGGGTGGAGACGCTGCGGCTGTGGGAGTCCGGCGCTGTCTACCTGCCGCGGGCGCCCGGCGAGCTTCCGCGCGAGCCCCACCACCTGGCCGCGGTCCTGGGGGGACCGGTGCGGCCCGCCACCTGGCGCGACCCGGACCCCCGGAGGGCTGATTTCTTCGCCGCCAAGGGGGCGCTGGCCGCGCTGATGGAGAGCCTACGCGCGGAGTGGAGCCTGCAGCCGGGGCAGGAGCCGTTCCTGCATCCGGGCCGCGCAGCGCGCGTGCTGATCGCGGGCGAGCCGGCGGGCTGGCTCGGTGAGCTGCACCCGCTGGTGGTGCAGGACTGGGAGCTGCCCGGGACGGTGGCGGCCTTCGAGCTGGAGCTCGACGTCGTGCCCGCCCCGCCGCCGGCGCATTACGAGGACCTCACGAGCTTTCCGCCGGTGCGGGAGGACCTGGCCGTGGTCGTGGGCGAGGAGGTCGCGGCCGCGGCAGTGCTGGACACCGTCCAGAGCGCCGGAGCGCCGCTGCTGGCGGGGGTCGAGGTGTTCGATGTCTACCGTGACGCGGCGCGGCTGGGGGAGGGGATGGTCTCGCTGGCTCTGGCGCTCAGCTACCGCGCCGGTGACCGCACGCTGAGGGACGACGAGGTGGCCGCAGTCAGGGCGCGGATCGTGGCGGCGCTGGCCGCCGAGCGCTCCGGGAGGCTCCGCGATGCCTAGCGTGTCCGTGTTCGGCGCCGCCGGCTTTGCCGGGGCGCTCGCCGCTCGGCTGCTTGACCGCCATCCGAGCTTCCGCCTGAGCGCCCTGACCTCCCGCTCGGATGCCGGACTGGAGCTGGCCGAGCTCTACCCCCAGCATCGCGTCCCGCTGGTGCTAGAGGAGCTTAACCTGGACCTCCACGGGGACGTCGAGGCGGCTGTGGTCGCCTATCCCCACGGGGCCTCGGCCGAGCTGGTGGCGCAGCTGCGCGCCCGGGGGGCGAAGGTCGTCGACCTGAGCGCCGACTTCCGCCTGCGGGACCCGATTCTCTACGAGGAGTGGTACCGGGAGCATCCGGCGCCCGGGTTGATCAGCGAGGCCGTCTACGGTCTGCCGGAGCTCCACCGCGACGCGATCAGCGACGCTGCCCTGGTCGCCAATCCCGGTTGCTACCCGACCGCGGCGCTGCTCGCGCTGGCGCCGCTGGCCCGCGCGGGACTGATCGGCGACCTGGTGATCGACGCCAAGTCCGGCGTCTCGGGAGCCGGCCGGTTGCCGAGCGCCAAGACTCACTTCGTGGCCGCCAACGAGAACGTGGTGGCCTACGGGGTGCCGCGACACCGGCACACGCCGGAGATCGAGCAGGAGCTGGCGGCACTCGGGGCGGCCCTGCCGATCACCTTCACGCCGCACCTGCTGCCGCTGGACCAGGGGGAGCTCGTCTCCTGCTACGTGACGCCGCCCGCCGGCGCCACCCCCTCCGGCGGGGAGCTGAGCGCGCTCTACGAGGATGCCTACGCCCGCGAGCCTTTCGTCGAGGTCACCGGCGGCCTGCCGGGCGTGCGTGAGGTGCGGGAGACCAACATCTGCCGTGTCTCTGTGCACCGCGACGATCGCACCGGACGGATCATCGTCTTCGGGGCGCTGGACAACCTGTGGAAGGGCGCGGCCTCACAGGCGGTGCAGAACCTCAACCTGATGTTCGGCCTGCCCGAGGGGGAGGGGATCTAGTGCACCGTCCGGTGAGCTTCTTCACCTCCCGCTGGGTCGAGCCGCTGGAGCACGTGTCCGAGCTGGAGCCGGCCGCGCTGGCGCGGGGCTTCCGGGCCGCCGCCGTGGCGGCCGGGCTGAAGCGCTCGGGCCTGGACCTCGGCGTTCTGGTCTGCGACCGCGCGGACGCGGTGTCGGCGGCTCGCTTCACCACCAATGCCCGGGTGGGCGCGCCGGTGATCGCCTCACGCGAGGCCGACGCCACTCGCCTGCGGGCGATCGTGGCCAATTCCGGCGGCTCCAACACCGGCGACGGCCAGCGCGGCCTGGACACCGCCCGCGCCACGCAGAGGCTAACGGCGGAGCTCCTGGGCCTCGAGCCCGCTCAGGTCGGTGTGGCCTCCACCGGCGTGATCGGCACCGAGCTTTCCCGGGAGCCGCTGCTGGACGGAGTGCGCCGCGCCGTCGAGGCCCTGGGGCAGGACGCCGACGCCCTCGCCCGGGCGATCCTCACCAGCGACAGTGGCCCCAAGCAAGCCTGCCTGGAGGTCCGCCTGCCGGCCGGCACCGTGCGCATCTCAGCTCAGGCCAAGGGCGCCGGCATGATCTCGCCGCGCTTTGCCACGATGTTCTGCTTCGTGCAGACCGATGCCGCGCTCTCGGCGCAGACGCTCGACCTGCTCACCACCGTCTGCGTCAAGCGCTCGTTCGATCGCATCAGCGTCGACGGCCAATTGTCAACCAGCGACACCGTGTTCGTCCAGGCCAGCGGCGCCTCCGGCGTGCAGGTGGAGGCCGAGACCGAGGACGAGCTGCGCCTCGGCGAGGCGATGGACGTGCTGATGCGCCAGCTGGCCCTGATGATCGTCGGCGACGGCGAGGGCGCCCAGCGGATCGGGCGGATCGTCGTCACCGGGGACGACGGGGTGGTGGAGCCGGTGGCACGCGCGGTGGCCGACTCTCCCCTGGTCAAGACCGCGCTGCACGGTGGGGATCCGAACTTCGGGCGCATCCTTCAGGCTGCCGGCATGGCCTACCCCTACCGCGACGGGTTCGTCGCCGACCTGGAGATAGAGGGGCAACTGGTCGTCTCCGCCGGCGAGGCCGTGGTGGAGGATCTCCGTGAGCTGGAGCCGCTGGTGGCCGGGGCCGAGGTCGAGTACCGGCTGAAGCTGCCGGGGTCCGGCGGGGAGAGCGAGGTCTTCTTCAGCGACCTCTCCCCGGAGTACGTGGTGTTCAACTCCCGGTACACGAGCTGAGGCGACCCGATGCGTGACGTCGCCACCCTGCTGGAGGCCCTGCCCTACATCCGTGAGTTCCACGGCCGGACGGTGGTCATCAAGTACGGCGGCGCGGCGATGATCGACCCCACCCTGAAGGTGGAGTTCGCGCGGGACGTGGTGCTGCTCAAGTACGTGGGCATGAACCCCGTCATCGTCCACGGTGGCGGCCCGGAGATCACCGCCTACATGGAACGGCTGCATCTCCCCGTCAACTTCGTCGACGGCCTGCGCGTCTCCGACGCGGCCACCGTCGAGGTGGCCAAGATGGTGCTGGTGGGCAAGGTCAACAAGGACATCGTGCTGATGCTCGGCCACCAGGGACAGCGAGCGGTCGGCCTGTGCGGTGACGACGGCCTGCTGTTCCGCGCCAGCCGGCAGGCTTCCCCCAGCGGGCAGGACATCGGCTTCGTCGGGCGGATCGACCACGTCGACGTCGACGTCCTCAACCACGTCGCCCAGGACTACGTGCCGGTGGTGGCCAGCGTCGGCGCCGACCTGGATGGCAACTCCTACAACATCAACGCCGACGAGGCCGCCGGCGCGATCGCGCGCGCTCTCGGCGCCTACAAGGTGATGTTCCTCACCGACGTCACCGGCTGGCTGCGAGACCCTGAGGATCCGAGCAGCATCGTCTCCCAGGCGACGGTGCCGGAGGTGGCGCAGGCGCTCGACACGGTCTCCGGCGGGATGCGGCCAAAGCTCGCCGCCTGCCTGGAGGCGGTGGCGGGCGGGGTCGGCTCGGCGGCGATCGTCGACGGCCGCGTGCCGCACTCGTTGCTGCTGGAGCTGTTCACCCGCGCCGGACAGGGCACGATGATCACTGCGGCGCATCCATGACCGCGCTGACGCTAACCGAGCTCCAGGCCCTCGAGCGCGCCCACGCGATCCCCACCTACACGCGGAACCCAGTGCAGTTCGTGCGCGGCGCCGGCTGCCGCCTGTGGGACGCCGACGGTCACGAGTACCTGGACTTCCTGGCCGGGATCTCGGTGCTGAACGTCGGCCACTGCCATCCCCGGGTGGTGGTAGCGGTGCAGGAGCAGGCCGCGCAGCTGACCCACGTCACCAACCTCTACTACTCAGAGCCGGCGCTGGCGCTCTCGGCGGCGCTGGCCCGCAGCTCGCTGGGCGGCAAGGTGTTCCTCTGCAACTCGGGCGCGGAGGCGATCGAGGCGGCGCTCAAGCTGGTGCGCCGGGCGCGGCCGCGGGGCCGTGTGGTGGTGCTCGACGGCGGATTCCACGGGCGCACCTATGGCGCCCTGTCGGCGACCCCGCAGGAGTCTAAGCAGGCCCCGTTCGCGCCGCTGGTGCCCGGCTTCGTCGCGGTGCCCCACGACCCCGCAGCGCTCGGGCGCGCCGTCGACGAGGAGACGGCAGCGGTGCTGCTGGAGCCGATCCAGGGCGAGAGCGGGATCTTCGTGCTGGACGAGGAGCTGCTGGTGGCCGCGCGGGAGGCGTGCGACCGAACCGGCGCGGCGCTGGTATTCGACGAGATCCAGACCGGTATGGGGCGCACCGGCACCCTGTGGGCCTACGAGGCCTCGCCGGTGACGCCCGACGCCATCACCAGCGCCAAGGCGCTCGGCGGCGGCCTGCCCATCGGGGCACTCGTCACCGGGGAGCGGCTGGCCGACGTGCTGCAGCCCGGCGACCACGGCTCGACGTTCGCCGGCGGGCCCGTGGCCTGCCGCGCGGCCCTGGAGGCGCTGGCGATCTGCTCGGATCCCGAGCTGCTGGCGCGCGTGCGTGAGCTCGGCGAGCGGCTGATGGAGGGACTGGCTGAGCTGCAGTTCGTGGCCGGCGTCCGCGGGCGGGGTCTGATGGTGGCTGTGGATCTGATCCCTCGGCTCTCCGCGCCGGAGCTGGCGCGGCGGGCGCTGCTGGAGCAGCGGCTGGTGGTAAACGCCACCGGCCCGGCCACGATCCGGCTGGAGCCGCCGCTGGTGGTCTCGCGTGAGGAGGTCGACGAGGCACTCACCCGGCTGCGGGCGCTCGCCTGAGAACGCCGCGCCGGCTGGATGTGCTCACAATTACTAGCGGCTTGCATTAGCAATGAGCTCTGCTGTAGGCTTCGCGGCCATGACTGCTGCGGTGTCGACGCCGTCCCGGTGGGCTCGGATCAAGGGGTCGATGACCCGCCGGGAATGGCGTCACGTGGGCGGGATGGCGGCCGTGATCGCGGGATTGCACGTGGTGGGGTTCGGGATCCTGATCTTGGTCGTCGCGCCGCAGAAGTACAGCCTCGGCTCCTCCGGCACGTTCGCGGTCGGGACCGGTGTCACGGCGTACACGCTCGGTCTGCGTCACGCCGTCGACGCCGATCACATCACCGCGATCGACAACGTCACGCGCAAGTTGATGAATGAGGACAAGCGACCCCTGAGCGTCGGGTTCTTCTTCTCGCTCGGGCACTCGACGATCGTCTTCACGCTCGCGTTCCTGATCGCGATCGGAGTCAAGGCGCTCGCCGATCCGGTGCGGAGCTCCGGGTCGCTGCTGCACAAGACGACGAACGTCATCGGCACCGGCGTATCAGGCACGTTTCTCTACATCATCGCGATCCTGAACATCATCATCCTCGTCAGCATCGTCAAGATCTTCTTCGGTATGCGGCAGGGCCAGTTCAACGAAGCCGAGCTTGAGCAGGAGCTGGGCTCGCGCGGGTTGATGAACCGGCTGTTCGGAAAGCGGCTGAACAGGATCCATGAGCCGTGGCAGATGTACCCCGTCGGCTTGCTGTTCGGCTTGGGGTTCGACACGGCGACGGAGGTCGCGCTGCTCGTCGTCGCCGGTAGCGCAGGAGCCGCCGGCCTGCCGTTCTACGCGATCATCTGCCTGCCGATCCTGTTCGCCGCCGGGATGTCGCTGCTGGACACGATCGACGGGTCGTTCATGAACTTCGCCTACGGATGGGCGTTCTCCAAGCCGGTTCGGAAGGTCTACTACAACATCACGATCACCGGCCTGTCGGTCGCGGTCGCGCTCTTCATCGGCACGATCGAGCTCGTCGGCCTGGTGACCCAGAAGCTCGGAATGACCGGGCCGGTCGTCGACTGGTTCCAGAACTTCAACATCAACACCGCCGGGTTGATCATCGTCGGGATGTTCGTCGCGACCTGGGCGATCTCACTGCTTATCTGGCGCTTGGCTCGGATCGAGGAGAAGTGGTCTGTGGGCATGGAACGGGCCGCCGCCCGGGCGGGCGAGGAGTGATCAGAGATGACAATGGCCGCGCAGACCCCGCCGCTCATGTTCGAGACGATCGAGGAGGCGATCCGTGCGGTCCGCCGGGGAGGGATGCGCCTCTCCACCGTGCGGCGTCTCGTGATCGAGGCGTTCTTCTCCGCCGAAGGCCCCATCTCCGCGGTGCACCTCGCGCACACGCTGTCGATCGACGAGTCCTCGGTTTACCGAAACCTCGAGGTCCTCGAGCGCCACGGACTGATTCGCCACGTGCACCTCGGCCACGGGCCCGGGCTCTATGTGCTCGTGGGACGCCACGAGGTCGAGTACCTCTACTGCGAGCGGTGCGCCAAGGTCGCCGCCGTCACGCCCGATCAACTCGACCCGCTGCGCCGGACGATCAGAGAGCGGTTCGGCTTTCAAGCACGCTTTACCCACTTTCCGATCGTGGGGCTCTGCGAGCACTGCGCCGCTCAGTCCTCAGGCTCTCCCTAGTCTGCCGCGCCGGCTTGGTCCCGGTTCCTCGCCCGTAACGCGTGAGGCAGGCGAGCGCCGATACATTGAGCGCCCGTGGCCGAGCTGACGCCCCCGACCGCCTCCTACCAGGCCGATCCCGCCGATGTCCATCGCGTGCTGCTGCTCTACAGCGGTGGCCTGGACACCAGCGTGATGCTGAAGTGGATCCAGGACCAGTACGACGCCGAGGTGGTAGCGCTGACCGTCAATCTCGGCCAGCCCGGCGAGGACTACGATGTCGTCCGCGGCAAGGCGCTGCAGATCGGGGCGGTCGAGTGTCACGTCGTCGACGCGCGCGAGGAGTTCGTCCGGGACTACGTGCTGCCGGCGATCAGGGCCAACGCCACCTACGGTCTCGGCTACCCCCTGTTCACCGCGCTGGGACGACCGCTCATCGCCAAGCTGGCGGTGCAGTACGCGCGCCAGACGGGCTGCGACACGATCGCCCACGGCTGCACCGGCAAGGGCAACGACCAGGTCCGGATCGAGGCCACGGTCGCCACGCTGGCGCCCGAGCTGAAGCTGATCGCCCCCGTGCGCTCCTGGGCGATGGGCCGTGAGGAGGAGATCGCCTACGCACGTGAGCACGGGATCCCGGTCAAGGGCGGCACCGAGACGGCCCCGTACTCCATCGACGACAACCTCTGGGGCCGCTCCAGCGAGGGCCGCTGGATCGAGGACCTCGACCATGCGCCCGACGACGACGTGTTCCAGCTCGTCACCCGCCCCGAGCTGGCCCCCGACGAGC
>JALYYW010000139.1 GCA_030946085.1 Actinomycetota bacterium
GTACATCAACTCGCTGGCGCGCGGCTCGGCGCTGGCCGAGCAGATGTACGCGACCGCGCATCCGTCGCTACCCAACTACCTGGCCCTGACCAGCGGCTCCACGCATGGGATCACCGACGACTGCACCGGCTGCAGCGTCGCCGGGGACGGGCTCGCCGGCCAGCTGCGCCGGGCGGGGCTGAGCTGGAAGGCGTACATGGAGGACATGCCCCACCCCTGCTTCATGGGCGATGGCGCCGGCGGCTACGCCAAGAAGCACGACCCCTTCATGTACTACGACGCCGTCCGGGGGAGCAGGGCGCAGTGCGGGCGGATCGTGCCGCTGACGCAGCTGAGCGCCGACGAGCGCGCCGGGAAGCTGCCGCGCTTCATCTGGATCACGCCCAACCTCTGCCACGACATGCACGACTGCGATCCCGCCACGGGCGACCGCTTCCTGAAGACCCTGATCCCGCCGCTGCAGCGGGCGCTCGGGCCGGCGAGCCTCCTGGCATTGACCTGGGACGAGGGCTCGAGCGACAACGGCTGCTGTGCTCGGGCCCACGGCGGTCATGTCGCCACGATCCTGGCCGGCTCGCTGGCGGGACCGGGCGGCCGACTGCGCACGCCCGTAGACCAGTTCTCGACCCTGCAGACGATCGAGGATCTATTCGGGCTCCCCCGTTTGGCTGGAGCCGCGTGCGCGTGCACCCCCTCGCTGGCGCCGCTGCTCAGGGTCAGGACGCACTGATCGTCTCCTGCGGCTGAGGCTGCAGGGGCAGGGTCGGCCCGAACCCGATTCGCAACTGCGCACCGCCCCCCTCGGCGATGGTGGCCTCGACGAAGCCGCCGTGGGCTTCGGCCGCCTGGCGCACGATCGCCAGGCCGAGGCCGGAGCCGGGCTTGGCGCGGGCGTCACGCGCTCGGTGGAAGCGGTCGAAGACGAACGGCAGGTCCTCCGCGTGGAAGCCCGGCCCGTGGTCTCGCACGATCAGGGTGCCGCCGCGCAGGGTAACCGCGATCGTGCCGCCCTCGGGGCTCCACCTGGCGGCGTTGTCCAGCAGGTTGAGGACCGCCCGGGCGATCCGGTCCCCCTCCCCCTGCACCAGCGCCGGCTCCAGCTCTGGCGAGATCGCGAGCTGCGGGTAGCGCCGCCGCGTGCGGGCGATCGCGTCGGTTACGACCTCGTCGAGACGCACGTCCGAGCGTCCCGCGCCCGGCTTGGAGCCGCGCGCCAGCTCGACGACGTCGGCCACCAGCGCGGTGAGCTCGTCGAGCTCCTCGATCATGTCCTCACGCAGGGCGGTGCGATCCGCGGAGGAGAGCAGCGCCTCGTCGCGGAGCAGCTGCAGGTTCGCCCGCACCGAGGCAATCGGCGTGCGGAGCTCGTGGGAGGCGTCTGCGACCAGGTTGCGCTGGGATTGGACCGAGCGCTCCAGGGCGTCGAGCGTGGTGTTGAAGGTGCGGCCGAGGCGCGCCAGCTCATCGTCTCCCTCCACGTGCAGGCGCTCCTGCTCCAATCGCTCGGGGTTGGCGGCGATGGCCTCGGCCTGGCTGGTGAAGCGGCCGATGGGGCCCAGCGCGGTGCGCGCGACCAGCACGCCCAGGAGCGCCGCCAACGCGATCCCGACCCCGGCGATCGCCAGCAGCAGCAGCAGCTCGTCTGAGAGCGTGCGGTCAACGTCGGTCATCGGCAGCGCGGCGGCGATCGCCCCGGCGGGCCCCAAGCCGCGTACCAGGACGCGGATGTGCATCCCGCCCAGGTGCTGCTCGGTGAAGAGGGTTCCGCGGCCGCGGGCGGCGAAGGCCCGCATGAGCGCGTCCACGGGGATCTGGCGGCCCTGGCCGGGAGGGATGTAGGTGCTGCCGCCTGGGTGGATCACGGTGACGATGCCCTCGGTACCGCCGAAGCCTGGGCGGCGGCGATCCAGCGACAGGCCCTCGTCGCCCACTCCGATCGGCTCGGGGCCGGGGGGCGGACCCCCGAACCCCGGCGGCGGCTGCCTGCCCCGCAAGCCCGGAACCGAGCCCTGGAAGCCCGGACCGGCGCTCGGGGGACCTGAGGGAGCGACCCCACGGCGCACGCCGCCAGGGGGCACGATCCGGTCCAGCAGGTTCTCCAGCGAGTGGTCGAGCTGGCCGCGCAGCTCGGACTTCGTTCCCGCATAGGCCGTGAGCGTGACCGCGATCACCGCCAGCGCGACGGCGATGCCCGCGGCGATGGCCAGCCGGGCCCGGAGCGTCATCTCGGCGCGCCGACCTCTTCGGGCTCGCGGAGCGCATAGCCGACCCCGCGCACGGTGTGGATCTCCGAGCGGGAGCCCGCCAGCTCCAGCTTGCGACGCAGGTAACCGATGTAGACCCGCAGCGCGTTGGAGGTGGGGCCGAAGTCATAGCCCCAAACGCGGTCGTAGATCAGGCTGTGGGGCAGCACCCGCCGCGGGTTGAGCATCAGCAGCTCCAGCAGCTGGTACTCGGTGCGCGTCAGCTCCACGAACTGCTCGTCCACCCGCACGCCGTGGCGAGCGGGGTCCAGGCGCAGCTCACCGAAGGACATGCTGCCGGCGTCGTCCAGGCCAGCGCCGGCCCGGCGCAGCAGCGCCCGCAGCCGCGCCTGGAGCTCGTCGATGTCGAAGGGCTTGACCAGGTAGTCGTCGGCGCCGGCGTCGAGGCCGTCGATGCGGTCGCTCACGGCGTCCCGTGCGGTCAGCATCAGCACCGGCACGCGATTGCCCTCCCGCCGCAGCATCCGGCAGACGTCGAGCCCGTCGATGTCCGGCAGACCGATGTCCAGGACAACCGCGTCGGGTGCCACCGTCCCCACCTCCGAGAGCGCGTGGGCCCCGGATTCGGCCAACCGCACGTCGTAGCCGGCCAGCGACAGCACCCGTCTGAGCACCTCGCGCAGCGCCCGGTCATCGTCCACCACCAGCAGCCTCATGCCCTGATTGTGCCGCCGAGCGCGGCGAGGGCGAGCGATTCCTACGTTTAGCTTAGGCCCTCACTGGCCCCCCGGCCAGCCTGTCGCTGGCGCAGCACCGCCGCCAGGATCCCGTTGACGAACCCCGGCGCGTCCGCGCCGCAGAAGCGCTTGGCGGTCTCCACGGCCTCGTCGATCGCGCCCTCGGGGGGGATCGCGTGCTCGCCGGGCAGCGTGTCACCGTGGAGCAGCTCGGCCAGGCCGCCGCGCAGGATCGAGCGCTCCAGCGGCGCGATCCGCTGGAGCGACCAGCCGGTGGAGTGGGTGGTGATGAGCTCGTCGAGCTCAGGCTGGTGCCGGCGCACGAGCTCTGCCAATGCGCGCGTGAACGGGTGCGTATCCCTGGGGAAGGTCTCCTCCAGCGGGCGCCCCAGCAAGTCGCTCTGGTAGAGGGCCCAGATCGCGGCGCGCCGCTGCTCGGTCCTACGCACGGGAAACGTAATCGCCCGAGCGCGTGTCCACCCTGACCGAGTCGCCGACATCGATGAAGAGCGGCACCTGGATCCGGGTGCCCGTCTCCAGCACTGCCGGCTTGGTGCCCCCGCCCGAGGCGGTGTCGCCGCGCAGGCCCGGCTCGGTCTGGGCGATCTTCAGGTCCAGCGCGCTGGGCAGCTGCACGTCCGCCGGCTCGTCGTCGATGTAGAGGAGCTCTACCTCGTCGGACTCCCGCATCCACCGCAGCGCCTCGACGATCGCCGTCTCGGGAATCGTGAGCTGCTCGTAGCTCTCGCTGTCCATGAAGTGGGCATCGGAGCCGTCGCGGTAGAGGTACTGCATGCGCCGCACCTCGGTCCGCACCGGCCGGAACTTCTCGCCGGCGCGAAAGGTGCGGTCGATCACCGCGCCGTCGCTGGCGCGGCGCAGCTTGGTGCGTACGAACGCTCCGCCCTTGCCGGGCTTGACGTGCTGGAACTCGAGGATCTTGAAGATCGTGCCATCGACGTCGATGTGGCTGCCGTTGCGGAACTGATTGGTGGTGATCACGCGGCTGGTGAGCTTAGCGTGGGGAGCGTAATCAGCCGAGGACCCGCAGCTCCTTGGAGATCGAGGTCAGGATCTCGCACCCCCCGTCGGTGACGAGCACCAGGTCCTCGGTTCTCACACCCAGCTCGCCGGGCAGGTACACACCCGGCTCGACGGTCACGACGTTGCCGGCCTTCAGGTGGTCCTCGGAGCGCTGGGAGAGGCGCGGCGCCTCGTGGATCTCCAGCCCGACGCCATGGCCGAGCCCGTGGCCGAAGCGCTCCCCGTACCCCGCCTGCTCGATCACCATCCGTGACACGGAGTCGACCTCCCGCCCGTGCGCGCCGGCGCTGACCGCCTCCAGGCCGGCGAGCTGCGCCGCGCCCACCAGCGCGTAGACCTCCCGCGCGCGCTTGCCGGGCTCGCTGGTGGCGACGGTGCGGGTGCAGTCAGAGCAGTAGCCGTCGAGCTCCGCTCCCCAGTCGATCACGACCAGCTGGCCGGCCTCCAGCGCCACGTCACGCGGCTGCGCGTGAGGCAGCGCCGCGTGCGGGCCGGCGGCGACGATCGTCTCAAAGCTCGGCCGCCGAGCGCCGAGCTGACGCATGTGGACCTCCAGCGCCAGGGCCACCTCCCGCTCGGTTCGTCCCGTGAGCTCCTCGGAGAGCAGTCGCTCCAGGGCCTCGTCGGCCAGCTCGGTGGCCGCCCGGATCCGCTGCTCCTCCCCCGGATCCTTGACCGCGCGCAGCCGCTCCACGAGACCGCTGGTGGGGACGAGCTGGACCCGCTCCTCCAGCAGCTCCCGGAGCCGCCCGTGCGCGTGAACGGTGAGGTGGGCACTCTCGAAGCCCAACCGCACCGGAGCGTCGGGAACGGCCTCGCCCACCGACTCCAGCAGGTCCTGGGGGGCGCGCCGGCGCTCAAAGGCGGGACTGACCTCCTCGGCGGCCTGCTCCACGTAGCGGAAGTCCGTGACGAAGGTGCGCCAGTCGGGACCGATCAGGGCCAGGCCGTTGGTGCCGCTGTATCCGGTCAGGTAGCGCAGGTTGGTCAGCTCGGTCACGAGCATGGCGTCGACCTCCGCCTCGGGCAGCAGCTCGGCCACCCGATCGACGCGCTCACTCACGCGCCGAGCTCCAGCTTGAGGCGCTCCAGCGCCACCCGGTACCCAGCCGCGCCCTGCCCGGCCACGTGCGTGAGGCACAGCTCGCGGATCACCGAGTGGCGGCGCCACTCCTCACGCGCGGCGATGTCTGAGAGGTGGACCTCCACGGCGAGCAAGCCCGTCAGCTCCAGCGCGTCGCGGATGGCGTAGGAGTAGTGGGTCCAAGCGCCGGGGTTCACCACCAGCCCGTCGGCGAGGTCATGGAGCCGGTGCAGGTGCTCGACGAACTCACCTTCGTGGTTGGTTTGAAAGAAGCGCAGCGTCAGTCCGAGGTCGTCGGCGACCTCGCCGATGTGCCGCTCCAGCTCCACGAAGCTGAGCGTGCCGTAGTGGGCGGAGTCGCGGCGGCCGAGCTGGTCAAGGTTGACGCCGTGCATGATCTCGATGCGGTTGCGCAGGGCCATGGCTCAGGCCAACTCTCTCACGGCCGCGATCAGATCGCGAGGCGGGACAGCGCACCCCGGCCGGGGGCGGCCGGGACCGTCGATGAGCACGAACGGCACCGGCCCCTCCCCCAGGCGCTTCTTGTCCCGCGCGGTGGCCATCACGATCGCATCCGGGTCGGCGCTGCCGTCGAGCTGGGTGGGCAGTCCCGCGGCCTGGAGGAGCTCCCGCACCTGAGCCCGCAGCCCCTCCTGGCCGGAGAGCCGCAGCGCCGCGAGCAGGCCAAGCGCCACCGCCTCACCATGGCGGTAGCGCGCGTAGCCCGTCACGGTCTCGATCGCGTGGCCGACGGTGTGGCCGAGGTTCAGCACCTGGCGAAGTCCGCCGTCGCGCTCGTCGGCGGCCACCACGCGCAGCTTGGTGAGCGCGCAATCGGCGATCACCGCGGCGTCGTCGGGACTGGCTCCCGAGCTCACCCGTTGCCACAGCCAACCGCCGGCGATCAGCGCCGTCTTGACCACCTCGGCGTAGCCGGCAGCGAGCTCGGCCGGCGGCAGCGTGCCTAGCGTGGCCGGATCCAGCAGCACCGCGGACGGCTGGTGGTAAGCGCCGACGTAGTTCTTCGCCTCGGCCAGGTCGACGCCGGTCTTGCCGCCCAGCGACGAGTCCACCTGGGCCACGAGCGTCGTCGGCACCTGTACGTGGCGCACGCCGCGTTGGTATGTGGCGGCGCAGAAGCCGGCCAGGTCGCCCACGACTCCGCCACCGAGCGCCACCACCACGTCCTGCCGGGTCATGCCCGCCCGCACCAGCTCGGTCCACACGATCTCGGCGTGGGCGATCGTCTTTGACTGCTCGCCGGGCATGATCGCGGCGCGACCGCTGAGCGGCTCCATGGTCTCGCCGTAAAGCCGGCCGGCAGTGCCGTCGGTGACCAGGAAGCGGCGGCCGCTCACGGTCTGCGGCCAGAAGCGGTGCTCGGTGATCAGGCCGGAGTCGATGTACACCGGGTAATCGCCCGAGGCGCTCGCCGCCCACAGCACCTTCGTGCTCGCCGGACGGCCCGCGATCGTCGCCAGCACGGCCCCGGTGGCGTGGCTGCGCCCGGCGGGCACGACCACGTCGGCCAAGGCGGCGTACACGGGCTCCCGCTGCTCGTGCAGGCGCTCGAACTGCGCGCGATCGCGCGCCAGGGGGCGATCGCTGCCGCTGACGCGGCTCCAAGCCGTGTCGCGGTCGACATCGATCCAGACTACGACGTGGTCACCGAGCGCCTCGCGCACCCGCTCGGAGCCGATCGCGCCGCCGCCGAGCGCGAGGACCGCGGGCTCGCGCTCGTGCAGCAGCTCCAGCGTGATCCGCTCCTCGGCCTGACGAAAGGCGGCCTCGCCGTCCTGCGCGAAGATGCGCCCGATCGGGCGGCCCAGGCGCTGCTCCAGGACGCTGTCCACGTCGGCGGTGGCCTGGCCGGTGGCGGCGGCGATGGCGCGCGCGGCGGTTGACTTGCCGGCACCCATAAAGCCGATGCAGACGACCTTGCTCATGGTGGTAGCTGGGTCAAGGGCATGACGCTATCCGAGTGGGTTCGCCAGACCCTCCGAGGGGCGGAGAGGGACATCTTCACAGGGGATGTTGAACGCAAGCTGACGGCGATCCGCAGAGCTGCTGACCTCAACCTCGGACCAGAGGTCGAGATCGATCAGATGATCTCCGAGATCGAGGCTGGATATCGACAGGACCTGCCAGGTCTCGAGTGATCTTCGTCGACTCGAACGTCCCGATGTACATGGTCGGCGCCACGCATCCTCGCAAGCTTCAGGCCCTCGCCGCGCTCGAGGCTCTCACCATCGGACGTGAGCGCCTGGCCACCAGTGCCGAGGTCTTCCAGGAGATCCTCCGCCGCTACAGCGTGGCGGGGCGCTATGACCGCCTCCAGGAGGCTTTCGATGCGCTGGAGCAAGTCGTTGACATCGTGTTCCCGGTGACCAAGCACGACGTTCAGGAGGCGAAGGACATCGCGGTATCCCGCCGCGGATTCTCCGCCCGCGATGCGGTACACGCCGCCGTGATGAAGCGCCACGGGATCACCGAGATACTGACCTTTGACCGCGGCTTCGACCAGCTGCCCTGGGTCGAGCGTCTACCCCGTGACTGAGCGCCAACCGACCCGCTCCCTGTAGGCGGCCACCGCGGCCTTGACGTCGTCGATATGGTCGCCGCCGAACTTCCGCCGATAGGCGTCGCCCAGGACGAAGGCCACCATCGCCTCCCCGACCACACCGGCGGCCGGCACCGTGCAGGAGTCGGTGCGCTCTCGCAGCGCCTCCGCCGGCTCGTGGGTGGCGATGTCGACCGAGCGCAGCGGCTTGGTCAGAGTCGGCAGCGGCTTCATCGCACCCCGCACGACCAGCGGATCGCCGGTCGTCATCCCGCCCTCCAAGCCGCCGGAGCGGTTGGTGTTGCGATAGAAGCCACGCTCCTGGTCGTAGAAGATCTCGTCGTGGGCCTGAGAGCCGGGGAGGCCGGCGACCTCGAAGCCGTCCCCGAGCGAGACTCCCTTTATCGCCTGGATCGAGAGGATGGCCTGGCCGAGCCGGCCGTCGAGGCGCTCCTCCCAGGAGACGTACGAGCCCAGGCCGGGGACCACGCCGAACGCGCGGACCTCAAACACGCCGCCGAGCGACTCGTTGGCCTTGCGCATCCGGTTGATCTCGGCCACCATCTGCCGTGAGGCCTCGGGGTCCAGGCAGCGCACCGGCGACTCGTCGACGTGGGAGAAGTCCCCGGGAACGAGATCGTCACGACGGGGGGCCGTGACACTCGTGATCTGGATCACGTGGCTGAAGACCTGCACGCCCAGCTCCCTCAGGAAGGCCTTGGCCACGCCGCCGCCGGCCACCCGCGCCGCAGTCTCCCGCGCGCTGGCCCGCTCCAGGATGTCCCGTACGTCGGTCAGCCCGTACTTCTGAGTGCCGACCAGGTCGGCGTGTCCGGGGCGGGGCAGATGTACCTCCTGGGGCAGGTCGGGAACCGGCCACGGGTTCATCCGCTCCTCCCAGTTGGCGTAGTCGCGGTTGGCGATCTGCAGCGCGATCGGCCCGCCCAGCGTGCGCCCGTGCCTGACCCCGGCGGTCACCTCCGCGCGGTCGCTTTCGATCTTCATCCGCCCGCCGCGGCCGTGGCCGAGCTGGCGGCGGTGCAGATCACGATCGATCGCTGCGCGCTCGAGCAACAATCCGGCGGGAAGGCCCTGCACGACGCAGGTCAAGCCGGGGCCGTGAGACTCGCCGGCGGTGATGAGCTGGAGCGCCATCGCCGTGTAGGTTAGGGAGGCGCCGCGGCGCCCAGGTGAAAGCAGGCGACGAGATCGTGATCACGCGGGATGCATTAGTACCTCTGACGAAAAGAACTAGACCTCGACCCCACGTTTCTCCCTGCTCAGGTCGACTACTGCGAGGCTTGGGCGTCGTGAGCGGCCTGAAAGGCCCCATCCCCGCCGCACCACGGGCAGGTGACCTCGTGGGGCTCACCGTTCAGGCCCGAGATGACCTTGCCGGTCCCCCGGCAGGGAGTGCAGGTGCTCCGGTCGTTCTCCGGAGTGCGGACGCTCATGCCCGGTCTGCTGCTGCGCTCGTCACAGAGCACAACGATACTGCCGGACGGCTAATGGATTTTGTTGTGCTCTCGGCCGGGTGGCGAGCAGCCGTGGATGACCCTAAGCTGGATGCCCGCCTCGTTCACGGCCACCGCACCGCCCCGCGCATTACCTCGACTGGCGCCGTCTGCCCGGTGAAGCGCTCGAAGCTGAGCGCGCCCTGTCCCACGAGCAGGTCCAGCCCGTCGACGAACGGGATCGCAGCCGACCGCGCCGCCGAGATCAGTTCGGTTTCACGCTCGCTGTAGACGAAGTCAACCACGCAGTCGTACCTGCCCAGCTCCTCGGCCGCGAGCGGCAACTGCTTGAACGTCTGCACCGAGCCGTCCAGCCCCGTGGACGTGCAGTGAACGAGCACGTCGGCGGGCTCGGCCCCCGGCACTGGCTCCCCGCCGATCGCCGCACACAACTCGCGGGCCCGCGCTGGCGTCCGGTTCCAGACCCGCACCGGCCCGGCACCGGCGTCAAGCAGCGCCCAGACCGCCGCCCTCGCGCTCCCGCCCGCGCCCAGCACGAGCGCGCTGCGTCCGGCGAGCGGAAACGGGAGCGCCGCCACCAGCGCGGGAGCGTCCGTGTTGTCGGCATGGACCCCGTCAGCCTCAAAGGTCAGCGTGTTGGCGGCGCCGATGCCCCTCGCCCTCGCGGTGGCGTGCTCAGCCAGCGCCAGCGCCGTCTGCTTGTGCGGGATCGTGACGTTGGCGCCACGGAACCCGCTCCGTGGGAGAGCAGCCACCGTCTCGACCAGCAGTTCCGGCGCTACCGGCAGCAGCCCGTAGTGCCAGTGGCTGAGGCCTCGGGCCCGCAGCGCCGCGTTCTGCATCGCCGGCGAGCGGCTGTGGGCGACGGGCCAGCCGAGCACGCCAAGGCGCATGCCGGTCTCACCTACCGGCAGAATTCCGGCGAGCGGCCGCCTCGCCGGGCGCGGGCGAGGTTGTAGTGGCTCTGAAGCGTCAGAAACTGCGCGTAGCTGCTGGCGAAGGCGTGCGCGCCGTTGCCGCACGGCTTGACCACGAAGAACAGATAGCCGGTTGAGGCCGGGTGGGCGGCGGCCTGGATCGACGCCAACCCCGGGCTGTTGATCGGGGTCGGCGGCAAGCCAGAGTGGGTGTAGGTGTTCCACGGTGAGGGGGAGGCGAGCTGGGAGAGGGTGATCGGGTTCGTGTCGTTTCCGGTGGCGTAGCGAACGGTGTCATCCATCTGCAGTCGCATCTTTGCCCGCAGCCGGTTGAAGATCACCGAGGACACCAGCGCACGGTCACCTCCGGTGCGGGCCTCACCCTGGATGACCGAGGCGATGATCAGCACCTCGTAGGGCGTCAGGTGCTGGCGGCGGGCGAAGGTCAGATCGACGCCGGCGAAGGCCCGCTTGAAGGCGGTGAGCTGATCGTCCACCAGCGCAGGAACCGTGATGGGGTCCCGCAGCTGGTAGGTGGAGGGGAAGAGGAAGCCCTCCAGCGTGGACAGCCGACGCGGGGCGCCGAGGGCCGCGGGGCGCAGCAGCCGGGAGCTGCGCGTGGCGGCCAGGTAGTTGCCGCGGATCCTCTGGCGGCGCAGGATCGCGTCCGTCTGCTGGCGGGTCCGTCCTTCGGTGATCGTCAGCTCGCTGACCCTCGCCGCCGGCGGTGGGGTCGTCAGGATCTTCAGGGCGGCGCCGTAGCTCATGTCCCGCTGCAGGGCGTAAGTCCCCGAGCGCAGGCTCCCGCGCTCCCCCCCCAGCGTCGCCCGCAGCTCAAAGAAGAAGCTCGAGGAGACGATGCCCTCCCGCGCCAGCAGGTCGCCGATCTGGCTCGAGGTCAGGTGCGAGGGAATCACCACCCTGACCCTGGGCCCACCGGCGCCGTGGAAGGGCTGGAAGAGCTGTGCCAGGAACCAGATCAGCGCCACCGCGAGCACGATCGCCACCACGGCCAGGGAGCGGCCTCCGCGGGAGATTCGGCTCCCTGGGCGCCGGGGCCGGGGGCGCAGCCGCGGCGCACGGCGGGCGGTGCCGGCTGGACGCCCGCTGGGCTTGCGTTCGAGCCCGCTGACGCGCTTGATGCCGGCCGGAGCCTCCTCCGGCTCCTCCGCGTCTGGATCGACGGGATGGAGAGGCACTTCCTCCTGCGGTTCGGGATCGATCGCGTGTGGCTCTTCCTCCTCCGGTCCGTGATCGATCGCGTGTGGCGCCTCCGGCGCCGGCTCGGACTCCGGCTCGGGCATGACGCCCGGGCGCACGGCCGCCTCCGGCTCGGGGTCGGCCGCAGTGGCGGCAGCGAACTGAAGCGGGCGGGCCACCGGCTCCAGGGCCTCCGGCGCGGGCTCGGAAGGCGTGGGCTCGGAGGGGGTTGGAGGCGAGGGCATCGGCCGACCCTCCTTCGCCGCGCGCCGGCGCTCACGCTCCAGCCGCGCCGCCTCGCGCTCCTGGGGTGTACGGGTCGGCCTGACCTTCACGAGGGTCCTCCCGCGGGCGAGCGCGCCGCCAGCCAGCTCTCCAGCAGATGCGCGGCAGCGCGTGAATCCTCGCTGGCCCGGCCCGGGGTGCGGGCCGCAAGCTTGGTGGTGAAGCGCTCGTCGTAGAGCTCCACGGGGACGGGCAGCGCGCCGGCCAGCGCTCCGGCGAACGATCGCGCCTCGCGCGTCTGGGCCGAGTCCACGCCCGATAGCGAGAGCGGCAGGCCCACGACGACCCGCTCGGCGTGCAGCTCGCCCACCAGCGCGCGCAGCCGTCCCAGCCCGCGGCGGGTCGCAGGCGCGGCGATCGGCTCCAGCGGCGTGGCCAGCACGCCGGTGGGGTCGCTGACCGCGCACCCGCAACGCGCGCTGCCGTAGTCGAGCG
>JALYYW010000140.1 GCA_030946085.1 Actinomycetota bacterium
GCCATGCTCGGCGAGCACGAGCTCGGGATCCTGGGCGGGAGCCTGCCGCTCGGCCAGCTCGGGCCGGAACGGTACCTCGCCGAAGCCGGCCGTCAGGGCGAGGAAGTCATCGTGCTCGGGGCGGCGCTCCCACAGGCGCGGGTCGGGTGCGGTGGCCCGGCGGTGGATCTCGGCCACGTCGGGCATGGCCTCACGCTGGTGCACGAGCGCGTCGGCGTGGCGCTTGGTCACCTCCCGCCGGAAGCGGGTCAGCTTCTGCGCGTAGTCACGCTGCTCCCCGCGCGAGCTGCGACTGGCGTGGCGGCGCTGCTCCAGCCAGCTGCCGATCACCAGCACCGGGCTCAGCAGCATGAACAGCGCGTAGATGATGCTGTGCAGGACCACCACCATCACCGCCCCGAGCACGAGCGGTCCGACTGCCGAGGCCATGCTGAAGCGCGGCCGGCTGGTCTCGCCGGGCTGCTCGGGGGCGCTCAGAGGCTCCCCGCCCCCGCGTGAGCGGCCGCGCGGCGGGCGGTTGAAGGGGATCGTTCCCGCCAGGCTGGTGTGGCGGACGGGGTCGACCGGAAGGCCGGGCCGGCGGGTGCTCACGGTAAAGGCCACGTCGCCGGCTTCGAACACCGCGCCGGTCTCCACCTCCAGGGGCTGCTTGATCCGCCTGCCCTCGAGCCAGGTGCCATTGGCCGAGCCCAGGTCGGTGACCTTCGCCCGCAGCCCGCCGGGGCTCGGCTCCACGCGCAGGTGACGACGCGACACGCCCTCGTCCTCCAGCACCAGGTCGCAGTCGCTTCCGCGGCCGAGCACGACACCGCCCGGGGCCAGCGGAATCCGCTGGCCGGCGTCGAAGCCGCCGATCACGCTCAGCTCCAGCGGCGCGCCGTCCCGGTCGCGGTCGCCGGTGGCACCGTCGGCGGCGTGGATCCGGGCGCCCTCGTAGAGGCCGATCTCCGACAGGGCCAGGTCGACGTGACAGAAGCGTCCGTCGATGAGGATGCCGCGTGCGCCCGCGCCGTCGACCAGTGTGTCGAGCAGGTCGCCGACGGTGACGTCGTCGCGGCCCAGCTGCAGATCCACGTCCTCGGCGTCGCCGGCGGGATTGTCGAGCACGACTCGCATCAGCGCCGTTCTCAGGGTATCGCCGGGCGCGCGCGGTAGCGACCCGCGTGCGAGTGCCGTCAGGTACTGCTCGCTTCATACCCTCGGCCACTTCTCCGCTGCCCCCCGGGCGCGGATACTGCGGCCATGTCAAGCTTTCTCGTGGATCCCCGGAGCCTGATCGAGGTACGGGACAAGCTCGGGCGGCTGCACGACCAGCTGCTGGGCATGCACACCGTCGTGGGCGGCTACCAGGGCGTGATCGGAGGCGCCGGCCTGGAGGCAGAGCTCGAGGACTTTTGCGGGCGCTGGCACCTGGGCATCGTCGAGCTCGGAGGGCGGATCACCGACATGATGCGGCGGCTGACCGAGGCGGCCGCGGCCTACCTGCGCATCGAGGATGAGACCAAGCAGGCGGCCTCCACGGGGGGCGCTCCGGTCACCGGTCCTCACGGGCACGGTGGCTCGGCCGCGGGTGGCTCCGCAACCACCATCATCGGCGGCGCGGGCGACCCGGGTCACGGCGGTGCTCGCGGTGGGAGTCACAGCGGCCATGGCGGCCAGGTGCTGTCGGTCAGCTCACCGCTGCTAACCGGCGGGCAGGAGAGCTTCGTCGCGCGCCTGGCCACGCTCACCGGGCTCGCACCCCGGGTGATCGGTGCCTGGGCGCTGGCAGAGGAGTCGAGCGTCTACGCCCAGCGCCGGCAGTCCGCGAGCAACAACAACTGGCTCAACATCGGGTACTTCGACAGCGGCCCCGGCGCGATCGCCTTCAACCGCGCCTTCGCAAACCCGGAGAGCGCCGCCGACCAGACCGCGGCGTTCCTGGAGGGCAAGTGGGGCGGCGCCAGTCCGAGCATCCGCGCGATCTTGCACAGCGCCGGTGGGAGCCCTGACCAGCAGATGGGCGCGATCGCCAGCAGCGACTGGGCCAGCAGCCATTACGGCGGCGGCGCCAACCTGCGGGGCACCTACGCCGAGCTGGGCGCAATGACCGTCCGCCACGACTGAGAAGGGCCTCATGAGCGATCCCCTCCACGATCCGCGAGCCCAGGAGCTCCTCCGCGTCCTGCCCGAGGAGGTGGGGACGCTGGCCGGCAAGTTCCGTACGGCTGCCATCGAGGCGCAGCAGACCGCGACCGGCTTGAACGCTGCGCGTCACGACGGGCACTGGACCGGGCGAGCCGCCGCCGCCTTCCGCCACGCGATCGGCCGCCTCCCGGCCGAGCTGGACAGGGTGTGCACGGGCTTCGACGCCGTCTCCGACGCCCTCACGACCTACGACGGAGAGCTCACCCGGATCAAGCCGGCCTTCGCGCAGGTCGCCCTGGAGCTGGAGGACGCCGAGCCGCGTCTGGCGGCGGCGCAGGCGGCCTACCGCACCGCAGCCGCCGCCGACGCCGTGGCGGCACGGAACCCGGGCTCGACGCTGGCGACGCTGATCAAGGACCAGCACGACGTGACCCTGGCCCACGGCCCCCTGGTGGCCCTGAGCGCCCACATCGAGAGGCTGCGGATGCGCGGCATGGCTCTGCTGGAGGAGTTCTCCGCGGCGCGTGGCGCCTGTCACGCCGCGATCCGTGCCGCGGGGCGCAGCGCCCCGGTGGCCCATCATCGGGGCGGGGCGGGTGTCACGGTCATCGGCGGAGGGCTCAGGCGGCCGCGTCCCGTCTACGGCGGCGGCCACGTCGTGCACGATCCGGCCTCGAGCATCCCGCCCGGCGCCGCGCGGGAGAAGGTGAACGCCATGGTCGACAGGGCCGACTCCCTGATCGGGACCCCGTACGTCTGGGGCGGAGGGCACGGCAGCTTCGGCGGACGCAGTGGCCTGGATTGCTCGGGCTTCGTCTCGACCGTGCTCCACGCCGGTGGCTACCTCCGCGCGCCTGAGTCCACCGAGGGGTTCGCGGCCCAGCCGGGCATCGCGGCCGGTCGGGGGCGCTACGTGACGATCTACGACCGCACGAACGCCGGCAACAACGAGCACGTGATCATCGACCTCAACGGCCAGTTCTACGAGGAGGGCGGAGGTCCCTCCAATGGCGGCGCCCCGCAGGCGCACAAGTTCCGACCGAGCCCGGAGTACCTCGCCTCCTTCAACACGATCCTCCATCCCGAAGGGCTGTGACCGTGAAGCAGCGCCGGCACGCTGTACGCTGGCCGCGTGCGTCCTCAGGAGAGGGCGGTCCTGGGAACCGCCGTGAGCGCGACCGAGCTGCAGACGCTGATCCACGCCGGCCGGCGCGGAACGCCGTTCCTGTTCCTGCGCGACGACGACGGGATTCACCAGCTGATCAGCCTCGCCGGCGAACGCCTGGTGCTGGGGCGGGCGCCGGGAAACGATCTGGAGATTCCCTGGGATCTCCGGGTCTCAGGGGTCCACGCCTACCTGGAGCGGCGTGGCTCGCGTTGGGTCATCGAGGACGATGGGCTCTCACGCAACGGGACGTTCGTCAACGGAGAGCGTCTCAGGGGCCAGCGGACGTTGCGCGACGGCGACGTGATCCAGGTCGGCGATACGGTGATGGGGTTCCGCCAGGCCGAGCCCGAGCCGGTGCTGGCGACGATCTCGGTTCCCACCGTGGCCGCGCCAGAGGTCTCCGAGGCGCAGCGGCGGGTGCTGGTCGCGCTCTGCCGCCCGCTGGCCGGAGACGGAACCGGGGCGCCGGCGACCAACGAGCAGATCGCGCAGGAGCTGGTGCTCAGCCTATCGGCGGTCAAGGGCCATCTCCGCGTGCTCTTCAGCCGCTTCGGCCTCGACGAAGCGCCGCAGAACCAGAAGCGGCTGCTGCTGGCCGAGCGGGCGCTGACCACCAGCACGGTGCGTTCCGAGGAGCTGCGGTAGCGGCTCCGACCGTGCCTCCACCGCGGCGCTCAGCCGATGGTCGTGGTCCCGGACCCCCCGCCGCTGCTGTGGTGGCTGGAGCCGCCCCCGGACCTCGTGCTCGACCCTCCGCCTCCCGAGCTGGCGGGTGGGGTGTAGGTCGGTTGGGCGGCCGGTGGGCTGTAGGAGGTCGCCGGGGGCGTGTAGGCGGGTTGCGGGCTGCCAGAGTAGGAGGGTGCGGCGCCGGAAGCCGCGGGTGCGGCAACGGCAGCGGCAGCGGCCGGGGCGGCGTGACGCGGTCCAGGGTGGCGACGAGGGCGCCGATGGCGCCGCGGCGGCCTTCTCAGCGAGGCCACGCGCGGAACGAACTCCGAGGCCAGCTTGGCCTCGGTGGCGGTGCCGGTGGCCCTAGTGGCGGACACGGGGACGCTCGCCGCTGCGGTGGAGGAGTGACTCACCCCCCGGTGGTTTACCGCCCGGCCGACCAGGAAGGCGGCTCCGAACGCGGCTGCCACGCAGATCGCGGCCGTTGTCATCACACGCACGTCGCCATATTACGCTGTGCTGTGATGCAAGGAGGCAGATGACGATGAGGGAAAAGACCACCGACTCCCTGGCTGCCGCGGAGACCTCCGACGAGGTCGAGCGCAGTGCCGAGCTGATCGAGCGGCTGCTCGGCGATCCCGACCTGCGCCGGCGGTTCCGCACCGATCCCGCCGAGGTGCTCGGCCAGCATGGTCTCTGTGGCATGGCCACCGGCCTCGGGCAGGGCCGACGCGCTCTGCTGACGCTGGAGCTGCGCGAATCTCGCTCCAGCCTCGCCGGCGCGATGGTCGCCGCCGCGGCCGAGGGGGTCGACTTCGCCCACGTGGCCGAGCGAGCCGCGCCGGGCCTGGAGCGGGGAGCCGGACGGGCGCTCGATCGGCTGGTGCGCGGCCTCAGCCACCATTCCTCCCACCACGCGGTGAAGCCGGCCAAGCCCAGCCTAAGTTCCGGAGCGGCGATCCCGCCGCTGGCCGCGGACAAATCGGCCGGAGGCCACGGATCGGCTGCAGCGCTCCCGGCTGCGACCGGAGCGGCCGGCGCGGGAGCGATTCCGGCGACGCCAGCCGCGGCCGCGGGGGTCGCGCTCCCGCAGACCGGCGCGGCGGCCGGACCGGGCGCGGCGGGACCGGCGGCGGCCGGAGGAGCCCTCAGGCATCCCGGCACCCCCGGCGACATCCCCTCCGGCGGCGCCGAGCACCGCCATCGTGCGCTCGGCGGCCTCCCGCTGAGCGAGACCGCACACCAGGATCTCCTGCGCTATCCCGGCGACCAGGCCTCGCCGCGCCAGATCGCGGCGTGGATGGGGGCTCACGCCAAGCAGGCGGGGCTCCCCCCCGAGCTACCCGTGATGGCGGCGCTGACCGAATCGGGCCTGCACAACCTCTCCTACGGTGACCGGGACTCGGTCGGCTTCTTCCAGATGCGGGTCGGCATCTGGAACCAGGGCGCCTACGCCGGCTACCCGAGCAACCCCCAGCTGCAGATCAAGTGGTTCATCGATCAGGCGCTTGCCGCCAAGGCGCAGAACCCCGCGCTGGCCCAGAGCCCCACCAGCTGGGGGGAGTGGGCTGCCAGCGTCGAGCAGCCGGCGGCGCAGTATCGCTTCCGCTACGGGCTCCAGCTGAGCTCTGCCCAAGGGCTCCTGCACGGGGTCGATCTCGGCGCGGCGACTCTCGGCGCGGCGGCTCAGACCGCCTCGCCCGGCGCGTCTGGCGGCGCCGGACAGGCCGCGCTCCAGGTGGCGATGCGCTACCTCGGCACCCCCTACCGGTGGGGTGGCGCCAGCCCCGCCACCGGCTTTGACTGCTCAGGGCTCGTTCAGTACTCCTACGCCCAGGAGGGCATCCAGCTGCCGCGCGTCGCCGCTGACCAGTTCCACACCGGCACCCCGATCGCCAGGAACGCCCTTCGGCCCGGCGACGCCGTGTTCTTCGCCGACTCCAGCGGCTACGTGCACCACATGGGGCTCTACGTCGGCAACGGTCAGTTCATCAACGCCCCGCGCACGGGCGAGAACGTGAAGATCTCCTCGCTCTCTGATCCCTACTTCGCCTCCCAGTACGCCGGTGCCCGCCGTTTCGCCGGCGGGACTCTCGGGGACCCCAGTCGCTACGCCCGGACGCTGCCCACGGTGGGACACTGAGGCCTACCGGCGCTCGCGCTACGCGGTGGGCGGCGCCGGTG
>JALYYW010000178.1 GCA_030946085.1 Actinomycetota bacterium
GTGCAGCGCCGGACTGTCCTCACCGGAGACCGCGGCGGCCAGCCCGCCCTGGGCCCAGTAGGAGGAGGAGCCGGCCAGCGGGGTGGCTGAGACCAGGGTCACTCGTGCACCCTCGCGGGCGGCGCAGAGCGCGGTGTAGAGGCCGGCCGCGCCCGCGCCGACGACGATCATCTGGGAGCGGGCGGGCGCAGGCAAGGTCGGTACGGTACCGGCGATGGGGGGAGAATCGGTGTTCCTGGCGCACCCCTCCTCGCTGGACCACGATCCCGGTCCGCACCCCGAGCGGCCGGCCCGGATCAGGGCCATCGAGGCCGAGCTGGAGGCCCGCGACTGGCTCGGATACACGCGGATGCAGTCGCCCGCGGCGGAGTGGGCGGCGGTGGAGGCCGTGCATCCGCGCCGGCAGGTGCAGGCGCTGGCCGAGCTCTCCGCCGCTGGGGGCGGCCAGCTCGACCTCGACACCGCGATCAGCCGCGGCTCGTTCCAGGCCGCCCTGCACGCCGCCGGGGGCGCGGTCCGCCTGGCGGAGATGCTCGTCACCGGGGAGGCCGCCGTCGGCTTCAGCGCTCATCGGCCGCCGGGCCATCATGCCCTGCCCTTGCGAGCGATGGGCTTCTGCCTCTTCAACAACGTCGCCGTGGCGGCGCGCCACGCGCTGGACGCGCTGGGGCTCCAGCGCGTCCTGGTGCTCGACTGGGATGTCCACCACGGCAACGGGACCAACGACATCTTCCACGCCACCGAGGAGGTGCTGTTCGTCTCCATCCATCAGTCGCCGCTGTATCCGGGCACGGGCACGGCCTCCGACGCCGGCTCGGGGCCGGGGGAGGGGTTCACCGTCAACCTGCCGGTGCCGGCCGGGTCGGGCGACCGGGAGTACGCCGCGCTGATGGAGCAGGTGGTGGTCCCGCTGACGCGGGCCTACGCGCCGCAGCTGGTGCTGATCTCGGCCGGCTACGACGCCCACGCCGAGGACCCGCTGGCCGGATGCGAGCTCAGCGAGGAGGGCTTCGCCGGCATGTCGCGCGCGATGGCCGCGGTCTGCCGGGAGGTGGGCGCGCCGCTGGGATGCGTGCTGGAGGGCGGCTACGCGGTGAAAGCGCTGGCGCGCTCGGTGGCAGCGACGATGGAGGCGATCGCGCAGCCGGGCTCCCCCGCCGCCGCCGGCGGGGGGACTGCGGATGCCTCGGCGCCGGCCACGCCGCTCAGTGAGGCCGCGCGGGCGCGTCTGGCGCGGTGGTGGCGGCTGTGACTTCGACGCTACGGGAGGGTTGCCACCCAGCGGGACTGAACTTCGGCGACCTGTTCGCCTACGTCCTCGCGCGCGCCAGCGCAGACGAACTCCTCTTCAAGGGCGACGGTTTCACGAAGACCTACGTTGCTCCGGCCTGAGCCGATCTGACGGAGTAGGCCGCTGGATGGGCCCTACAGGCCGCCCGGAGGCGCCACCTGGCGCGCCACCGCGTGCTGTCTACCCGCGGCTCTGAGGCCGGCGGCCGCGGCGGCCGCCTGCTGGCGCCCGGGGTAGCGCCCGGAGAAGACGATCCAGAGGCCGGGTGTCATGATCGGGTGCTGGCTGGAGTGCAGGACGCCGACCCGAATCCCACGGGCTGCCAGGCGGTGGGCGCTCGCCTTCGCACGGGCGTGGCTGGCGCTGCGCGACAGCTCCACCGTCCAGCCACTCAACCCGACCGCCCAGCTGGAGATCCCCACCCGGGCGGGGGCGGCGGCGGGCTTGGGAGCCGTGACCGGTGCGGTGGGCGTGGCCGCCGCAGGGGAGGTGGCGGTGAGCTCACGGTTGGCGCTGGTGGAGAGGCTGAGCAGGGCGATGGCGAAGCCGGCGAGCGCCAGCACCACCACGGTCGCGATGATCGCCAGGCCGATCCGCCAGTCCGGCGGGCGGTGGATCAGGCTGCGGCTGGCCCCGCACTCCAAGCACCACTCCTGGTCCGGACGCAAAACCGAGCCGCAGTGGGCACAGGGCTCAGAGCCCTCGTCCTCGGCGCTGTGCCGCGTGACGCGCGGCATCTCGCCGGTGAAGCTCGTCACGATCTAGACAGTGTCCGTCCGAGGGGGAGCCGGTGCCCGCTCTCGGTGGTGCAGCGGCTCGCCGCAGCTGGCGCAGAAGCGATCCTGGCTGCCGTGCACGGCCCCGCAGCTCACGCACGCCCCGCCGATGCCGGGCTCCCGAAGCTGACCGAGCTCGGACCCGGCTCCGAGCGCCCGCTGCAGCGTTCGCAGCTCGCGGTCGGTCTCCGCCGCGCCGGCGAGCTTGGCCTGGACCAGATCGCCGCGCTGGCGCTCATAGCGGTGCAGCTCCAGCAGGAATCCGCCGATGTCCCGCAGCTGCACCTCGCGCAGGCTGCGCAGGTAGCGGGCGCGGCGGCGCATCCGGCTCCGCTGGCGAAATCCGGGCTCCCGATCGACCGCGGGCTCGGAGACCGGCTCCACAGCCACCTCCGGCTCCGGTTCCCCGACGAGACCCTCCGGCGCCACCACCGCGGCCACGAAAACCGTCGTGGGCTGCTCGTCCAGTGGAGCAGGTTCGCCGCCCTCCGGCTGAAGAACCGCGCCAGTGCCGGCGCCGTTTCGGTGCTCGCCTCGGTCGTGGCCGTTCGCCGTCGCGGGCACGATCCCGTGGTGGCCATTCACGGTCGCAGCCTCGGTGCGATCGTGGCCGTTGGCCGCGGGCAGCTCGGCCGCGTCGAGCGGCGGCACCTCGTGGGGATACGGGTGACCGTTCTGCTCGGGGGGACCGAGCCGGCTGCTCGCCGTGGCGCGGCGGCGGCGGACGATGCTGTCTAACAGGCCGCTCATGAAGGCTCCAGGCACGATCGAGTATAGGCGCCCCGGCAGCGGCCGCCGCGCCACCGACCTCACCGGCCGTGAACCGCCGCGAGCGCCACCTGCCAGGCATCGAGCACGCGCGCGGCCATTCGCCGAGCGGAGAAGCGCTCGGCCCGGTCCCGCCCGGCCACCCGGGGATCGTCGGCCTCCAGGATGGACCTCAGCGCACCGCGCCACCGTTGCGGGTCAAACTGAGCGCACAAGGCGCCGTGCACCCCCTCCAGCACCTCGGGGGCCATCCCCACCGGTGTGGCCAGCACCGGAACGTCGCAGGCCAGCGCCTCCAACACCGCCAGGCCGAAGCTCTCGCGCTCGGAGGTCACGAGCACGGCGTCAGCGGCGTTGACCCATAGCGGCACCTCCTCGGGCTCCACGTCACCCAGGGTCAGCAGCGGCACCTCGCCCGCCACCGCCACCGCGCGGTCGTGGCGCTTCTCCGCCCGTCCGGGGTCGGCCGGGAAGAGCAGGTACCGGCCCGCCGGATCCAGGCCCAGCTCCCGCCGGGCCTGCTCGCGCGGGAGCGGACGAAAGCGCTCCGTATCGACCCCGCAGGGCAGTACGGCGAGCTGACGCCCGAGCGCCCAGCGAGGCACCCGGTCGGCAAGCGGCTCGGAGACCACCGCCGGGAGGTCGGCCCGGCGCAGGCCGGCCAGGGTCACGAGCCGCGAGCGGGGATGGGCCAGGTCGGTCCCGTGGAGCGTGACCGCATGCACCGCACCGTCGGCAGCCAGCGAGGGCCAGAGCGTGAGCCCGAAGTGCGCGTGCACCACGTCGAACCGCGCCCCGCGATAGCGACGCCGCAGCGCACCGGCGGCACGCGCGTAGGCGGAGGCACCTCCGGGGGAGAACGCGAACAGCTCCAGCTCCACGCCCGCGAGTCCCCGCAGCGCCCGCACCTGGTCGGCGACGAAGCTCCCCAGCGCAGGGCGTGAGGGGGTGGGATACATGTTGGTGACCACCAGGGCGCGCATCAGCGCGCGAGCCTATCCCCGATCTGCCCGCGTCCTCTGCCACCATCAGCGGATGGAGCTCTCCCCTGACCGACCCGTGGCCGTGTTCGACTCCGGGGTCGGAGGGCTGACGGTGCTCCACGAGCTGCTCGTCTCCCTGCCCACCGAGGACTACGTGTACCTGGGGGACACCGCGCGCTTCCCCTACGGCGACCGCTCGGCCGGCGAGCTGCAGGGCTTTGCGCTCCAGATCGCCGATCACCTGCTGGATGCGGGGGCCAAGCTGCTGGTGGTGGCCTGCAACGCCGTCAGCTCGGCGGCCCTGGAGGTGCTCGAGCGCCACCTGGCCGACCGTGCCCCGGGCGTCGACGTGATCGGGGTGATCGCCCCGGCCACGCAGCTGGCCGTAGCCGGCAGCCGGACCGGCCGCATCGGGCTGCTGGCCACCCCCGCGACCGTGGCCTCGGGCGCCTACGAGCACGCGGTCCGCGGCGCCGATCCCCACGTCCATCTGGAGAGCGTCTCGTGTCCCGATCTGGCGCCGATCATCCAGAGCGGATTCCCCTTCGACGCCCATGTGGTGGAGACCGTCCGCGGCTACTGCGCGCCGCTCAGCCAGGCGCGGGTGGACACCGTGATCCTCGGCTGCACCCATTACCCCCTCGTGGCTCCGATGCTCCAGCGCACGCTCGGGCGCGATGTGACCCTGGTCACCTCCGGCACGGGGGTGGCCCGGAGCGTCGAGCGCGCCCTGGCCTCCCAGAGCCTGCTCAACCCCCAGCCGATCGAGGGCAGCTACAGCTTCAGGTGCACCGGCGAGGTCGAGGCCTTCCGCGGTCTGGGCACCCGGTTCCTGCAGATGCCGATGGACGAGGTGCAGCGCATCGGGCTGAGCGCGCTGGTGAACGCATGAGCGGCGCGGCGCCGAGCCGGAGCTTTGACCGCGGCCCCGACGGGCTGCGGCCGGTGAGCATCGAGCCCGGCTTCGTCCGCTCGGCCACCGGGTCGGCCCTGATCTCGATCGGGGAGACCCGAGTGATCTGCACCGCCTCGGTGCAGGAGAGCGTGCCCCGCTGGCTCAGGGGCGCCGGTCGCGGCTGGGTCACCGCCGAATACGGGATGCTCCCGGCCTCGACCGGCGAGCGCAAGCAGCGCGATGTCACCAAGGGGCGGCCCGATGGACGCACCGTGGAGATCCAGCGATTGATCGGTCGCTCGCTGCGCGGGGTGATCGACTTCCCGGCGCTCGGCGAGCGCACCGTCTACGTCGACTGCGACGTGCTCCAGGCCGACGGCGGTACGCGCTGCGCCTCCATCACCGGCGGGATGGTGGCCCTGCGGCTGGCCTGCGAGCGGCTGGTGCGGGAGGGCAAGCTCCCGCGCACGCCCCTGACCGGCAGTGTGGCGGCGATCTCCTGCGGGATCGTCGGGGGGGTCCCCCTGCTCGATCTCGATTACCCCGAGGACTCGGCCGCCGAGGTCGATGCCAACGTGGTCATGACCGGCGAGGGCGGTCTGATCGAGGTTCAGGCCACGGCGGAGCGGACGCCCCTCTCCCGCGCGCATCTCGACGAGCTGCTGGCGCTGGCCGGCGGCGGCATCGACGCGCTGCGCGGCTTCCAGGACGAGGCGGTCGCCGCGCTCCCGGGGTGAGACGATGCCCTCGTCATCCGAGCTGAGGCTGGTGCTGGCCACCCACAACCCCCACAAGGTCAAGGAGGTCGGCCGCATCCTGGTCCCGTACGGGGTCGCGGTGGAGCCGCTGCCCGAGCGGGTGAAGCTGCCGCCCGAGGATGGCGAGACCTTTGCCGAGAACGCATTCGGCAAGGCCCGCGCGGCGGCGGCCGGAACCGGTCGGGTCGCGATCGCCGACGACTCCGGTATCGAGGCCGAGGCGCTCGGGGGAGCGCCCGGGGTACGGTCGGCCCGGTACGCCGGTGCCAACGCCAGCGACTTCGAGAACCTGGAGAAGCTGATCCGCGAGGTGCCCCCGGGCACCGGCCTGCGCTACGTCTGCGCCCTGGCCTACGTCGATCCGCGGGCCGGAGGGGAGCGCATGTTCCTCGGCGAGTGCCGCGGACACATGGCCGCGGGGACAGCGGGCAGCGGGGGCTTTGGCTACGACCCGGTGTTCGTCGCCCAGGAGCGGGACGGCGAGCGCACGATGGCGGAGCTGAGCGAGTCCGAGAAGGACGCGATCAGCCACCGGGGTCGCGCTGTCCGTGAGCTGGCCGGCTGGCTGCGGGAGGAGACGTGATCGCGGGCTCGGAGGTCGCCGGGCGGCACCTGACGGAGGGATTGAAGCAGCGCACCGCCGTGCTCTCGGTCCTCTCCAACTCGGGTCTGATCCTGCTGAAGGTGATCGCCGGAACCGTCACCGGCTCGGTGGCGATCCTCACCGACGCGATTCACTCGAGCATCGACCTCGTCGCCTCGATCGTCGCCTATGTCTCGATTCGCAAGGCCGACGAGCCGGCCGACGAGAGCCACCGCTACGGCCACGAGAAGATCGAGAACCTCGCCGCCGCGATCGAGGGCATCCTGATCCTGGTCGGCTCGGCGGCGATCGCGTTCGCCGCCGTGCGCCGGCTGCTCGGCCACGGACAGATCCACGCCGTGGGACTCGGCATCGGCGTGGCGGCGTTTGCGCTGGTCCTCAACGTCACCGTCTCCACGGTGCTGGCCCGCAACGCCCGCCTGACGCAGTCGGCCGCGCTCGAGGGCGATGCCGCGCACCTGCGGACCGACGCGTTGAGCTCAGGAGCGGTGCTCGTGGCGCTGGCGCTGGTCAAGCTCACCGGCGCGCAGTGGCTTGATCCGGCGGTGGCCCTGGCGGTGGCCGGGGTGATCGTGGTCACCGGCGTGAGGCTGTTGACGCGCTCATCGCGGGTGCTCGTGGACCAGTCGCTGCCTCCCGACGAGGTGGATGCGATCCGTGAGTCGATCGCCGCCTTTGCCCCCGAGGGGGTCGTCGGCTACCACGAGCTCCGCACGCGGCTGGCCGGCGCGCGCCGCTACGTCGACCTGCATGTCCAGTTCCAGTCCGGAACATCGCTGGAGAACGCCCATCGCACCGCCCACGAGCTCCAGGACGTGATCGCCGGCCGCCTGCGGGGAGCCGACGTGCTGATCCACCTGGAGCCCGAAGATCGCGTGCGTCCGGGGGAGGAGCTGGAGCTTTAGTGGGTCCCACCGGAGACCCACTAGCGGAGGTTGATGGCCGCCGACAGCGCGACCGCGAACGTCACCCCGGCATAGCCCAGGTAGCCCTGAAGCACGAGGATCAGGACTGCGATCAGGCAGATGAGGACGGTGGTCAGCCAGGCCGCTCGCGCGAGGTTCACGGCTCTATTCTCGCCTGCGCGGCCGACGCGTCCCCCTTCCGCCTCACGCCGGTTGAGAATCCTCGCCGGGAGCGGAGGCCATCAGCTCGACGAGGTTGCCCGCCGGGTCCCGGACGTAGGCGCGGGGCGATCCCCAATGCTCGCGCCGCGGGTCCACGTCGTGGCCCGCGGCCCGCAGGCGCACCAACCGTTGCTCGTAGTCCGAGACCACGAGGCCGACGTGACCCGACTGCGCACGGGCCCCCTCGACTGGCATCAGGTGGATCTGGCCGACGTCGTGCGCCAGCCAGACGGCGCGGTCGCCGATGCCGGACGGCGTCGGCACCTGAGACAGCCCCAGCAGCGCGTAGAACTCGATGCACGCCGGGAGCGTGGGCGGCGGGACTTCACGCGTAGCGTGCTGGAGCATCACGCGATAACAGTCGCAGATGTACGCAAATTCCGCGGATTGAGGCAAACCGGGCGCTTTCGATCTGACGCAGAGGACAGAATGCCCGTATCCGCGGGGCGTGGCAGCAGAGATGGCGTCCGCGGACCGTGTTAGTTTCGAAGACCCTTACCACCTATTGAGGAGGGAGCAAGTGACGAAGTCGGAATTCGTCGACCAGGTTGCTGACCGCGCCGGGTTGAACAAGAAAGACGCCGGCGGAGCCGTTGACGCGGTGCTGGAGACGATCGAGGCGACACTCAAGCGAGGCGGCGAAGTCACCTTCTCGGGTTTCGGAAAGTTCAGCGTCTCCGACCGGAGCGCACGTGAGGGTCGCAACCCGGCAACGGGGGCGAAGATCAAGATCGCTGCTTCGAAGGTGCCGAAGTTCACCGCCGGCGCGGGGCTGAAGAAGTCGATCAAGTAGGACTCCCGCAGCCGCGCGGTTCAGCGGGCCGCGAGCCTCTGGCGAGCTTCGGCGAGCCGCGGGTGGCTAGCTTCGGCGAGCGGCTCACGCGTGCGGTCGCTGACCGAAGCTCGCAGCTCGTGCTGGGGCTGGATCCAGATCCAGCACGCCTGTGGCCCCGTGCGCTGGAGCTGGCGGGCGGGGCGGGTGATCCGCCGGCGCCGCCGGCCCAGAGGGCGGCGCTGGCCATGGCGATCCACTGCACCCTGGCGATCGAGGCCGCCGGGGAGCACTGCGTGGCGGTCAAGCCACAGGTGGCGTGCTTCGAGCGTCTCGGCGCCGCCGGGTGGGCGGCGCTGGCGGAGGTGGCCCAGAGAGCCCGGGAGCACGGTCTGCTGGTGATCGCCGACGCCAAGCGCGGCGACATCGACGTCTCGGCTGCGGCCTACGCCCAGGCCTTCTTCGGCGAGCAGGCCACCCCCTACGGCCCCGTTCGGAGTCTGGGTGCCGACGCACTCACGGTCAATCCGCTGCTCGGCGCCGACTCGCTGGCGCCGATTCTCAGTCGCGCTCGGGAGGTGGGCGGCGGCCTGTTCGTGCTCGTGCGCACCTCGAACCCCGGTGCGGCCGACGTGCAGGAGCTGCGCCTGGCTGCCGGGCACACCGTCTCCGAGCGTCTCGCCGAGCTGGTGGATCGCCTCGGCGCCACTCCTGGCTCGGGCCCCGGGCTCTCCGATGTCGGCGCAGTGGTCGGAGCCACCGCCCCCGAGTGGATCGCGCGCCTGCGAGCACTGATGCCCACGGCGGTGTTCCTGCTGCCGGGCGTGGGGGCACAGGGAGGCCGGGTGAAGGAGCTCGCACCGGCGTTCACACCCGGCCCCGCGGGCGGCCTGGTGAGCGCCTCACGCGCGATCGTCCGCGCCCACGAGCAGCACGGCGGCGACCCGGCCCTCGCCGCCCGCCGGGAGGCAGCGCGGCTGCGCGAACAGGCGTGGGAGCTGGCCTCCGGATAGATGAATCAGCACCCCTGGTAGGGCCGACCCGCCGGCCGGGCTCGGAGGCGCTTGTATGATCGGGGCGCGATGCAGCCTCGGAGCCGAGCGCGCTACCTGGCGCCGATCGCGCTGGCTGCGGCGCTTGCGGGAACCTATCTGGTCGTGCATTCCGGCGTCACTGCCAGGCAGCCGAACGTCCACCACGTGCGCCGGTCGGGGCGGCCTCACGGCCGGTTCGCGCAGAGGCGCTTCTACGCGGTGCAGGCGGGCGAGAACCTCACGAGCATCGCGACCAAGACCGGGATCCCGCTGGGGCAGCTGGAGACGCTGAACCCCAGCGCCGACCCCAACGCCCTCCAGACCGGCCAGCGCCTGAGGCTGCGCCAATGAGGGCGCTGGCGGCACCGGTGGTCGCGGTGGTACTGGCAGCCGTTTCCGCGTGCGGGATCAGCGCCGCCGCGGCGGCCTCCGATCCCGCCCCCGGCGCTCGAGCAGCGGTGCTGGTGGAGCAGAGCACGGGTCAGCGCCTGTTCGCTCGGGCCGCGGACCAGGGCCAGCCCGTGGCCAGCGCGACCAAGCTGATGACTGCGCTCGTGACCCTGGAGCACGTCCACCGCCTGAGCACAGTCTTCACCCAGAACCTCTTCTACCCGGCGGCTGTCGATTCGCAGATCGGGCTGGTGCCGGGTGAGCGCATGAGCGTCCACGACCTGCTGCTGGCGCTGATGCTCCCCAGCGCCGACGACGCCGCGGAGGATCTGGCCTACAACGTCGGCCACGGCTCGGTGGGGCGCTTCGTGGCGATGATGAACACCCGCGCTCGCCAGCTCGGCCTCAACCACACCCACTACTCCACCCCGATCGGGCTGGACACGGCGGGCAACTTCTCCAGTGCCGGCGACCTCGTCAGGCTGGCGATCTTCCTGCGTGAGCACAGCCCGTTCTTCACCCGGATCGTGGCGCTGCCGCGTGCGGTCCTGCACACCGGCAGCCAGGTCAGGGTGGTGCTCAACCGCAACGCCCTCGTGGGCCGCGTGCCCTGGATCAACGGCGTCAAGACCGGCCACACCCTCGGTGCCGGGTACGTTCTGGTCGCCTCCGCCACCCGCGGGAACATGACCCTGCTGAGCGTGGTGCTGGGGACCGACAGCGAAACGGCGCGCGACCAGAGCACGCTCGCCCTCCTGGGGTACGGCTTTGGCCACTTCAGGCTCGCCCACCCGGTCACCGCGGGTGCCGTGCTCGCGCAGCCGACCGTCCAGGATCGGCCCGGCGTCAGGGCGAAGCTCGTCGCTGCCGCCGGCTTCAGTCGGGCGATTTCCCGTTCCGAGCGCGTGTCCCTGCAGGTCCGCGCCCCGGCGACGCTGGCCGGGCCCCTGGCGCGCCGCTCCGCGCACGGGTACGTCCGCATCCTGGTCGACGGCCACCCGGTCGGCCGGGTGGCGCTGCTGCTGGCCCAGCCGCTGGCGGCGGTGAGCCCGGTGACGATCGCGGCTCGCTTCCTGCTCCGGGGTCCGACCCTGGTGGGGCTCCTGGCGCTGTGCGGCGCCGGGGCGGCGCTGGCCGGAGTTTGGCGCAGGAGATCGAGGGATAGACAGCAACCCGGTCCGGTGCAGGCATGATCATCACCGTCACGCTCAACGCCGCCCTCGACAAGACGCTCGAGGTGCCGAGCTTCACGCCCGGGCGCCGGCATCGCACGGTCGATCAGACCACGATGGCCGGCGGCAAGGGGGTCAACATCGCGCGGGCGATCAAGCGCCTGGGCCAACCGGTGATCGCCACCGGGCTGGCCGGGGGCGCCACCGGCAACCGGATCGTCGATGCCCTGAACGACGAGGCGATCCTCAACGGCTTCATCCGGATCCGCGAGGAGTCGCGGACCAACACCGCAGTGCTCGATCCGACCACCGGCCTGCACACCGAGATCAACGAGCGCGGACCGTCCGTATCGCCGAGCGAGCTGGAGCTGTTCCGAGAGAAGCTGCTCTACCTGGCCAAGGGGGCCAGCATCTGCGTGTTCGCGGGGACCCTGCCGCGCAACATGGATACGGATGTCTACGCGGGCCTGATCCGCGAGGTGCGCAAGCTCGGCGTGATGACGATCATCGACACGGAGGGCGAGCCGCTGCGCCTGGCCATGCGGGCCGAGCCGGATCTGGTCTCACCCAACGAGCTGGAGGCGGAGGAGCTGGTAGGCCACGAGTTCAACGACGTCAACGATCGCGCCCACGCCGCGCTGGAGATGAGCCGCCTGGGCGCGCGCGAGGCGGTGATGACGGTGGCCGACGGCTGCTACGCCAACGTGATGGAGGACGGCGCCAGCCGCCTGTACCGGGTCAGGGTGGAGGAGCAGGAGGCGCGTTCGACGATCGGCTCCGGCGATGCGCTCCTGGCCGGCTACGTGGCGGCCCGGTACGCCGGGCAGCTGCCGTTGCCCTGTCTGCGCTTCGCCGTGGCCTGCGGCGCCGAGTCGACCCAGCACTTCGGCGCCGGGATCATCGATCCCGCCCGGGTGGAGAGGCTGCTCGGTGAGGTGCAGTCCGAGCGCCTGCCGGTCCCCGCGGTCCGCTGAGTGACGCCGGTTCCCGGCCGGGGGCCGATGCTAGAGTCGCTGACCTGATGGTTGCCGCCGTCGCCCGCGCGCTCGCGCCCCGTCCCGCGCCCCGCTCGATGCCGTCCGCCCGGCGGAATACGCTACGCAGATGGAAGTAGAGATCGGCCGCGGAAAGAAGGCCCGCCGGGCTTACGGGTTCGACGACATCGCGATCGTTCCCTCCCGGCGAACGCGTGATCCCGACGATGTCGATGTCTCCTGGACGCTCGGCCCGTACCGGTTCGACCTGCCGCTGCTGGCGGCGGCGCTCGACGGCGTGGTCTCGCCGCAGACGGCGGGGCTGATCGGCAAGCTGGGGGGGCTGGCGGTGCTCAACCTCGAGGGCATCTTCTGCCGCTACGAGGACGCCGACGCGCAGTTGGAGCGGATCTCCACCTTCTCGCGTGACATCGCCACCCGGGAGATGCAGGACATCTACCGGGAGCCGGTGAAGCCGGAGCTGATCGCGCAGCGGATTCAGGTGATCAAGGCGCAGGGCGTGGTCGCCGCGGCCTCGTTGACGCCCCAGAAGGTGCGGACCCACTATGAGGTGGCGCTGGAGGCGGGCCTGGACATCCTCGTGATCCAGGGGACGGTCGTCTCGGCCGAGCACGTCTCCCTGGACGAGACCCGGCCGCCGCTGAACCTCAAGGAGTTCATCCGGGAGCTGGCCCCCACGCCGGTGGTGGTGGGTGGCTGCGCCTCCTACCACACCGGCCTGCACCTGATGCGCACCGGTGCCGCCGCCGTGCTGGTGGGGGTGGGGCCGGGTGCGATCTGCACCACCCGCGGCGTGCTCGGGATCGGCGTGCCACAGGCCACCGCCATCGCCGACGTCGCCGCCGCCCGCTCGCAGCACATGCTGGAGACCGGCGATTACGTCAAGGTCGTCGCCGACGGCGGAATGCGCAACGGTGGCGATATCGCCAAGGCCATCGCCTGTGGCGCTGACGCGGTGATGCTGGGCTCGGCGCTCGCTCGTGCCTACGAGGCTCCCGGCCGCGGTTACAACTGGGGCATGGCCACCTTCCATCCGACGCTGCCTCGCGGCACCCGGGTGAGCACCACTCCCAACGGAACCCTGGAGGAGATCCTCAAGGGGCCCGCGCGGGAGAACGACGGCACCTTCAACCTGATGGGCGGGCTGCGCACCTCGATGGCGACGTGCGGCTACCGGGACATCGCCGAGTTCAACCGGGCCGAGCTGAATGTCGCGCCGGCGCTGCAGACCGAGGGCAAGCATCTGCAGCGCGAGCAGGGCGTCGGGATGGGATCCGCCGGCAAGGCCGCGACCGTCGGCGCGGTCGACTAGTCACTCCCTCTCGGTGCGCTCGTGCCGACGGTGACCACAACCGGCTCCTCCACGCTGGACGCCGAGCGTGCCGACGTGCTCATCACCGAGCCGACCGAGCACATTGACGCGCCGTCGCCTCCCGCCGCGGCCACCGAGGAGGTCGTCGTGCTCGACTACGGCGGCCAGTACTCGCAGCTGATCGCCCGCCGGGTGCGTGAGTGCGGGGTGTTCTCGGAGCTGCTGCCCCACCACGTCGGTCCCCAGGAGGTGGCTCGGCGCCGGCCCATGGGCGTGATCCTCTCCGGTGGCCCCGCCTCGGTCTACGCTGACGGGGCGCCTCCGCTGGACCGCGAGCTGTTGCAGCTGGGCGTCCCCGTGCTCGGCATCTGCTACGGCATGCAGCTGCTGGCGCGCGAGCTCGGCGGGCGCGTGGAGGGAGCGGAGGTGGGCGAGTTCGGTCGCTCCCGGTTGGACGTGCGGGAGAACGGGCGCCTGCTCGCCGGCACTCCCACCGAACAGTCGTGCTGGATGTCTCACCGCGACACGGTGTTCGCGCCGCCGCCCGGCTTCACCGCCCTCGCATCCTCGACGGCCTCGCCGGTGGCCGCGTTCGAGTCGGTGCAGGAGGACGTGTACGGCATCCAGTTCCACCCCGAGGTGGTGCACACCCCCTACGGCCAGCAGGTCCTGACCAACTTCCTGCAGGACGTCTGCGGCTGCGAGCGCACGTGGAGCCCCGCCTCGGTGATCGAGGAGCAGATCGACCGGATCCGGGCCCAGGTGGGGGATGGCCGCGCCATCTGCGGGCTGTCCGGCGGCGTCGACTCCAGCGTCGCCGCACTGCTCGTGCACCGGGCCATCGGCAACCGGCTCACCTGCGTGTTCGTCGACCACGGGCTGATGCGCAAGAACGAAGGCGAGCAGGTGATCGCCGCCTTCCGGGATCACTTCCACGTGCCGCTGGTCGCCGTCGAGGCCTCCGAGCGCTTCCTCATGAGGCTGCGCGGGGTCAGCGATCCCGAGGAGAAGCGCAAGCGGATCGGCGCCGAGTTCATCCGGGTCTTCGAGGAGGAGGCGGGTCGGCTGCAGGACGTCCGCTTTCTGGTGCAGGGCACGCTGTACTCCGACGTGATCGAGTCCGGCGGGGGTACGGGTGCGGCCACGATCAAGTCCCACCACAACGTCGGCGGCCTGCCCGAGGACCTGCAGTTCGGCTTGGTGGAGCCGCTGCGGGCGCTGTTCAAGGACGAGGTCCGCGCGGTGGGTGAGGAGCTTGGGCTCCCCGAGCGCCTCGTCTGGCGCCAGCCCTTCCCCGGCCCCGGGCTGGCGATCAGGATCGTCGGAGGCGAGGCCACCCGAGAGCGCCTGGAGACGCTGCGTGAGGCCGACGCCATCCTGCAGGAGGAGATTCGCCGGGCGGGCCTCTACCGGGAGCTGTGGCAGTCCTTCTGCGTGCTTCCGGACATCCGCACGGTCGGGGTCCAGGGCGACGCCCGCACCTACGGAAACGTGATCGTGATCCGCGCGGTCACCAGCGACGACGCCATGACCGCGGACTGGGCGCGCCTGCCCTACGACCTGCTGGAGCAGATCGCCTCCCGCATGATCAACGAGATCCGTCCGGTCGGCCGCGTGGTGCTGGACATCACCAGCAAGCCGCCCGGCACGATCGAGTGGGAGTAGCCCCCGACCGTCTCAGCTTCGTGGATGGGCCACGCCCGTCGGCAGGCCGCGACCCCGCAGGATCGTCGAGTCGGTGACGCTCCAGGCGAGGGCCTCGGTGCCGGGGGTCCTCGCCAGCGCCGCCTCTGAGGCCAGCACTCGCTCGGGACGCTGCTTGGCAAGCTCCGACAGCCGCGCGGCTTCGTTGACCGGATCGCCGATCACGGTGTACTCGAAGCGATTCTCGGCGCCGATGTTGCCGGCCACTGCGATTCCCGCCGAGATCCCGATGCCGAAGTCGATTTCTGGGAGCGCTCGTGAGAGACGGCCGGCCAATTCCCGCGCCGCGCGCAATGCGTCGCCGGCCGGATCCTCGCGCGGGACCGGCGCCCCGAACACGCACAGCGCCGCGTCGCCCTGGAACTTGTTGACGAACCCTCCCTCAGCCTCCACGACTTCGATCACGACTCCGAAGAAGCGGTTGAGCAGCCGCACCACCTCGGTGGCGGGCATCGCCAGCGCCATCGACGTCGACCCCACTACGTCGACGAACAGGGCCCCGACCTCGCGCTCCTCGCCCCCGAGGCGGACGCCATCCGCAAGCGCGGTCCGCGCCACCTCCTCGCCAACCTGGCGTCCGAACAGGTCGCGGATCAGCTTGCGCTCGCGCAGGCCCTCGGCCATCCGGTTGAAGCCGGCCTGAAGCAGCCCCACCTCGCTCGCGTCGTCCACCGGGACGTTCGTGTCCAGCTCGCCGCGCTCGATTCGCTCCAGGCCCAGCCGCACCGACGTGATCGGATGGGCGATGGCCTTGGCGGCGAACAGCGTCACGCACATCCCGGCAACCGATGCCACGATGCTGAGGAAGACGACGGCGGCGGCGATGTACTGCGTGTGCACGCCGGGCTTGGCCACGCCGGCCACCCCCACCACGAGCACTCCCAGCAGCGGCACACCGGTGCCAAGCAGCCACGCCATCGCCAGGCGCATGCGCACGCCCGGAGCGCTGTTCGCCGCCGCCGGCTTGGCGGCGAGTGCCCGGGCCGTGACAGGTCGGAGGATCCGCTCGGCCATCAGGTACTCCAAGGCGCACGTAGTCTCACCGCCGAGCCAGATCACCGCGCCCACGAGCGCGGCAAAGCCCCAGGACTGCGCGACCGCGTTGAGGCCGGCGAACACCACCGCCCCCGCGGCCCACGCGACCGCGTCGACCTTGACCTGATCCCGGGCCAGCCCCAGCGTCAGTCGGTGCTCGCGCTCGCCGGGCTCCCGTCCCTCGGCGACCCATCGCAGCGCGTCGGCCAGGTGACGCCCGGCGCGCCTGGTGATCACGACTCCGCACAGCACGAGATAGGCCGCGATCAGCGGGCCGTTCAGCAGCCCGATACGTGTCTCGTCGGCCGGATCGAAGAACACCGGGCTCACGAACCCGACGGACGCGTAGGTCGCCACCGCGCCGACGGTCGCCGCCCCCCATCCCAGTTTGTTCAGTTGCGCACGGATCCGCCCCACCAGAGCTGGCTCGGGGAGCCGACCTGTCTGCCCGCCAGGCACAGATGCAGTATTCCCCTCCCAGTGTGGCCGCGGGGAGAACAGCTCCGGGCGGTCGGCTCGCGCCGGGCTCATCCCCCACCAACCGCCACGGGCTGGCGATCGCCCAGCACCGCCAGCGTGCCTCGGGCAGGCCTGATCGTGATGTCCCGCCGCCGGGCGAGCTCGAAGGCCTCGCCCACGCCCGGCGATTGGTCAAGGAAGCGCTCGGGTCGGAACCGGTACGGCTCCGGGTAGATCGCCGAATCGTGGTGGACCAGGTAGGCGTTCGGAACCAGGCAGACGCCGGGCGGGTACCGCCACCCCCCAACCTCGACGGGCTCCACCACGAGCCGCGGAGCGACATTTCGCCAGCACCGGTCCTCGCCGCAGGCTCTCCTGGATCGTCGCCGTCGCCGTCGCCGTCGCCGTCGCCGTCGCCGTCGCGGTTCGGGCGGGACTTCTCGGCGCATCGTCAACCTCCAATCGTTGTGCGTACCGTCCTCCGATCGTAGGCGCGCAGGTGTGAGATCGCTCACGGACGCCGCGCTCGCGTGCAGCGGCGGCGACATTCCCTATCATCACCGCTGCCCGCGTATCCACGCGGGCGCACGCCTGCCATGAAGACCTACGTAGCCAAATCGACTGACCGAGAGCGCAACTGGCTGGTCGTCGACGCCACCGGGCTGACGCTCGGGCGCCTGGCCACCCAGATCGCCGATGTGCTGCGGGGCAAGCGCAAGCCGACCTACACCCCGCACGTCGACACCGGTGACTTCGTCGTCGTGGTGAACGCCGAGAAGATCGCCGTGACCGGCAAGAAGCTCTCGGACAAGCGCTACTACCGCCACTCCGGCTACCCCGGGGGGCTGAAGTCCCGCAGCCTGGCCGAGATGCTCGACCGGCGCCCCGAGGAGGTCATCCGCCTGGCGGTCAAGGGCATGCTGCCCCGTAACCGGCTGGCCCGCAAGCAGCTGACCAAGCTGAAGGTCTACGCCGGCCCTGAGCACCCCCATGCCGCCCAGCAGCCGCAACCGATGGAGATCAAGTTTTGATGAGTGAAGTCGAGCATCCCGACGAGAACCAGCGACCCGAGGACGAGGTTCCTCCCGCCGAGGCCCCAGCCGCGGACGGCCCTCCGGAGGGCCTCGCGGATACGGCCGGCCACGACGTTCCCGCCGCCGTGGAGCCTCCGACTGCGCCCGAGCCCCCGGCCGAGGCCGCAGAGCCCGTGGCGCCCGACCATCCGGTGACGCCGGAGCGCCCGTTCGCCTCAGAGGAGGGGAGCGAGGAGCTCGAGGAGGTCGCGCCGCGGGTGAAGCCTGCGATCCCCGGCGCCGACCTGGTGCCCGACATCGTCCCCGAGGGCGAGCAGTTCCTGGATGCCGAGGCCCAGGCCGCTGCCGAAGCCGAGGCCGAGGCCGCCGCGGCCCGCGAGCAGGAGTCAGAGGAGGAGGAGAGCCAACCGATCGCCAACGCCGCGATCGACCTCGCCGCCGGCGCTCGCTACACCGCCACCGGCAAGCGCAAGACCGCCGTCGCTCGCGTGACCCTGAAGCCCGGGGCCGGGACCTACCTGGTCAACGGCAAGGTCCTGGATGACTTCTTTCCCCGGGCCACGCTCCAGCGGATGATCCGTCAGCCCCTGGAGACGGTGGGCTACGAGGGACGGATGGACGTGGTCGCGCTGATGCACGGCGGCGGGGTCGCGGCTCAGGCCGGCGCTCTGCGCCACGGCATCTCGCGGGCGCTGATCGTCGCCGATCCCCAGCTGCGTGGCGAGCTCAAGCGCCGTGGCTTCCTGACTCGTGACCCGCGGGTCAAGGAGCGCAAGAAGGCCGGGCTGAAGAAGGCCCGCAAGCGGCCGCAGTTCTCCAAGCGCTGAACCGGCCTCGGGTGGCGCGTCAGCTTTTCGGCACGGACGGCGTCCGGGGCCGCGCCGGGCACTTCCTGACGGCCGAGCTAGCCGTGGCGCTGGCGCGCGCCGCGGTGGCCCATCAACCGCAGCCCCGCCCGCAGGTCCTGATCGTCCGCGACACTCGCGAGTCAGGAGAGATGCTGGAGGCGGCGATCGCCGCCGGCGTGACATCCGCCGGAGGCGACGCGCTGCTGGGGGGAGTGCTGCCGACCCCCGCGGCTCCGCTGCTGGTCCGCCGTCACGGGCTCCACCTGGCCGCGGTGATCTCGGCCTCGCACAACCCCTACGAGGACAACGGCATCAAGCTGTTCGCCGCCGACGGCTTCAAGCTCTCCGACAGCCGCGAGCACGAGATCGAGAACGAGCTGCAGAAGCCGGTGGCGCCCCCGGAGGCGATCGGCCGCGTTCGGCGCCTGGATGGCGCGCTGGAGGACTACCTGGACGCGCTCCACACCCGTTTCGGCGCGCTCGACCTGGGCGGCCGGCGGATCCTCCTGGACTGCGCCCACGGGGCCACCTACCGAGCCGCCCCCGAGATCTTCAGGCGCCTGGGGGCCGAGGTGGAGGTAAAGGCCGACCAGCCCGACGGTCGCAACATCAACGACGGCTGCGGTTCGACGCACCTGGAGGACATCTGCGCGGCGATGCGGGCGGGCGATCACGACGCCGGCTTCGCCTTTGACGGCGATGGTGATCGTGTGCTGGCCGTGGACCGCACCGGCGAGGTCGTCGACGGTGACGAGCTGGTGGCACTCGCGGCCCTGCATCTGCGCCGGGGCGGCCGGTTGCCGGGGGACGGCGTGGCGGTCACGGTGATGACCAACTACGGTTTCCACAACGCGATGGCGGCGGCCGGGGTGCAGGTGGCGACCACCGCCGTCGGCGACCGTTACGTGCTGGACGAGCTTCGCCGTCGCGGCTGGTCGCTTGGCGGCGAGCAGTCCGGACACATCATCGAGCTGGGCTTCGGCCCCTCGGGGGACGGCATCGCCAGCGCGCTGCTGACCCTGGAGGCCCTGGCCGGGACCGACCTCGCCGATCGCCACGCGATGGAGAAGCTCCCCCAGCGCTTGGTCAACATCCGCGCGGCCGATCGCGCCGCCCTGGAGGCCGCCATGGAGGACACCGAGGTGACAGCCGCGATCAAGCAGGCGGGAGCGACCCTCTCCGGGCGCGGGCGCGTGCTGGTGCGCGCCTCGGGAACCGAGCCTCTGATCCGGGTGATGGTGGAGGCCCCGAGCGCGCACGAGACCGAGGAGGTCTGTGGATGGCTGGCCGGGGTGGTGCAGGCGACGCTCGCCAGCCCTTGAGGGCTGCGGGGCGGTGCGGCGGCGTCGCGCACCGCCGCGGTCTAGGCTGCCAGTCCGGGGACGGCCGTGCCGTGCGATCGCCGGCCAGGCGGCGGTCGGTAGGTGGGCGCGTCGCGCAGGCGGATCCAGCCCACGGTCGTGGCATAGGGCAGCGTGAGAAACGTGTTTCGGTCGCCGGGGAGGGCGAACACGCCCTCGCTCCGCAGACGCTGCGCGGCCTCGGACGGGATGTCAAACACACGTACCATCGGCCCCGAGCGCCCCGCAGCCAGCGGTCCGGTGGCTCCAGCGTCGAAGAAGATCTCCTTCCCGGCATCGGGGCTGAAGCGCCGCGCGCCGACCACCAGCTGAGTGTCGAGGAGCAGGATCGGCTGGGGGGATCGGTTCAAGACGTTGAAGCGCACGACCACGAAGGCGCCGCGCGAGTGCATCGTCGGGCCCCCGATGATGTGGATGCTCGAACCGGTCTGAAGGGTGAGACTGCTCGCGGTCAGACCGCCCAGCACCAGTGGTGCTCGCGCGCCGCCCACCACCAACGTCTGGTCGCGCAGGCGGCAGGTACCGTCCTTGGTCGAGGCGGGAACGATCCCACTGTGCTCGCACGCCACGTCCTCCGGCGGGAGGTTAGCCGCCGGGGTGCCGGCCGGAGCTGTCGCCGCCTGGAGGATCCGCACCAGCCGCGCCCACCGCTCGTCGGTGATCCGCTGGCGGCCGGCCTGCCACAGCAGCACGACATTGCCAAACGCCTTATCGGCCTCCCACGTGGCCGGACCGGAGCTCTGCTGCTTCCAGTAGATCCCATCAGCCGTGGGACGCGGTGTCGGGCCCGTCCGGTGCTCGGTCAGCGTCACCGCCACCGACCCCTGCCTCATCACGTAGATCGAGAACTGGCCGTAGCGACCATACGCGCGGGTGAGCGCGCTCGGAGGCAGGTTCAGAGCGTCGAAGTAGGGATTACGGCTGATCGTCAGCCGCTCACCGGTCAGGCGCTGAAAGACCGACGCCACCTGGTCGGTGCTCACCCGCACAGAACCGACAACGGCCGCATGACCAGGCTGGGTAGCGGGCAGCTTGTGAGCGGTGTCGCCGCACCCGCTCAGCCCGGCTAACGCAAAGCACGCGAGCGTTGCAGCGAGGACGCGCATCAAAGCGATCCTATAGCGTCGAGGGCGCCTGAAGGTCGATTACCGGCCTGTATCTCGCTCGTGTGGCCGCACCACGCCGGTCCCGCGTGAGCTAGGCGGCGGACGGCGGGCCGCCGACGTCCGCGCGCCAGTCGACTTCGGTGACCGTGCCACCGGCGATCTTGCAGTCCCGCACGCGGGGCTGGCCGTGGAGCCACAGGGTGTAGCTGCCCGCGGTGATCTTGTCGAACACGGCGGCGTAGCTCGTGCCGCTCGGGATCGGCCGCTCGAGGACGTGCTGGTGGAACTTCTCCCCGTCGGCGCCGGCAGGACTGACCTCGATCGGCGTGTCGGTGAATTCCGCCTCGGCGTACACGATTAGCGCGCCCGTGTCTCCACCGATGTCGAGGACGACTGGCTCGGGGTGGGGGCGCGCGACTGGTTCGGGGCTCATGGCTTCCTCTGCAATGGGGTGCCGTCCACGGGAGCCGGCCTCTCGGCCGGGCTCCCGTGTGACAGCGTTTCGATGGTCGGCCGTCCGGGTGCTAGGACGGCGGGGTGTCGAACCCGTCGTGCGGGCTTCCCAGGTACGGGAAGTAGGGCAGGAACCGGGCTGCCCCCTCGGCGCCCGACCCCGGAGGCCCGGTCGGAGGTTCAGGCACCCCCTGGGTGAGCTTGCCCGCTGCCGCGTCGGGAGTGAAGGACTTGTCCACGAGCGCATAGGTGACGCCCGCCAGAGCCCTCAGTTCGATCGTCACGATGTCGTCGGTCACCCGTCGCCCGTTCGGGAACCCGGCGGCATCGTTGCCGAGCAGGCCGAGCGGGTTGGGGTTGGCCGTGGGCGGAATCGCGACGTTCAGCCGCAGCATGTCGCCGAGGTGCTTGCCGGTGTTGTTCTGGAACCCGGGGACGATCCCCTTCGGTAGGCCCGTGAGGAAGACGGCCTCGATGTCCGCTCGTGGCTTCCGGGACGAGTTCAGCTTGGCCAGGTTCGGGAACACCCCCGGGTACAGGACCGGCAGCAGGGCCGCCAGCTCGGGGTGAACCACACCCTTGGTGAAGCCCTTGTCGTCGATCGGGTAGCTGCGATTCCACTCGTCCTTGCGGCCCTGTGGCACCAGCAGCTCGTTGAACAGCGGGTTACCGAGCCGGGATACCTGCACCCAGGGGCCGGACTCGGCTCCCTTGCGCTTCTCGTCGCCGCGCACCTGCATCTTGCGGCGACTCGCCCCACCCCAGATGCCGATCGTCGCATCCGCGCTGAGCGGGTCCTTGGGCACGTTGCGGTGGCGGGTGAGCTCCGAGATCGGGATCTGCAGGGCGATCGTGTGCACGTTCGTCCCGCTCTTGAGGGTGTCGATCCCCGACGCCGCCGCGATCGAACCGAGATGCAGGTTCTGGAACGGACGCAGGTCGCCGAGGTCGAAGATGGCACCGAGGTCGGCGAAGAAGCCGTCGTTGCGCTGACCGGCGAACACCCTGATGCCGCCGGACAGGTTGTGGATGCCCTCCGAGGCCAACGCTGGATAGTTGGGCGTGGAGTGCACGCCGACGTTGCACGGAGGACAGGCGAGGTTGCGGCCGATCACGGTCCGCTTGAGGTGGCTGTGGGGCTTGGGATGGTGCTTCTTGGCGCGCGCGGTCGTCCCTGCCGGCTCGGTGCCCTCGATCCGGGTGACCGTGTAGGTCTGGCGGCGGTTGAACGTCGTGTCGTAGATCGACGTGATCGGACCCGTGTTGTAGAGGAACGTGTTCTCGTTCCGGACGCGGGTCGTGAACTGGAACTCGTAGGCGATGTCCGCCAGCCCGGTCTCGTTGTTGCTGACGTAGATGTAGTACTTGACGTCGTCGCCGAACTCGTAGAAGTTCGGGCCAGCGGCCGCGGCCTCCAGCGGGATGTAGTTCGTCAGGATCGTCACCTTGCCGGGGTGGTCGGGGCTGACGAACGCGTACGTGTCGGTGTTGTCGGCAACCGGGTCCTTGCTGATCTCCGGCGCTTCGCGATGTGATGACATGGGGTCCGGTCTCCTTTAGGCGTTGTGACCGCGAGCGGCGGCGAGCAGACGCTTGGCCAGCGCGGGGTCGCGGTAGCTTCTCTCCACGGTGCCCTGGACCACCGTGACCTCGCCCTTCTCGGCGTCGTGTACGTAGGCCATCACCGGTTCGTCGGGAAGATCGCCCTGGGGATGTACCAGCTCACCCATGCCGCTTTGCTTGGCGGCAGCGGGCGAGGCGAAGGCCAGCGTTGCCGCCGACGGAACCGTGGCCACCGCAAGACCGGTGGCCACGCCACCGGACCTCTGGACGAAAGAGCGCCGGTTCAGGCCCCCCCCGTCCGTGTTCCCTACTTCACGTTCAGACATGAGGTCCAACTCCCTCTGCAGCTGTCACCGGAAAAATGGACAGATGAACTAGGCCTACGAGCGCGACCCGGAATCGGATCATCGGCCCGTGAGAGCCGCGGGAGCTTCGCCCTGGTCATGGGGCGTGAACGGCTAGATCATGCGTTCCGACGCGGGCACCTTGGGCACCTCGGAGGCGATCCGCTGCATCACCGCGTAGAAGCGGGGCACCTCGGGGTAGACGATCGCCTTGCCGCTGGTGGTGAGGCCAACCGAGATGCCGCGCTCGGGGTCCGCGTAGCCCATCATGTTGATCAGCCCCAAATGGCCGAATGCCTTGTCGGTGTCCAGGCCGTAGAGGCTGAGGACCTTGGCGCCGAGCATGAGCCCGTAGCTGAAGCGGGTCGGGAAGCCCAGCGAGAGGTCGATCTCCAGGCGTGACTGCTCGGTCAACGCCCGCCGCAGGGTCTCGGTCTCCATCACCCGCACGCCGTCGAGCTCGCCCCCGCAGCGGAAGATCTCAAAGAAGCGCGACAGCTCGTTCCCGCTGGTGATGAGGTTGGCGCTGGGGATCAGGGACGACATGAAGCGCGGGTCGTTGGAGATCTCCACTACGTCGTCGAGCGGCAGGCTCAGCACCCGCTTGACCAGGTTCGAGAGCGGCGGCAGCAGCGGTGGCCCCGTGACGTAGTTGAGGCCCACCTGATCCACGTCCTCGCGGGCCACGCCGTAGTTGCCCCAGCGGAAGCCCAGCGGCTCCAGGATCTCCGCGGCGAGAATCTCGCTGACGGGCTTGCCGGTCACGCGCCAGACGATCTCGCCGAGGATGAAGCCCCCGGACATGGCGTGGTAGGCGAGCAGCGTGCCCGGCTTGACGAACGGCTTGGCCTGGCAGATCGTCCGGGTCAGGAACTCGCGGTCGTTGACGCGGTCGAGGTCCAGGGCGGCCTTCGGCAGCCCGGGAACGCCAGCCCGGTGCGCCAGCACGTGCGCGATCGTGGTCTCGCCCTTGCCGTGGGCGGCGTACTCCGGGATGTAGTCGGCGACCCGGTCGAGGATGTCGAGCGCGCCCCGCTCCTGGAGCAGGTGGACGACCAGCGCCGTGACGCCCTTGGAAGTGGAGAACACGCAGAAGGGCGTGCCGGTCCGCACCGGCACCTTGGGTTCGCGGGGATCGTCGTGGGGCCCGTTCCCGCGCGCGTGGCCGATCGCGCGGTCGATCACGACCTCGCCGTGGCGCCGCACGCACAGCTGCAGCGCCGGATGCACGCCGGTGCGGTAGAGCTCCCGCGCCGCCCCCCAGATCCGCTCCACGGTGCGTTCGCTGAGCCCGACCGCCTCGGGGTCTCGCTCCCGGCCGACGTCGGTCACGGCCTGGAGGTCCTTCGGCACCCGGATCCGCCGCAGTGGGTCGGGGACGAGCGGCAGGCGCGGAACCCTGGGCACGCGCGGAACTGTATGGACTCCGCCAGCCGCCCGCCGCTCGTCGCGCGGCCGGTCGCCGGGGCAGGCTCTAACATGAAGCGCTCGCTCCCTGGCAGTCCAGGAGGGCGCGGGTCGCCGCTGCGACTCGACCGCGAACCCGGGACACAGGAGCGTCAGGCGCATGTGCGGCATCGTCGGCTACGTCGGAAAGCGTGAGGCGAGACCGCTGCTGCTGGCCGGGCTTCAGAAGCTCGAATACCGCGGCTATGACAGCGCTGGCATCTCCGTGCTGGCTGATGGCCGCATCGACGCCGTCCGCGCCGTCGGCAATCTCAGCGCGCTCCGCGGCGCCCTCGTGGAGCGCCCGCCGCCGGCGGCGGTGGCGGTGGCCGACCCCCCCGGACCGGGGACCGGCATCGGGCACACCCGATGGGCGACCCACGGCCGCGTCACCGAGGAGAACGCCCACCCGCACTTCGACAACACCGATCGCATCCACATCGTGGTCAACGGGATCGTCGAGAACTACGTCGCGCTCAAGGAGCGCCTGGGCGAGGAGGGAGCTCGCTTCACCTCGGAGACCGACGCCGAGGTGATCGCGCACCTGGTCGCGGGGCATATCGAGGATGGCCTGGTGGAGGCCGTGCGCTGGGCCTACGGCGAGCTGCGTGGGCTCTACGCGTTCGTGGCGATGAGCGCCGACGAGCCGGGTCTGCTGGTCGGGGCCCGCAACGATTGCCCGCTGATCATCGGCCGGGGCGAGGGCGAGCAGTTCGTCGGCTCGGCGATCCCGGCCTTCCTGCGGGAGACCCGGCATGTCCAGTACGTCGGCGATGACGAGATCGTGGTGCTGCGCCCCGAGGGCGTCGAATTCCTGAACGCCGCGGGGATCTCGCTGCAGCGCGAGGTGGTGGAGATCGACTGGGACATCGAGACCGCCGAGAAGCAGGGCTATGAGACGTTCATGCTCAAGGAGATCCACGAGCAGGCCGACGCGGTGGCCGAGACCCTCGGCGAGCGCCTCGTTCGTGAGGACGGCATCGACCTCGGCGACCTCGGCGAGATCGACGACATTGTGCTGGCAGCGATCCGGCGGGTGGTGATAGTCGCCTGCGGCACCTCCTACCACGCCGGGTTGATCGGCCGCTACGCCATCGAGGAGTGGGCGCGGGTGCCGGTGGAGGTGGACATCGCCTCCGAGTACCGCTACCGCAACCCGGTGGTCGGACCTGGCGATCTGGTGATCGGGATCTCGCAGTCGGGTGAGACCGCCGACACCCTGGCGGCGATGCGAACCGCGCGCGGGCGCGGTGCCACGGTGCTGGCGGTCGCCAACATCATGGGCTCGCAGGCGACCCGGGAGGCCGACGGCGTGCTCTACACCCGTGCCGGGCTGGAGATCGGCGTCGCCGCCACCAAGACGTTCGTCAGCCAGGTGGCCGCGATGTACCTGATCGCGTTGCACCTCGGCGAGCTGCGCGGCACGCTTGCGCCACCCGCGCTGAGAGAGGCCATCGCGGAGCTCAGGCACCTCCCGCACCTCATCGCGGAGATGCTTCAGCACGGCGACTCCGGCCTGCAGCAGATCGCCCAGCGGGTGCACGGCGCCGACTTCTTCCTCTACCTCGGCCGCCACGTCGGCCTGCCGGTGGCGCTCGAGGGCGCGCTGAAGCTCAAGGAGATCTCCTACATCGCCACCGATGCCTACGCCGCCGGTGAGATGAAGCACGGGCCGATCGCCTTGCTGGACGAAAGCACCCCGGTGGTGGTCGTGGCCACCGAATCGCCGGTGCTGACCAAGGTGATCTCCAACATCCAGGAGGTGCGAGCGCGCGGTGCCCGGGTGATCGCCGTGGCCACCGAGGGTGACGCGCAGATCGCCGAGCACGCCGATGAGGTGATCCGAGTGCCCCGCACGCAGTGGATGCTCACGCCGCTGCTGGCGGTCATCCCGCTGCAGCTGCTGGCCTACAAGATCGCCCGGCTGCGCGGGCTGAACGTCGACCAGCCCCGCAACCTGGCCAAGACGGTGACCGTGGAGTGAAAGTGAGCGCAGCGAGCGGTGTCTGTGACCCCTGTGCATCAGCGAACCGAAGGTGAGCTGAGCAGGTGAGGATCGGGGTCGATCTGCTGGAGATCGAGCGCTTGGAGCGGGCGCTGGCCCGCCGTCCGCGGCTGACCGGCCGCCTGTTCACCGCCCGTGAGCAGGAGTACGCCGCCGGGCGGGCGCGCCCCGGCCAGCACCTCGCCGCCCGCTTCTGCGCCAAGGAGGCGGTGGCCAAGGCGCTGCAGCTGGAGGGATGGAGCTTTCAGGAGGTGGAGATCCTGGGCGGCGACGGACCGCCTCGGCTGTGCCTGCACGGGGCCGTGGCGGCTCGCGTACGGTCGCTGGGAGTGGAGGTGGCGATCTCGCTGACCCACACCGGGCGTCAGGCCGCCGCCGTGGCGGTGGCCTCGTGAGGCTGCCGTCGTGGCTGGAGCCGCTGCCCGACGCCGCGCAGCAGCGAGCCATCGACGAGTGGGCGATCGGCGAGCGCGGAATCCCGTCCGCGGAGTTGATGGAGCGGGCCGGGGAGGGCCTGGCCGCCGCCGTCCAGGAGCTGGTCCCGGACGGACGCATCGTCGTCGTCTGCGGCAAGGGCAACAACGGCGGGGACGGGCTGGTGGCCGCGCGGTTGCTGCGCGACGCTCAGCGAGAGGTCGACGTACTGCTGCCGGCGCCGGCAGAGGAGCTGCAGGGAGACGCCGCAGCCAACCTGAAGCGGCTGCCGGGAATCGCTCCGGAAGGCTTCGATCCCGCCCGCCTGGCCGGTGCCGTCGCCGTCCTCGAGGCCATCCTCGGCACCGGCTTCTCCGGCGCGCCGCGCGCGCCGGCTGCCGGCGCCATCGAGGCCATCAACGACCTCAGCGCGGACACCGTCGTGATCGCCTGCGACGTTCCCAGCGGCGTCGATGCCTCCACCGGCGAGGTGCAGGGCCCGGCAGTGCTCGCCGGCGCCACCGTCACGTTCCACGCGGGCAAGCCGGGGCTGTGGATCGCCCCCGGCAAGAGTCACTCGGGCGAGGTGCGCGTGATCGACATCGGCATCCCCGAGGGCGCGCCGGCCGATCCGGCCATCGGGCTGATCGGGCCCGAGGTCAGCGCCGCCATCCCCCGGCGCGGCCGGGAGTCGACGAAGTTCGCGGCCGGGAACGTGCTGGTGTGCGGCGGCTCGACCGGCCTCACCGGTGCTCCGTGCCTGGCGGCCGAAGCGGCCATGCGTGCAGGGGCCGGCTACGTCACGTTGTGCGTGCCCGCCTCGTTGAACGCGATCTTCGAGGGACGGATGCTGGAGGTGATGAGCGCGCCGGTGCCCGACCGAGACGGGATGCTCGTCGCCGAGGCGCTGGGTGCCGTGATGGAGCGCACGGGGCGTGCGGACGTCCTCGTGCTGGGCCCCGGCCTCGGCCGGGATCCCGGCACGGCCGGCCTCGTCCGGGAGCTGGCGGCCGGGGCGGCGCTGCCGCTGCTGCTCGATGCCGATGGGCTGAACGCCCACATCGATGCCCTGGACTCGCTGCGCGAGCGTACGGCGGCGACGGTGCTGACGCCGCACGCCGGCGAGCTGGGGCGGCTGCTCGGATGCCAGAGCTCGCAGGTGCAGGAGCACAGGCTGGAGGCGGTGCGCGCCGGCGCCGCGCGCGCCGGCGCCGTCGTCGTGCTCAAGGGCGACGACACGCTCGTGGCCGACCCCGAAGGGCGCGTGGCGGTCAACCGCGGGGGAGCCTCCGCGCTGGCCACCGCGGGCACAGGCGACGTGCTCTCGGGCGTGATCGGGGCCTACCTGGCCAAGCAGATGGATGCCTTTCACGCCGCCTGCGCCGGAGTGTTCGTGCACGGCGCCGCGGGGAGGTTGGCGGCGCGGGAGATCGGCGCAGAGGGCGTGATCGCCTCCGATGTCATCTCATTGCTGCCACGGGCGCTGGATCCGGGCGGCGGGTGAGCCCGGGGCGCACGAGATGCGGGCAAGCACATAGACTGCGCACGGTGAAGCGGACGATCAGTCTGGTCCTCCTGGGGTCCTCGGTGGTGCTGGCCGGGTGCGGCACGAAGACCATCAACCAGCAGAGCGAGGTGAAGCTGGTCGGCCTGGGACTCGCCAAGGCGAACCTGGGTGCCCCCACGTCCGTCGACTGTCCGAGCGGGGTGCAGGCCAAGGTCGGCAAGACCTTCGACTGCCACGCGGTGCTCGCCAACGGAAAGAAGGCCACCTTCACGCTGAAGGTCGATGGCATCGAGGGCAACAACGGGCACATGACGATCGTCGCCGCCCGGCAGGGCTGACCATCTCGGAGCTCCCCTCGGGTACGCTCCAGCGCATCGCGACCGTCGCCGAGATCATGAACCCGGATGTCGTCGCCGTCCATCCCGAGGACGACGTCGAGTCGCTCCTGCGGCTGCTCCGGGATCACGAGCTGCCCGGTGTACCGGTGGTCGATCACTCCGACCGACTCGTGGGAATCGTCACCGAGTCCGACCTGGTGATCCGCGATCAGGACGCCGACATACGCCTGCCCCACCACATCGACCTCTTCGGCGGGGTCCTCTTCCTGGAGCCGATGAAGCACTACGAGGATCGTCTGCGGCGGGCCTTCGCCTCCACCGTGGCGGAGATGATGACGCGGCACCCGATCACCGTCGGCGCCGAGGACTCGGTCAGCCACGCGGCGCGTCTGATCGCCAAGCACCGTCACAACCGGCTCCCCGTGGTCGGCGAGGATGGCAGGCTCCTGGGGATGCTCACGCGGGTGGACGTGCTCGAAGCCCTCGCCGGGTAGGGGACCATCCGGCGATGGCCCTGCGCGCGCTCGCCACCGTGAACCTGTCGGCGGTGGAGCGTAACGTCGTCCGGCTGCGCCGCCGCGCCGCGCCGGCTGGCCTGTGCGCGGTAGTCAAGGCCGACGGCTACGGGCACGGCGCGGCGCAGGTGGCGCTGGCGGCTCTGGCCGGCGGCGCGAGTTGGTTGGCGGTGGCCAGCGCGCAGGAGGCCGCCGAGCTGCGCGCCGCCGGCATCGCCGCGCGCCTGCTCGTGATGGGAGCCCTCAGCGAGGATGAGCTGCCGGCGGCGGTGAGTGCCGGCGCCGACGTCGTGGCCTGGTCGGAAGGCTTCGTGGCTGCGGCGGCCGGGCTGGCGCAGGAGGGGGATGCGGTCAGGATCCACATCAAGCTCGACACGGGCATGGGGCGGCTGGGGACACGTGACCGGGAGCAGGCGCTGGGGGTGGCGCGGCGGGTCCTGCGGTCCGCTCCGGCCACCGTCCTCGCCGGTGCGATGACCCACTTCGCCACCGCCGACGAGGATCCCGAGTTCATGGCGGCGCAGCTGTCGAACTTTGATGAATTCGCCGCCGAGCTGCGGGTGCTCCAGCCCGATCTGGTCCTTCATGCCGCCAACAGCGCCGCCACCCTGCGCGCCGGCGGCGCCGACCTCAGCATGGTGCGTTGCGGGATTGCGATCTACGGCTGCGACCCGATGAACCGTGATCCCTTCGCGCACGGTCTGGAGCCCGCACTGGAGCTCACCTCCTACCTGGCCGCGGTCAAGCTGGCGCGCCCCGGGCAGAGCGCCGGCTACGGGCGGACCTTCGTGGCGCGGCGGACGACTTGGATCGGGACCGCGCCGATCGGGTACGCGGACGGCATCCGCCGCGCTCTGAGCAACAACTGCGACGTGCTGATCGGCGGTCACCGCTACCCGCTGGCGGGGACCATCAGCATGGACAACATCACCATCGACCTGGGGCCGGAGCCCGCGGTGGTGGTCGGCCAGCCGGTAACGGTCATCGGTGGCGACGGCGCGGAGCGGATCACCGCCGAGGAGCTCGCCGGGCGTATCGGCACGATCAACTACGAGATCGTCTGCGGCATCTCGGCACGCGTGCCGCGCCGGTACCACCGCGACGGCGAGTCGGCTTGAGCCAGGTCGACCCGATTCAGGCCCTCGCCGGCCTGGTGAGCGAAGCGGCCTGGCTGGTCGGCGGGGCCGTCCGCGACCAACTCCTGGGACGGCCGACCGTCGACTTCGACGTGGCCGTGCAGGAGGATCCCCAGTCGCTGGCCCGACGCCTCGCACGCCTGGTACCGGCGCACCCGTTCAAGCTCTCGGAGAGCTTCGGTGGCTGGCGCGTGGTGCCGCGCGATGATCGCTGGCAGCTCGACTTGCTGCCGCTGGTCGGCGGGAGGATCGAGCATGACCTCGCGGCACGGGACCTGACGGTAAACGCGATCGCGCGGCCGCTGGGCGGCGGCGAGCTGATCGATCCCTGCGCAGGGGTCGAGGACCTGCGGGCCGGGATCCTGCGCATGGTCTCCGGGACCGCCTTCGCCACCGATCCGCTCCGATGCCTGCGCCTGGTCCGGCTGGCCTGCGAGCTGGAGTTCGCCATCGAACCGGCCACCGCCGCCGGCGCCCGCGCCGGCGCCCGGATGCTCGGAGGGGTAGCCGCCGAGCGCGTGTTCGCCGAGCTCAAGCAGATCGTGATCTCCGAGCGGGCTTCGAAGGGGCTGGCGCTGATGGACGAGCTGGAGTTGACCGGGGCCATCCTGCCGGAGCTCACCGCGCTGCAGGGCGTGGAGCAGAGCCGGTACCACCACCTTGACGTCCACGGCCATACCCGCGCGGTGCTGGAGAGGACGATCGCGTTGACCCGGGACCCCGAGCCCCTGTTCGCCGAGCAGGCCCCGGCGGTGGCGGTGGTGCTCGCAGAGCCGTTGGCCGACGAGCTCACGCGCGGCCAGGCGCTGCGCTTCGGAGCGCTGCTGCACGACATCGCCAAGCCCCAGACCCGAGGGGTCACGGCGGCCGGGCGGGTGACGTTCATGGGTCACGACGAGGCCGGCGCCGCGGTGGCGGTAGCGCTGCTGCGCCGGCTGCGCGCCAGCGAGCGGCTCGCAGAATACGTGGCCGCGCTCGTGCGTCACCATCTGCGCCTGGGGTTCCTGGTGCACGAGATGCCGCTCAGCCGCCATGCCATCTACCGCTATCTGCGCACCTGCGAACCCGTCGAGGTCGACGTCACGCTGCTGAGCGTCGCCGACCGCCTGGCGACTCGCGGCCGGGGTGCCGAGCCGGCCATCGACCGTCACGTGGAGCTGGCTCGTCAGCTGCTCAGGGAGGCGCTGGCCTGGCGTCGCGAACGGCCGCGCCCGCCCGTGCGGGGCGACGAGCTGATGCGGGAGCTGGGGGTGGGACCGGGGCCCCGGTTGGGGCAGGTGCTGGTCGAGCTGGAGCAGGCGGCCTTCGCAGGGGAGCTGGCCGGCCGCGAGCAAGCCATCGAGCGGGCGCGGGCGCTGCTCCATCGTCCCGGAGCTGAGGAGCGGTAGGCTGGGCGCGTGAGCGACCCCGACTGCATCTTCTGCCAGATCCTGGCCGGCGAAGCCCCGGGCCAGATCATCGACCAGGACGAGCGGACGGTGGCCTTCATGGACATCGGTCCCGCCACCCCCGGGCACGCACTGGTGATCCCGCGCCGCCACTCCCGTGACCTGCTGCAGATCGATGCCGAGGATCTGAGCGCCACCATGCAGGCCGCCCAGCGGCTGGCCGGGCGCCTCAAGGAGCGCTTGGGTGCGGACGGGATCAACCTGCTCAACGCCTGCGGAGCACCGGCGTGGCAGACCGTGTTCCACTTCCATGTTCACGTGATCCCGCGCTACGAGGGCGATCCGCTGAAGCTGCCGTGGACGCCCCAGCCCGGGGATGCCGACGAGATCGCGGCCGTGGCGCAGAGGCTGCGATGAGCGTCGTCGGGATCGATCGGGACGCGGAGGTGACCGTCGTCAGCTTCGACGCGCCCCCGCTGAATCTGTATACGACCGAGCTCGGACGGGAGCTGGCGGAGGTGATCGGCGAGCTGGAGAACGCGCGGCCGCGGGCGGTGCTGTTCCGCGCCGAGGGCCGGGTGGTCAGCGCCGGCGTGGACGTGGAGCTGTTCGCCGCGCAGGAGGACGCCGACTCCGCGGCGAGGCTGTTCGACGAGCTGGTCGAACTGGGACGCCGGGTGGATCGCCTGCCGTGCCCGACGGTCTTCGCCGCCCACTCGCTGTGCCTGACCTGGGCCTTCGAGCTGGCACTGAGCTGCGACCTGATCCTGGCCGCCGAGGCGGCCAGCTTCGGGCTGGTGGAGAGAGTGGTCGGCCTGACGCCGGCGATGGGGGGAACCCAACGGCTGGCCGAACGCGCGGGGACCGGGCGGGCGCGGGAGCTGGTGATGACCGGCGAGCGCTACAGCGCCGCCACCCTGGAGCGCTGGAACGTGGTCAATCGCGTGCTCCCCGACGATGGCTTCGACGCGGCCGCGCGGGCCTTCGCCGGCGGGTTGGCCGAGGGTCCGACGATGGCGCACGCCGCCACCAAGCAGGTCATCCGGGACTTCCGGCAGGGGGGCGTGGAGCTCGCCAACGATCGCGTGGGGCTCCTCGCCGGCGGGCTGTTCGACACCGAGGACCTGCGCGGGGCCGTGCGCACTTTCCTGGAGCAGGGGCCCGGGAAGGCCACGTTCTCCGGTCGCTGAGGGGTACGGAGGCGCAACTGCCGCCGTCCGTTGGTGTTCAATGGGGGCATGAAACGCTTCTCTCCAGCCATTTTGGCCACGACCATCCTAGCCGGCGCGCTCGCCGCTACACCGGCCGTGGCCGGTGTCCTCGAGCTCGGCGCGCCAAGGACTCCAGTAGCGGTTCCCTCCTGCCCGGCCGGCGTGAGCTCGGCCAATTGCACGATCATCCTCACCCAGGTGACGGGGCTGGAGACGATCCGCGCCGGCGCGGCCTATCCGACGACTGTCACGAGGTCGGGCTACCTCGTGGCGTTCACGCTCGGCCTCTCCCGTCTGAACGCCAATGCTGCCACCGCCAGAGCATCGGTGCACTACCTCACCCACAGGTATGGCGGCACCCCGCGCGCGGCGATCACAGTCCTCAAGCCGGTCGGCAAGCGGCGGCTGAGGCGGTGGACGGTGATGGCGCAGAGTGAGACGATCCACGTGCAGCCCTACCTGGGGCAGGTGGTCCAGTTCCCGCTCGCCACCCCGATCCCGGTCACGCGTGGCGAGGTGGTCGCGCTCACGGTCCCGACTTGGGCGCCGGTGCTCTCCATCGACCTGCCCCTGAAGCGGGACGCCTACCGCCAGAGCCGCGGGAAGAACTGCGCCAACCCCGCCAACAGCACCCAGGTGCAGGGTGCGATCGGCGACACCGCCAACTACGTCTGCGACTACCCCGGGACGCGAATCGAGTACAGCGTCACCGAGGTCACCAGCCCGATCCGCTCCAAGCCCCAGATCCACTGAGCTGCGGGCTTGCCGGGCCCGACCCGGCCGGGTCGCTAGCAGGCGCCCGGGTTCTGCTGGCAGAACGCCGAGCTGAGCCCGGCGCCGCCGCTGCCGGAGCCGCCCGAGCCACTGCCCGAGCCCGAGCTTCCAGACGTGCCCGAGCCGCCGGTGGCGCCCGTACCGACGCCGCCCGAGCCACTGGTGCCCGAGCCACTGGTGCCCGAGGTCCCGCTCGACCCCGCGCCGGCTCCTGAGCCGGTGGAGCCCGACGTGCCTCCCGACGGCGCGCTCGTTCCTCCCGAGGAGGGAGACGATGCCGACGAGGACGTGGTTGCGGAGCTGGCGGCGGCGCTGGAGCCGGCGCTGGTCGTGGGCGTGGCAGAGGTGGTGGTGCTCGTAGTCGCGGCGCTGGCGGCGGCGCTCCCACCCCCGCCTGTGGGCACCGTCAGCGTCGGGGCGCCGGTGGTGTCGCTGTTGGATGCGCCCCCGCCGCACGCGGACACGCCCGTGGCGAGGGCGAGACCAGCGACGAGACTGACGAGCAGGCGGGAGCTGGCCACGGCGCGCTCAGTCGTCCAGGGGGTCCATCCGCCGGGCACAGTGCGGGCAGTCGTTCATGTCCTTCTGGGTCAGCTGATCGCACCAGTTGCAGAAGCGGAGGTTGTCTACCGACCACGGGAGCTCCGACACGGTCGGCGCGAGGGGGAGCAGCTGGGCGACGGGCTGCAGCGGCTCGCCCGTCTCACGATCGATGTACTCGACGCCGGGCTCGGCCTCGATGATCACGTCTCGTCCGGTGCTCGGCGTCCGCATTCGATACCGCTGACGGATTCGCATCGCGCGCCATGCTACCAGCGGGTACGGCGCCGCCCGAGGTGCAGCGAGGCGGGGCGCCGGGCGCCGGGCGCCCTCCAGGTGCCGCGCCGCTGCCTGCTCGGATAGAGTGCCGCCGGCAGTCATGTGCAGAGCACGCGCAGCCATGTCCCGGAGTCTGGTCGCGCTGGGCGCGTCCGCAGTCACGCTGCTGGCGTTGAGCGGCTGCGACCTCAAGCATCCAACCCCCAACCTCGTCCGCGGCAAGCAGCTGTTCGTGCAGAAGTGCGGCTCCTGCCACACCCTCAGCCACGCCGGTTCCAGCGGCGCCGTGGGCCCCAGCCTCGATGATGCCTTCCGCCAGGACCGGGCCGACAAGCTGCGGGGCACCGACATCCGGGGGCTCGTCAGCTACTGGATCCAGTACCCGACCTTCGGCGGCGCGATGCCGGCCAAGCTCTTCACTGGAAGCAAGGCCGAGGACGTCGCCGGCTATGTGGCCGACGTCGCCGCCACGCCCGGCCAGGACAGCGGGGCGCTGGCCAGCGCCGTGCAGAGCGTCTCCCAGAAGCCGGCCGTCGAGAAGAACGGCGGGCTGGAGATCGACGCCGACCCGACGGGACAGCTGAAGTTCCTTGCCTCCAGCGGCAGCGCCAAGGCCGGTCAGGTGACGCTGCGGATGAAGAACATGTCCTCGGTGCCGCACGACATCGCCATCAAGGGTGGTGGCGTCAACCAGGTCGGCGCGACCGTCTCCGGAGGCGGCCTCTCCACCGTCAGCGCCACGCTGAAGCCGGGCAGCTACACGTTCTACTGCTCGGTCGACGGACACGAGGCCGCCGGCATGAAGGGCACGCTCACCATCAAATAGCCGCGGTACGGGCCCCGAGCCGCTCGCGCAGCTCCTCGCCGCGTCCCGCCGCCACCGCGCGTGCCGCGCGGCGCTCGTCCAGCTCGACGCCCTGCGAGGCGGCGTAGTCCAGCAGCAGCTGACGCTCCTCTCCCTCCCGGGCGACTTTGAGGAACAGCCAGCAGAAGAGGCCGATCGTCAGCAGGCTCTCCTCCACCATCATCACCCCCGCGGCCGCGATCTGGTCGGCCGAGGGGCTGATGTGCCAGTGCGCTTCCGCCAGGCGGTAGTAGGGGTAGAACACGGTGCCGGAGAAGATCATGGCGTTGGCCAGCACCGTGCCCAGCAGTCGCACGGCGACGATGTAGACGAGCCGGGCGCCGTTGCCGAACCACGCGGGCTTGGGCAGGGGGCCGAGCAGGCCCATCCACATCGCGATTCCCAGGCCCAGGAAGGTGGCGTGCTCCAGGGCGTGGACGCCGTCGTGGCGCAGGGCGCCCTGGTAGAGGACGGGGAGGTGCCACAGGTAGAAGTTGATCGCCCAGGCCGGCATGGCCACCACGGGATGCGTGAGCACCCGCAGGCGGGCGAGCAAGCGGTTACGTAGCAGCGGGGCGAGCATCGGACCAGTCAACCCCAGGACGATCAGCAGCGCGGCCAGATCCCCGATCAAGAGGTGCTCGACCATGTGTGCCAGCAGCAGCTCATCGGCCAGCTTGCCCACCGGGGGGCTGAGGGCGACGGCTAGCGCGATCAGCCCAGCGGCGTAGCAGCCCTGGCGCCAGCCGGGCACGGCTCGCCCCTGGGCGGCCAGCGACCGCGCGCGGGCGTGGTAGGGCAGCCAGTAGAGCAGCACCAGCAGGGGGAGGGCGACGGTGCCGCCCGGACCGCTGGCCCCGAATGCAAGCGCGGTGGGCACGGCACCGAGCCTACGTCAGCGCCTGGATAACCAGTACCACCAACACCAGGGCGGCGACGATGGCCACGAACCACAGGAGGGCGCGGAAGGCCTCGGCCTCGGAGCGAAGGGGGTTCAGCACGAGGAAGGCGCGGTTACGGGGTCAGGCGCGCGACAGGGGGCTCAGATCACGTACACCGACGTGTACACGACGACCCACATGATGTCGACGAAGTGCCAGTAGATCCCCGGCACCTCCATGCCGCGGTGCTGCTCGGGGGAGTAGTGGCCGCGGAAGGCGCGGACGGTGACCATCAGCAGCAGGCACAGGCCGATGAACACGTGCGCGCCGTGCAGTCCGGTGAGCGAGTAGAAGACCGTGGCCTGGGCGGAGTCGTGGGGCGCGAAACCGATGTGAACGTACTCGTTGATCTGCACGGTGAGGAACGTCACACCTAGGAGGAAGGTGGAGAGCATCCCCGCCCGCATTCCGAAGCGATTGCCGTTCTTGATCGATACCAGAGCCCAATGGAGGGTGAGCGACGAGGACAGCAGGATCGCGGTGTTGATCCCCGCCACGGCCTCCGGAAGCTGGGTGCCGGCGGCGGGCCAGGGGTCGTGGTTGACGACCCGGATGAAGAAGTAGGCGGTGAAGAAGGCGCCGAAGATCATCACCTCGGAGATGATGAAGAGCAGCATTCCCAGCGTGGCCGGCTCCGCCCGGGAGGAGCGGTGGGCGGGCGGAGGCCCGTGGTGCTCGGCGTGGGCGTGGGCGATCGCGGCGGCTTCCATGGCTCCTCTAGGCAGGGGCGCTGGCGGTGTCTTGATGGACGACGTGCTCGACGGGCTTCCCGCTGACCCGCTTGACCCGGTCGATCAGGTCCGCGCGCAGCCACCCCGACTTGGTCTCGGCGAAGGTGGAGACGACGATGTCATCGACCCGGAAGTACTGCAGAGCGTTCATGATCGCCGTGTAGGGATCGGGATCGCCGACCATCCCGGCGGCGAACAGCCCCGCGCTAAGCATGCGGTCGAGCACCAGCTTCAGGCGGGTGCGGGCGCGGCGAGTCGCCGAGCCGTCCCCGCCCTCCTGGGGCACGACGACGATGAACAGGTTCTCGGTTCCCTCGGCCTGCCGAGTCTCGGCCTGGAGCGCCTCCAGCAGCTCGTCGCCACTGGCGGTGCGGTTGGCGACCGCCAGGGTCACCTTGAAGGGAAGGCCCTCGCTGTCGGGGTCGGTGACGACGTGCTCCACCGCCAGGCCCGAGGCCTGCTCCACGCGCTCGATCAAGTCCCGGCGCAGCCAGCCCGAGCGCGTCTCCGGGTAGGTGGAGACGATGATCTCGTCCGGCCGGTACTCGCGCACGGCGTCCATCGTCGCGGTGTAGGGGTCGGGGTCGCCGACCTCGCCGAGCGCCTTGATCCCCTCCGCGTGGACGAAGCGCAGCGCCAGGTCCACGCGCGTCTGAGCGGCGTCGAACACCGCGTCGTCGTAGATCACCAGGCCCGCCCGGGGCCGGGTCTGCGGCACCACGAGGACGAAGCGGAACTCCTCGTCCTCGGCGACGCGCCGGCGCACGGCCTCGATCAGCGATCGACCCCCGAGGGTCTCGTTGGCGACGACGAGGGCTGTCTTCATTCGTGGCTCTCCTGGCTGGGCGGCATCGAGAGGCTGCCGGCGGCAACCGTCTGAGCGGCCTCGGTCGGCGACTTGAAGATCCCGTGCACCGCGCCCGGGACCCCGTACTCGTAGGGCCCGCCGACGACGGTGGGGACGGCATCGAAGTTGAAGATCGGCGGCGGCGAGGAGACCTGCCACTCCAGCGTCAGGGCTCGCCACGGGTTCGCCGAGGCCCGCGGACCGCCGCGCCAGCTGGCGGCGATGTTGTAGAGGAAGATCAGCGTGCTCAGGCCCAGCGCGAAGCTCGCCAGGGAGATGATCAGGTTCCAGGTGGCGAACTGCGCGGAGTAGTCGGCTACGCGCCGCGGCATCCCCTGGATCCCGATCAGGTGCATCGGGGCGAAGGTCAGGTTGAAGAAGACGAAGGTCATCCAGAAGTGCCATTTGCCCAGGCGGTCGTCGAACATTCGCCCGGTCATCTTCGGGAACCAGTAGTAGACGCCGGCGTAGATCGTGAACAGCGAGCCGCCGAACAGCACGTAGTGGATGTGGGCGACGATGAAGTACGTCTGCGAGACGTGGATGTCGAAGGGGATCATCGCCAGCATCACGCCGCTGATCCCGCCCAGGGTGAACATCGTCAGGAAGCCGAGCGCGAACAGCATCGGCGTGTCGAGGTGGAGCACCCCTCGCCATAGCGTGGCCAGCCAGGAGAAGATCTTGATGCCGGTCGGGATCGCGATGATCGCGGTGGTGATCATCATCGGGATGCGGATCCAGGGCTGCATCCCGGAGACGAACATGTGGTGCGCCCACACGGTGAAGCCGAGGACCACGATCGCCAGCAGCGAGAAGGCCATCATCCGGTAGCCGAAGATCGGCTTGCGCGCCTTGACCGCCAGGACCTCGGAGATGATCCCGAACCCGGGCAGCATCATGATGTACACGGCGGGGTGGGAGTAGAACCAGAAGATGTGCTGGTACATGACCACGTTGCCGTTCCTGCCGGCGCCGACGAAGGCGTCGAAGAAGTGGAAGCCGAGCGCGCGGTCCAGCAGCGTTAGGAACTGGGAGGCCGCGATGAACGGCGTGGCGATGACGACCAGCAGCGAAGTGGAGAAGTTCGCCC
>JALYYW010000181.1 GCA_030946085.1 Actinomycetota bacterium
GCGCCAGCGTAAGCGCGACGGCCACCGTCACCGCGGCCCCGCGGCGCCACCGGGTTCCCCGCGCCCCCGCCAGCGCCACCGGCCATCCCAGCAGCGGGAGCAGCAGCAACCCCTCCCCCCGGGTCAGCGTGCAGAGACCTAGAACGAGGCCCAGGAGCGCAGCGCCGCGCGCCCCACCCCCTTTCTCGGCGCGCAGCCGGATCGCCAGCAGCAGCGCCCCGGCCACTCCGAGGACGAACAGCGGCTCGCTCATCACCAGCCCGTCGGCGGTGATCAGCGGTGGGTAGAGGGCCGCCAGGACCCCGGCGATCCAGCCCGAGCGCGCTCCCGCTACCCTGCGCGCCAGCAGGCTGATCAGCACCACCGCCAGGCTGCCGATCACGCAGCCAGCCACCCGATGGGCCAGGAGCGAATCCCCGCCGAACAGCGAAACCGCCGCCAGCACGAGCGAGAACAGGGGCGGGTGCTCGGCGGTGGCGTGGGGGTGGCCGAAGATGCCGCGGTAGAAGAAGTGCCCGTGCGCGATCAGGTTGGCGGCGCTGTGGTAGAAGCCGGCGTCCCCTCCGACGCCCACCGGCGCGCGGGCCACCACCAGGATGTACGCCAGCCGCACCCCCAGGGCCAGCAGGCCGATCAACATCAGCCCGACCGGAGGGTGCCTACGGACCAGGATGACTGGCAAGTAGCGCAAAATAGAGCCCAACGGATGAACACGATCCTCGGCACGACGCTCAACGGCCGCTACCGGCTGGAGGCTCGAATCGGCGCGGGCGGTATGTCGACCGTCTACTGCGCGCTGGACGAGACGCTCCAGCGCCGGGTGGCGATCAAGCTGATGAACCGTGAGGTCGCCACCGACTCCGATCAGCTCGAACGCTTCCGCAGGGAGGCGCGCGCGGTGGCGCAGCTCTCACATCCCCACATCGTCGGGGTGATCGACGCCGCCGAGGACGAGGGCCGGCCGTACATCGTGTTCGAGTACGTCGAGGGCGAGACGCTCAAGGAGCGGATCCGCCGCCTGGGCCGCCTTCCGATCGCGGAGGCCGTCGCCTACGCCATCGAGATCGCCCGGGCGCTGGGAGTCGCGCACGCCCGCCACATCGTCCACCGGGACGTCAAGCCCCAGAACGTCCTGATCGACGAGGAGGGCTCGGCCAAGGTCACGGACTTCGGGATCGCGCGCACGCTGGACGAGGAGGGGCTGACCGCCGACGGGCGCGTGCTCGGGACCACCGACTACGTCTCCCCCGAGCAGGCTCTGGGACAGCCGGTAACCGGCCAGTCCGACCTCTACTCGCTGGGCGTCGTGCTGTACGAGATGCTGACCGGAGAGGTGCCGTTCAAGGGCGATAACCAGGTGGCGGTGGCGATGAAGCACGTGCGCGAGCAGCTCCCCGACGTGCAGGTCAAGCGCCCCGAGGTCTCGGCCGGCCTAGCCGCGGTCGTGGATACGGCCACCGCCAAGCGTCAGGAGGACCGCTACGCCAACGACGCGGAGCTGATCGCCGAGCTGGAGGACGCCCTGGCGATCGAGGCGGCCCGCGCCGGCAGCGCCACGGGTGAAGTGACCACCGTGCTGCGGACGCTCCCCTCACGCAAGCAGCGACGGGTCCCGTTCCGGATCCGCCACCGGGTCCTGGCCGTGTTCGGCGCCATCCTGCTGGTGGCGCTGATCGGCGGGGCGGCGGCGTTCCTGGCCACGAGGTCCCACCACGGTACCGGCAAGCTTCAGCAGCCTCCTCCCTCCCCGGCGCTCAGCCAGGTGGCGCTCTGCCAGTCCTGCGCGCAGGGCTACAACCCCCTCGGAACCCCCGCCAACGAGCACCCCAATCCTGGCCTGGCCATCGACAACGACCTCAGCACCGCCTGGGACACCCAGCACTACTACGGCGGCCTGGGCAAGGCCGGCGTCGGCCTCTACGTGGACGCCAACCCGGGCGTCGCCGCGCGGGTGCTGCGGATCGCGACCAAGACGCCCGGCTTCAGCGCCGCGATCTACGCGCGCAGCAACCGCCCGCCCGCCACCTGGCCCGACGCCGGCTGGAAGCAGGTGGGCGCGGCGCCCTCGGTGGCGGCCTCCCAGTCGATCCCCCTCACCACCGCCGGCGTGCGCTACCGCTACTACCTAGTGTGGATCACCAGCCTTGGTCACCACGACCAGGTGGCGCTCAACGAGGTCACCCTCTACCGCTGAGTAACCGCAGCGGGTACCTTCCCGGCGCGCAAGCGTGCCTTCCAGGCGCGAAAGAGGTGGCGAGCCGGATAAACCCTTACCGCTGCCCGAATGCTCAGTGGGGGCGGCAGGCTAAGGGGCTATCCCGGATAGGGGGTGCGCCTGAGGCGGCCGAGGACCGAGTCAGGCGAGGACGCAGGGGGTGAAGCCGTAGCAGCGCTACGGCGAACCCCCGAGGACGAAGCATGGCGAAGGTCATCGGTCGCATCCAGGTGTACCGGCCTATCGGGATAGGCCCTGAGCCTGAATCGTCTCTATCTGGCATGCCGGCCCCGTCGCCGCTGCGAGTCTGCGGTCGGTCGTTACGAGTACCGCATCCAGCGCCTCGGCGAGGGCCACGTACATCGCATCCCAGCCGCGCACGGTGTCCCGCAGTTCCCATGCCCGGGAGAGAAGGAGCTGGTGACCGAAGCGCTCCCCGGGCCAGGCCTCCAGATCCTCGACCGCCTGGGAGGCCTCAGTACGATCCAGGCGCCCGCGTAGATGCTCGCGCCGCAGGACGCCGAAGACCTCGACGTCCACGATGTGCGGGGCGGCATGATCGTCGTCGGCGGCCAGCCGGCGGCGGACGACCTCTGCGCTGGACGCTCCGATCAGGACCTCACACAGGCACGATGCGTCAACAACCAGCATCGGGCCACGAACCCCGCTGCGCGTCGAGCACCGCGGTGATCTCGGCGCGCCCGATCGATGAAGAACGCCGGCTGCGTGAAAGCCACTCCGCCACGCTGGGCCGCGCGGCCAACCGCGCGGCCTCGCCTCGGAGCAGCTCGGGCACGCTGATCCCCTCCTCAGCCGCACGACGCGCGAGCGCCGCGTAAACGGCATCGTCGAGATTGCGGATCTGCACGGTCCTGGGCACTCCTGCTCAGGCTACCATGCGGAAGCGCATCGCCGCATGCGACATTGCATTGCGTAGGCCCTCCAGCGCCAGTAGATCACCAGCCTCGGCCACCACGACCATGTGGCGCTGAACGAGGTCACACCCTCTACCGCTGAGGACCCATCGGTCAAGCTCCGCCGGAGTGCTGGGGCTCCCACCGAAACCGGCGCGACGGCGAACGCCAGCGCGGCAGGCCCCAAACG
>JALYYW010000011.1 GCA_030946085.1 Actinomycetota bacterium
CCTCCACCCCCTCGGGGAAGTGACCGCAGAAGATGATCATGTAGGACCACACGTTGCGCACGAGGTTGGCGGTCAGGTTGCCGCTGAGCACGAACGGCGCCGACGGACCGGCGAGCACGGGGAACAGGACGTAGTCCTTGAGCACCTGGCGGCGGCCCTTCTGCCAGATCTGCCCGAGCATCTCACGCTTGTCGCTCAGCTTGACCTCACCGGCCTCGATCCGCTCCACCTCCAGGTCGTGCACCGCGACGCCCCATTGGAACAACAGCGCGAGCAGCGTCGCGTAGACCGCATTGCCCAGGTCCCGCTTGCGCCAGGGCTGATCCTCGGACATCCGCAGGATGCCGTAGCCGATGTCACGGTCCTTGCCCAGCACGTTGGTGTGGGTGTGGTGCATGTAGTTGTGCGAGTGGCGCCACTGATCTGCCGGGCAGGCGCTGTCCCACTCAAAGCGCTTGGAGTCCAGCGCGGGGTCCTGGGTCCAGTCGTACTGGCCGTGCATCACATTGTGGCCGATCTCCATGTTGTCGAGGATCTTCGACAGCGACAGAGCGGTGACGCCTCCCAGCCAGGCCGGCGGCAGGAAGCCTACGAACAGAAGTCCCCGGCCAGCGACCTCCAGGCCGCGCTGGGCCTTGATCATGCGCTGGATGTACTCCACGTCGCGCTCGCCGAGGTCGGCGACCAAGCGGCTGCGCAGCTCGTCCAGCTCACGGCCGAGGGCCTCGACCTGGTCGGGCGTCAGTTCAGGATGGGTGGTGGGCATAGCTTTCTCGTTCCTCTCGTTCTCAAAGCTCTAGGGCAACGTCTCCAGCGGGAACCGAGATGCACAGCTGTATGTCCTCGTCATCCTCGCGGGAGACCTCTCCGGTCAACAGGTTGCGCACGGCGCCGGCGCTCTTGCGGCAGGTGCAGGTGTGGCAGATCCCCATGCGGCAGCCGAAATCCGGGGAGAGCCCGGCCGCCTCGGCCTGCACCAGCAGCGTCCCCTCCCCGACGGGCGCCGTCGCGTCGCTGCGCAGGAAGCGCAGCGTTCCCTCGGCGGCCTCCCCGGTCACGGTCAGCGACGGCGGCGTGAAGGTCTCGCTCAGTACGCGTTCGGGCGCCTGGTGCCAGACCGAGCGCACCGCGTCGATCAGGGCGGGCGGCCCGCACACCGCGGCATGGGCGGTGGTCGGGTCCTCGCCGCCGAGAAGCTCGCGGACGAGCTCCTGGCTCAGGCGCGCGCCGCCCTCCCGGGTGGCGAGGTAATGCACGCGCAGGCCCGGGTGCTCGGCGGTCAGGTGCTCCACGTGCGGGCGGTAGAGCCAGTCGGCGGCGGTCCGCGCGTAATGCACGAAGACCAGCTCCCCGCCATGGCCCTCGTCGCAGAGGGTGCGCAGCATCGCCAGCACCGGGGTGATCCCGCTGCCGCCGCTGATCAGCATGAGTCGCTCGGGACGGACCTCGGGCAGTGTGAAGGAGCCGCTGGCGGCACCGAGATGCATGATCGCGCCGGGCTGGATCCGCTCGTGGAGGTGGCGTGAGACGAGGCCGTGGGGGTGAACTGTGGCGGTGACCTCCAGCAGCCCGTCGGCCCGGTGCTGCGAGCAGGCCGGGGACAGGGTGCGGGTCCGGCGGACGCCGTCGATGTCGACGCCGAGGCGCAGGTACTGGCCGGCGCTGAACCCCTTCCAGGCGGAGTTCGGGCGCAGCGTCAGGGTCACGCTGCGGGGCGTCTGGCGCTGCAGCGCCACCACGCGGGCGCGAGCGTCGTGGATCGTCAGGTCGGGCCGGATCAGCTCCAGGTAGCGATCGATCCCGTGGGGACCGAGCAGCAGATCGACCAGCGAGGAGCCGAGCAGGCGGCGGGGGGAGGTTGCGGCAGGCATCTCGTCTCTAGCTAGTTAGTGGACACATGTGCACTAAGAAGTGTAGCCACGGTTTCCTTGCCGTCAAGCGATAAACTGCGATATGTGAGCCAACGCACAGGATCAAGGTGAACGGGCGTACACCACATACCCGTGCTGCCGGCAAGGGGCGCGAGGCGTTCGCCCGCACCCCGCGCACCCAGGCGGAGCGCCGCCAGCACACACGGCAGGCGCTGATGGACGCCGCCCTGCTCCAGATCGAGGCCGGGGAGAGCTTCGAGCGCTTGAGCCTGCGCAGCGTGGCGCGAGCCGCCGGCGTCGTCCCCACCGCCTTCTACCGCCACTTTCAGAGCATGGACGAGCTCGGACTGGCACTCGTGGAGGAGTCCTTCCGGACGTTGCGAGCCATGCTCCGGCAGGCGCGCGAGGGCCTCCCGCCCGAGCACATCATCCGCCGCTCGGTGGAGATCCTCGTCGACCACGTGCGGGCCCACCGCCAGCATTTCCTGTTCGTGATCCGCCTCGGCTCTACTGGCAACACGGTGCTGCGTCACGCGGTCCGCAACGAGATCCGGCTGTTCACCAGCGAGCTGGCCACCGACCTGGCTCGCTTCCCGGTCCTGCGCGAGTGGAGCACCGAGGATCTGCAGATGCTCGCGGGCCTGCTGGTCAACACGATGATCGCCACCGTGGGGGCGATGCTCGACGCGCCCGTGGCGGCGCCCCAAGCGGAGACCGAGATCGCGCGGGTGGCGGAGAAGCAGCTGCGCCTGGCGATGCTGGCCACTCCGCACTGGCACAGCTCGTAGTGACGCGGAGCCGGCGTTAGCGGCTACCGTGGCGCGGTGGCGATCGCACGGCCGGCCGAGGCCCATCCGCAGCTTTCCTGGTGGGGCTGGGGCGATCCGGAACGGGTGCCGGATCTTCCCGCCGAGGTGCTGAGGCTGCTGTCGCAGGGCCTCGGGGTGAAGAGCTCCCGGCCGCGGCCGAGCTCGCCCGAGGTAATCCCGTTGGCCCCACCGCGCCTGGCGCCCGCGCTGGTGGCGCCGGGATACCGCTGTCCGCCCCCGACCTGGTGCTGGCGCCCGAGAGCCACGAGCAGATCCTGGATCTGCTGCAGATCGCCTCCGCGCAGCGGATCGCGCTCACGCCCTTCGGCGGCGGGACCTCGGTGGTCGGAGGCCTGACGCCGGAGGCGGGACGCTTCCGGGGGTGGGTGGCGCTCGACCTCCGGCGGCTGGATGCCCTGGTGGCACTCGACGAGGAGTCCCGCATCGCGGTGCTGCAGCCCGGGCTGCGGGGGCCCCAAGCGGAGCGACTGCTGGCGGACCACGGGTACACGATCGGCCACTTTCCCCAGTCCTTTCAGTACGCCACCCTGGGCGGCTTTGCCGCCGCCCGCTCCAGTGGTCAGGCCTCGGCGGGGTACGGCCGCTTCGACGAGGTGGTGCTGGGACTGCGGGTTGCCACGCCCGCGGGGTCGATGACGCTCGGCCGCGCCCCGCGTTCTGCCGCCGGACCCGACCTGCGACAGCTGATGCTCGGCTCCGAGGGTGCCCTCGGAGTCATCACCGAGCTCTCCGTGGCGGTGCGCCCCGCCCCGCAGGGGCGGATCTACGAGGGCTGGCGGCTGCCCTCCTTCAGCCAGGGCACAGCGGTGCTCAGGCGCCTGGTGCAGGACGGCCCGGTGCCCACGGTGGCCCGGCTCTCCGACGAAGCCGAGACGGCCCTGAACCTCAGCCGTCCCGGCGAGCTCGGGCGGGGCGCCGGGGGTGGCTGCCTGGCCATCCTCGGCTACGAGGGATCGACCGGCGCCGCACGAGGGGGAGCGGACGCGGCGGCCGCCATCCTGCGCGAGGCCGGCGGCGAGGCCGATCCCGCCGCCGGGGAGGCCTGGGTGAAGGAGCGCTTCGAGGGGCCCTACCTGCGTGACGCGCTGCTGGAGGCGGGAGCGCTGGTGGAGACACTGGAGACCGCGACGTTCTGGTCCTCGCTGGCGCCCCTCTACGCCGCGGTCGGCACCTCGCTGCGTGAGGCGCTGAGCGCGCAGGGGACGCCGCCGGTGATCCTCTGCCACATCTCGCACGTGTACCCCGCCGGCGCTTCGCTGTACTTCACCGTGGGCTGCGCGTCACTGGCCGATCCGCTGGCGCAGTGGCATGCAGCCAAGGCGGCCGCCAGCGACGCGATCCTGGCGGCGGGCGGATCGATCAGCCATCATCACGGCGTGGGTCGTGACCACCTGCGGTGGTATGAACAGGAGATCGGCCCGCTGGGCATGGCGGCGCTGCGAGCCGTCAAGGCAGAGCTTGATCCGGCCGGCATCCTCAACCCCGGGATCCTGATCACGGGAGGCGAGCATGAGCGACAGTGACCGGGCCCGGAGACTGGCCGAGCTGATCGTGCGCTTCGGCGCCAACGTGCAGGCCGGCCAGATCGTGTCGCTCAGCACCGAGCCCGGCAAGGAGGAGCTGACGCGCGCGGTAGCGCGGGCCGCCTACCGGACCGGGGCCAGGTTCGTGGACACCCGGTACTTCGACCCCCACATCAAGCGCGCCCGGGCGCTGTACGCCGACCCGGACACGCTGGGGTACGTGCCGGAGTGGATCGGCCAGAACGTGCTCGCCCTGGGAGAGCACCGGGGCGCCGCGATCTCGCTGAACGGAACCGTCGAGCCCCAACTGATGGACGGGGTCGACCCGGAGCGACTGGGACGGGACATGCTCCCGCGCGTGCGTGAAACCGAGCGGGTGGTCAACGAGCGCACCGTCAACTGGACAGTGGGCCCGTGCCCCACGGTGGGGTGGGCGGAGCTCGTGCACCCCGAGCTGCGAGGCCAGGCGGCGCTGGATCGGCTCTGGCAGGACATCGTCCACGTCTGCCGCCTGGAGGAGCCCGACCCCGTGGCCACTTGGAACGCCCGCATGGACCAGCTCGTGGAGGTGACGCGCCGGCTCGACGCGCTGGCGCTCGACGCGCTGCGCTTCAGCGGCCCGGGAACGGAGCTGACCGTGGGGCTGCTGCTTTCAAGCCGCTGGCGAGCGGCTCGGTTCAGCACCGTGGACGGGATCGAGCACCGGCCCAACCTGCCCACCGAGGAGGTCTTCACCAGCCCCGACCCGTCGCGCACCAGCGGCACCGTGACCTCCACCAAGCCGCTGCTGGTCACCGGAGTCCTGATAGAGGGCCTGCGGGTGCGCTTTGAGGAGGGCCGCGCGGTGGAGATCGAGGCTGACCGCGGCGCGGCGGCGCTCCGCTCCCTGGCGGCGCGCGACGGCGGCGCCGCCCAGCTCGGGGAGGTGGCGCTGGTCGATGCTCAAAGCCGCATCGGGCAGCTCGGGAGAGTCTTCTTCGACACCCTGCTCGACGAGAACGCCGCCAGCCACATCGCGCTGGGGGCCGGCTTCGATATGGCCATCGACGGTGAGGAGGATCGCGCGCGGCTGAACCGCAGCGACATCCACATCGACTTCATGATCGGCTCCGACAAGGTCTCGGTCACCGGGATAACCCATGACGGGCAGGAAGTGCCGCTGCTGCGCGACGGCGCGTGGCAGTTCCGCGGCGGTGCGGCCACGCTACCCTAGCTGCGCGTTTCCTGGAGAGGTGCCGGAGCGGCTGAACGGGCGCGATTGGAAATCGCGTAACGGGGGTCGACCTCGTTCGGGGGTTCGAATCCCCCCCTCTCCGCTGCTCGCGCCCGGCCGGGCCGGCATCGGGCGCCCGCCCAATCCGCTACA
>JALYYW010000053.1 GCA_030946085.1 Actinomycetota bacterium
CCGGCGCGAAGTCCACGACTCCAGCACCGAGCGCTCATCATCCGACAGAGTGATCTGAACAGCAGTAGGAGTAGGCATGACCCCCTCCTACCGTAACCGCCAACTATTTAAACGGACACCACACTAGAGCCCTGTCCACGCTGGGGGTCGCCGCCCCCGAACACCTGTCGGAGGTCGGAATGGGGAAGAGGACCGAGGCGCCGCGGGCACGATTGCTGTTTACACTGGTGCTCACCGCCATGATGCTGGCTCCTGCCGGCATCGCAACCGCGAGCCCGGGGGGCGCGCAAGCGCATGCGACGCGCGGTACGCCGCGTAAGGCCGCTCGCTCCTGTCAGCGGCGCCACCGGCATCTCAAGTGCGTGTCGATCAACGTCAAGCACCGTCGCGCCCTTCGCCTTCCGAAGGCCCGTGGGGGGAAGGGCTTCAGCAATCCCTACACGGGTGGCGGATGCACGGCCTGGGCGTGGGCGAACCGTCCCGACCTACCCGGTAACCTGGGCAACGCGCGTTACTGGGGAGTGGACGCAGCGCGTGCCGGCTTCCCGGTCGACAACACGCCGGAGGTGGGGGCCATCGCCGTCTACCAACCGGGCAACTACGGTGCCTACGCGCCCTACGGGCATGTTGCGGTGGTCACCGCGGTCCTGGGCAATCGCATACAGATCAGCGAGGCCAGCTACCCGTATGACAACATCATCTATCGCGGCCGGATAACCGGCATCGTCGGGGTGCAGTTCATCCATCACAAGGGCTACGGACAGCCGTCTCCGCCGCCCCCCGTAGTGCAGCCGCCAGTCCAGCCCCCGCACGCCCACTACTTCGTCCAGCGTGTGGTGGGGACGTGCGCCGAGGGCGGGTGCGGGCTGAAGGAGCGGACGGGACCCAGCTATTCCTCCTCTGCGCAAGTCGGCGCGGTCTATGACGGGCAGGAGATAGACATCGTCTGTCAGACGACAGGTGAGGTCGTCCACGGGAAGCACGCCAACAGCGCCATCTGGGACCGCCTCACCAACGGGACGTACGTGAGCGACTATTACACCAACACCCCGGGCGTGGGAACGTTCAGTCCTCCCATCCCGCAGTGCTGACCGAGCCCTGATCGGGGCTCGGAGGGCGGAGCGCTCAGGGCGGTTTGCCGTAACTCGGATCTCCGAGGATGACCTCATCCGCGCACCCGGACCGCTCGTTCATCCGACGAATAGCTCTTCGCTGGTTCGACCCCCGCGCCAGCCGTCCAATCCCTCCCCCCGCCACCTTGGCCCGCTGGCCCTAGGCCGGAGCGGCGCCGAGCAGCACCCTTGGTCCAGTACCCCACCACCACGAGGAGCGAGGGAATGGCCGAGCAAGAGACACTGATGCTGGACACCAGCTGCGGCAACTGAGGCGGTGTCAATTGCCGTAGTCCTGCCGGGTGGGGGCGCCCGCGGGGCCTATGAGATCGGCGCGCTCTCGGTGCTGCTGCCGGCGTTGCAGGAGCGGGGCGAGCGCGTGTCGATCTGGTGCGGGGCCAGCGTCGGCGCGATCAACGCGGCCGCGCTCGCCTCGCTGGCCCACCTATCGACAGAGGAGCAGGTCCGCCGGGCGGAGGCGCTGTGGCGGGACCTGCGCAAGCCGGACGTGATCGCCCGCCTGGTCGGCGTGGGCGGCGCCCGGATGCTGCTGCGAACCCTCGGGCGCGCGGCCGGGCTGCCCCGCGTGGGTCTGGCGAGCCTGCTGGACCCCTCCCCCCTGGCCGCCAGCCTGGACCGCTGGATCGATTGGCACCGCCTGTCCCTGAACGTCGGTCGGGGGGAGCTCGACGCCGTGTGCGTGATCGCCACCGCCCTACCGTCGGGCAAGTCCGTGGGCTTCCTGGCCAGCCATGAAGACGCTCCGCGACGTATGGACGGGGGCATCCGCTACGTCAAGACGCGGCTCCGGGGCGAGCACGTGCGGGCCTCGGCGGCGATCCCCGTGCTGTTCCCGACCGTCGAGGTGACCTCGCCGCGGGCTGCCGCCGGCCACTACACCGACGGCGGCACCCGGCTCAACAGCCCCATCAAGCCCGCCGTGGACCTCGGCGCGACGAAGCTGATCGTGATCGGGCTGGAGCCGTTCGGACCCAGCCTGGATAGCTCGGCCGCGAGCCGCCGGCAACCGAGCATCGCCGATGTGGCCGCCAACGTCCTCGATGGTCTGCTCGTCGATCAGGTGGGCCAGGACCTGCGACGGCTCGCGGCGATCAACTCGTTCTTCGTCGAGGACTCCAGCACCGGCACCATCGGATCCACGCGGAGCTACCGGATCGCGCGGGGCCATGCCCCCTACCGGCCGATCTCCTATGCCCTCGTGTCGCCAAGGCGGCGCGGGGAAATCGGCCGCCTGGCTGAGCAGACCTTCAGCGAGCGCTACGGCGGGCTCCGCGGCCTGCGCGACATCGACTTCGCGGTCATGGCCCGGGCACTAGGCAGCGGGAACCGCTCTCGCGGGGAGTTCCTCTCCTTTCTGTTCTTCGAGCCGCACTTCGTGCAGGCGCTGACCGAGATGGGCAAACGCGATGCCACCCGCTGGCTGCACCGCCACCCCCGCTTCTGGTGCCGCGACGCCGAGCACGACCTCGCCATCGGCCCGCTCGATCGCCAGCAAGTCATGGAGGAGGGGGTGCTGGAGGAGTTCCGCAGCCGACGAATGCTGCGCGGAGGTGGTTGAGCCGCTCAGTCGACCACCCAGGTGTCCTTGCCACCACCGTTCTGGGAGGAGTTCACCACCAGCGCACCGGGATCGAAGGCGACGCGGCTGAGAGCACCCGGCATCAGCGACACCTGGTGACCGGCGAAGGCGAACGGACGCAGATCCACGTGGCGCGGCTGAAGTCGCCCGTCGATGACCGTCGGATGCCGGGAGAGCGTGATCAACGGCTGGCTGATGTAGCCCTCGGGACGGCGCGCCAGGTCCTGGGCCAGGTGCTCCAGATCCTCCGCCCGCGCATGCGGACCGATGACCACCCCCTTGCCACCGTGGCCATGGCGCGGCTTGACCACGAGCTGGTCGAGGTTGGCGATCGTGGCCTCGGGCTCGCTGGCCACGTGGCTCGTCGGCACCGAGTGCAACACCGGCTCCTCCTCCAGGTAGAAGCGGATGAAATCCTCCACGTGACCGTGGATGAGCTTGTCGTCGGCCAGCCCGTTGCCGAAGGCGTTGACGAGGCCGAGGTTCCCCGCCAGCCACGGCGGCAGCAGTCTGGCCGCCACGGCGGTCACCTCCCCGCGCTCGTCGTAGGCGCGATCCTCGTCGGTGCGGCGGTATACGACCTCCACCGGCTCCAGGCTCCCGTCGGATCGGCGAACTCCCAGCCGCTCCCCCACCACGTCGAGCTGGCGGGGCGTGGCCAGGATCGCCCCCAGCCGCTCCGCCGCGCGAGCGTGCTCGTAGTAGGCGACGTTGTCCGGCCCGTCGGTCAACACAACGACCGCGCCCCGCGGCGCCCCGGGCCGAGCGGCTGCGCGCATCACGTCCGCCAGCAGCTTGAACGTGGCCGGGTCGACCGGGCGTGGCGCCGGCCAGCCCTCGCCGGGCAGCGCCTCCTGCAGCGCCTCCCGCGCCGCCAGCGCGTAGGCGTAGCCCGACGGCGTCCGCACGTTGTCCTCCAGGACCAGAAACTCGCCGTTGACGTCGCGGACGAGGTCAAAGCCGACGATCGCGGCCGGCCACCGTTGTGGCGGCAGGCGCCCGACCAGATCGGCCTCGAAGCCCTCCGCCTCCTCCACGGTGCCCTGAGAGAGGATGCCCTCCGCCACGACGCGCTGGGGACCGTAGGCGTCCATCAGGAAGCGGTTCAGGGCCCGGGTGCGCTGCACCAGCCCGGCCTCGATCCTCCGCCACTCCGCGCCGGTGATCAGTCGCGGCACGGGATCCACCACGAACGGACGGCTCCCGAAGCTGACCCCCCGAGCCCGCAGGGCTTCGGCCACCGACTCCTGGAGCGCGATCAGATCGAGGCCGTCGAGCGCCTCCAGCAGCGAGTCGTAAACCGAGCGCGGACCGCCGTCGAGCTGGCGGTGCTCGTCGAACACGGGCTGAAGCTCAGATTCCATGGCTCGTCAACCACAGCTCCAGCAGGGCGAGCTGCCACAGCTTCGACCCCTCGAGCGTAGTCAGGTGGTCGTTGGGCGCGGCCAGGAGCTTACGCACGTGGTCGGGCCGGAAGACCCCCCGCGCGCGGACGGCGCTCTCGTCGAGCGTCTCCCGCACCAGCTCCAGCGCCTGGCCCTCCAAGGTGGACAGTGCCGGCACCGGGAAGTAGCCCTTTGGGCGGTCGATGACAATCTCGGGGAGGAGGCTGCGCGCCGCCGTCTTCAACACTCCCTTGCCCCCGTGGGCGAGCTTCAGCACCGGTGGGCAGGCCCCCGCCAGCTCCACGAGCTCGTGGTCCAGGAACGGCGTCCGGGCCTCGAGGCCCCAAGCCATCGTCATGTTGTCGACTCGCTTGACAGGGTCGTCGACCAGCATCACCTCGGTGTCGAGTCGCAGTGCCCGATCGACCGGCTCCTGCGCGCCGGAGCCCCCGAAGTGCTCTTCCAGGAACCCGCGGCTGGGGTCGAAGTCCAGCAGGAAATCGGGTTGCAGCGTCTGCGCGAACTCGCTGTGCGGGCGGTCGAAGAACTCCGCCTGATAGGTATCCACGCCGCCGCTCGTGGCCTCCGCCATCGGCGGGTACCAGGAGTAGCCGGCGAAGACCTCGTCGGCGCCCTGGCCAGACTGCACCACCTTCAGCGACTGCGACACCTGCTCAGAGAGCAGGTAGAAGGCCACGGCGTCGTGGGAGACCATCGGCTCACTCATCGCGCGGACGGCACCGTCGAGTGCCGGCAGCATCCGGTCGGTGGACACGTGGATTCGGTGGTGGGTGGTCTCGAACACGTCCGCGATCACGTCCGAGTAGCGGAACTCGTTGCCCTCACGCTCGCCGACGTCGTCAAAGCCCACGCTGAAGGTCTCCAGGCCACGCTGCCCGGACTCGGCCAGCAGCGCGACGATCAGGCTGGAGTCGAGCCCCCCTGAGAGCAGCACCCCGACGGGCACGTCGGCGACCATGCGGCGGTCGACCGCGGTGCGCAGCGCGGCCAGGATCGCGCGGGCCCAGCCCTCCCCGCTCCACTCGGCGTGCTCGGTGCGACGGGTGAAGCTGGCGCGCCAGTACCGCTCGCTCACTCGCTGCCCGTCCGGCGCCACGGTCATCAGCGTTGCCGGTGGCAGCTTCTGCACTCCGCGCAGGATCGTGCGCGGGGGCGGCACCACCGCGTGCCAGCTCAGATAGTGGTGCAGGGCCACCGGGTCGAGCTCGGTGTCGATCCCGCCCCCGGCCAGGAGCGCCGGCAGCGTGGAAGCGAAGCGCAGCGCGCCGCGGACCTCGGCCAGGTACAGCGGCTTGATCCCCAGCCGGTCGCGCACGAGCACCAGGCGGCCGGAGTGATGCTCGTAGAGCACAAAGGCGAACATGCCGGCGAAACGCTCGACGCACCGCGCGCCCCAATGGTCGTAGGCCTTGAGGATCACCTCGGTGTCGCTGGTGGAGAAGAAGGCGTAGCCCTCGTGCTGAAGCTCGGTGCGCAGCTCCCGATGGTTGTAGATGCAGCCGTTGAAGACGACCGTGAGGCCGAGCGCGGCATCCACCATCGGCTGGTCTCCCGCCGCGGTCAGATCGATCACCTTCAGCCGACGGTGCGCGAACGCCATTGACCCGCAGGCCCAGGATCCGGCGCCGTCGGGGCCACGGTCGCTCATCGTCGCCGCCATCCGCTCGACCGCATCCCGGTCCGCGGGACGACCGACAGCCAGCTCACCGGAGAAGCCGCACATGGCGGGCGCCCGCTCAGGCGGCGCGCGTGAGGCGCGCCGGGGTCTGCTCGAACCGCTCAGCGGAGGCGACGAAGGCGTCAAACAGCGCCGCCTGCGGCTGACGGGGGACGAGGCACTCAGCATGCCACTGCACGCCGAGCACGAAGTCCCGGTCACTGGCCTCGATGCCCTCGATCGTGCCGTCGCTGGACCGGGCGCTGATCACCAGATCCCCGCCCAGATCCGCCACCGCCTGGTGGTGGAAGGAGTTCACGCGGGTGCGAACGCAGCCCATCGTCTCGCTCAGCCGGCTGGAGTCCTGAAGCGTGACCCAGTGCGTGGCCTCTTCCCCGGGACGGGATTGGCGGTGCGTTATCCGCTCGCCGACGACGTCGGGTACGTGCTGATGCAGCGTGCCCCCGCGCGCCACGTTGAGCACCTGCAGGCCGCGGCAGATGGCCAGGATCGGCAGCCCCCGCGCGTCGGCGGCCCGCGCCAGCGCGATCTCAAAGGCGTCGAGCTCGCGCCATGTCGGTCCGATCAGCTCGTGGCGGCGCTCGCCGTAGGCCTCGGGATCCAGATCCGGTCCCCCCGAGAGGCAGACCCCGCTGACGCGATGCAACAGCGGTTCCACCAGATCGTGGCGCAGCGGCGGGACCACCACCGGGATGGCACCGGAACCCTCGATCGCCTTGAGGTACTTGAGCCCCAGGGCCATCTCCAGCTGTGGCGGCTCTCCCTGCGGCGTCGCGGTGACAGGATGGCTCGGACGCAGCTCCGAGGTCGTGACCGCGATCAGCGGCAGGGAGGTCAACTTGCGCCTGGTGATGGCTCCTCCTCCTTCCGGGTTGGCTTCGGGCTCGATCGCGACCAGCGCCATCGGCGAAGGCTCCCCCGATCCCGGCGAGCTGACTTTGGCCACATGGCCAAAGTGTGCACAGAATGTTCATCCGTCCGTCTCCTATGGAGGCGGCTATCACTCGCAATCATGATCCTTGGTGAGGACGTTCCCTGCCTCGCCGCACCCGCCCAGCCTGACAATGACTCTGCTCTCACCCCAGGACATGACCGAGGAGCGCTTTCCGGAGTGGGCGGAGTGGTCGCCCTCGATCCCGTCCTACTCCGTAGGCCTGGAGGAGGAGGTGATGCTCCTGGACCCGTCGGACTTCTCGCTGGCGCAGGCCGGCGAGCAGGTGCTGGCCGCGCTCCCAGCGCGGGTGGCGCCCCAGTTCGCTGCCGAGACCCACGAGGCGGCAGTCGAGCTGGCCACCTCCCCTCATGCCACAGCGGCGGCGGCGGGCCGTGAGGCGGCCACGCTACGCGCGGCGTTACGAGAGGTCGTAGAGCGCGAAGGCCTTCGTGCGGCCGCGGCCGGCACCCACCCGAGCGCGCTGTGGAGCGACGTGAAGGTCTCCCGTGGGGCCCGCTACCAGCTCGTTCAGGAGTCGATGCGGGCGCTCGCCCGTCGTGAGCCGACGTTCGCCCTGCACGTGCACGTCGGGGTGGGCGATCCCGAGAGCGCCATCACGCTGATGAACCGGATGCGCACACACGTCCCGCTGCTGCTGGCCCTGTCAGCCAACTCGCCCTTCTGGCAGGGCCGTGACACGGGCCTGGCCTCGGCGCGGACCTCCATCTTCGGCGCCTTTCCGCGCGTCGGCATACCCCGGGCGTTCTCCTCATACCCCGAGTACGTCGCCGTCGTGGACCAGATGCTCCGCTGCGACGCGTTTCCGGAGCCGACCTTCCTGTGGTGGGACGTCCGCCCCCAGCCGCGACTGGGCACGGTGGAGGTGCGGATCATGGACGTGCAGTCGACTGCCGCGCGCTCGGGAACGCTGGCGGCGCTGGTGCAGGCGATCGCCCACCTGGAGCTGGAGGAGGGCTACCACAGCGAGGAGCTGCGGTACGCCGGCGAGATCCTCGATGAGAACCGCTTCCTGGCCGCGCGCGACGGGATGGATGCCAGCCTGATCGACCCGGTGGCCGAGTGCCGGCTCCCGGCAGCGGCGCAGCTCCGGCGGCTGCTGGAGGCGGTCCTCCCCCACGCCCAGCAGCTTGGATGCGAAGGCGCGCTGGCGCACGTGGCGGAGATCGCCGCCGACACCGGCGCGGAGGCGCAGCGACGAATGGCGGGACGCAGCGATCTACCCAGTCTGGTGGAGCTGCTGGCCGACGATTTCGCTGCCGGCGGCTGAGCGGCAACTCAGACGGTCCAGCAGCTTGTCCTTCTGGTAGGGCTCAGAGCCGCCCGCGGACGGCGCTTCCGCCGGGTCGGCGACTACGCCTGCGAGGTCGCTGAACACACGCCGGAGTCTAGAGTTGCCGACGCCCGTGTCCCCGCCCGACGAGCTGACCGAGGACGAGCGCCGGCGCGTGAGCGAGGCCTGCGAGACGACGCTGCGCCAGAACTGGCGGGAGGGCGAGCGCCACAGCGACGGAGCGGCCTTTGCCTACACCTGCCCGAGCCCTGGCCACTACCCGTGGCAGTGGTACTGGGACTCGTGCTTCTCGGCGATCGTGTGGCGGCGCCACGACCCCGGGCGTGCGCGGCGGGAGCTGGAGTCGCTGCTGGCCGCTCAACGCCCGGACGGCTTCATCGGCCACACCATCTTCTGGAACACCCCGCTCACCGGGACACGCCGCTTCACCTACAACGTGCTCTCGCCGGCGGCGCCGATGACCGCCACGATTCAACCGCCGGCCCTGGCCTGGGCCTGGCGGATCGCGGTCGGTGACCCGCGCGCGGTTCCCGGGATCGTCCGGCACCACGAGTGGCTACAGGCCCATCGCGACCTCGACGGCGACGGGCTGATCTGGATTATCCAGCCCGACGAGTCCGGACTGGACGCCTCGCCCCAGTTCGACCCGATTTGGGGACAGGAGGCCCACGGCCTGCCGGGATTCGTGCGCCTGGTCCACCGCAACCGCCGCCGCGGCTTCGACCTGCGCCGGGTCTCCGCGGCCCGCGGGCCAGTCTGCTGCGAGGTGATGACCAACGTCCTGTACTCGCTGTCACGGAGTGCGCTGGGACTGCCGTCACTGACGGGCACGATCGTGGCGCGCATGTACGACAGCTCCCGCGGGCTGTTCTGGCCAATCGCGCGTCCGCAGCACCGGCAGCGCACCCCGCTGACCTGGAGCGCGCTCTCGCCGTTGGCGCTCCCCGACCTGCCCCTGGAGATCGGCCACCGGCTGGTGCAGGAGCACCTGCTGGATCCCGAGTGCTTCTGGCTGCCGGTGCCGCCGCCCTCGGTGGCGGCCGGCGACCCTTGCTTCTCGGTCCAGGACCGTGCCCGGTGGGGATTCCGGCGCTACTGGCGCGGGCCGAGCTGGGTCAACGCGTCCTGGCTGCTGTGGCTCGGGCTCGTCCGGCTGGGCTATGCCAACGAGGCCGGGCAGCTGGCCGCCCGCATCGGTCACGCGATGGCCCGCAGCGGCCTGCGCGAGTACTACCACCCCTATACCGGGGCGGGGATGGGCGCGTCGGCGTTTGGCTGGTCGGCGCTGGGGATGGAGCTGCTGGAGCCCGACCCGCGCGCGGGCACGAGCTACCTACGCCGCCCAGACTAGAGCCCAGGCGCCGCTCGTAACCTCGCGGTAAGGATCCGGCGCTACCGTGAAGACATGGACACAGACACGGACACGACCTCGCAGAACCAGATGACTGACGCGGAGTGGCGTGAGCGGCTCACGCCCGAGCAGTACGAGGTGCTGCGCAAGCACGGCACCGAGCGCGCCTTCACCGGCAAGTACTGGGACGTCAAGGAGGACGGCATGTACCGCTGCGCCGGGTGCGGCGCCGAGCTGTTCCGCTCGGACACCAAGTTCGACTCCGGCACCGGCTGGCCGAGCTTCTACGAGCCGGCGGTGGCCGAGAACGTGGAAATGCGCACCGACCGCAAGTTCGGCATGAAGCGCACCGAGGTCCTCTGCAAGCACTGCGGCGGACACCTCGGGCACGTGTTCGACGACGGGCCGAACCCGACCGGGATGCGCTACTGCATCAACTCCTGCTCGCTGGACCTTCAGGCGAAGTAACCGCGATCAGGCAGCGCGGCGTTCGCGCCGCCTTCGGACCAGCCACACCCCCGCAATGACCACCACCAGCACGCCGGCGGCGTAGAGCCCGAACTGGGTGATGAAGTGCGCAGCGGTGCTGCCGCCGAAGTAGCCGACCAGGCCGAAGGTGGTGCCCCAGGTGATGCCGCCGAGCGCGTTCCAGAAGAAGAAGTCACGGAAGCGCATGTGGTTGATGCCGGCAAGCCACGCCGCCGCCACTCGCACGAGCGCCACCCACCGGGCCAGGAACACGGCCTTGTTGCCGTGGCGCTCGAAGAACCTGTCACCGGCGGCGATGGTCCGCTGGCGATGGCTCTTGAACGGCCCCCGGCAGGCGAGCAACTCGCGCCCGAACCGGCGCCCGAGCAGGTAGCCGATGTTGTCACCGAGAATCGCCGAGGCGATGCCGATCACCAGCACCAGCCAGATCTGCAGCTTGTGCTGGCTGGCCAGCACCGCTGCCAGCACCAGAGCCGTCTCACCGGGCGAGGGAACGCCCATCGACTCCAGCCCGATGATCGCCGGCAGCACGTAGCCGAGATTGCTGGATACGCCGATGCCGAGGACGTGAATGAGCACGACCAGCGGTTGGACGAGAAGGACTGCGGCGCGGCTGATCATCACTCACCGTTGCGCAGCACGGCCAGCAGTGACAGCCCCGCCGGGAGCGTCCTACCGCTGGAGAGCCACCGGGCCTCCAAACGCATCGGCAGCTCCAGCACCCCGTTCAGCCACGCCGGCCCGAGCTCCAGATCCGGGGCGTGGTCCCCGTTGCCGCGCTGGCGGCGCTGAGCCAGGCGTACGGCGGCGGCCGGCGCCAGCAGCAGGCTGTTGAACGAAGTCATCCGCACCGGCTCCCACCCGGCCTGTACCGTGGCCGCCCGCAGCGACGCCCGGCCGTAGCGGCGGAAATGGTGGTTGGCCTCGTCGTGGCGCGACCACAGCGCCTGGTAGGCGGGCACCGTGACCAGCAGCCAGCCCCCGGGGCGCGTCACGCGCCGCAGCTCACGCAGGGTGATGCGGTCATCGGGCGTGTGCTCGATCACGTCCAGGCAAGTGATGAGGTCGAACGTGGCGTCCTCCCAGGGCAGTTCCTCCAGGCGGCCGATCCGCACGTAGAAGGACCCACGTCCGCGGGCCACTGCCGCCGCCTCGGGGCTCAGCTCTATCCCGGAGACCCGGCCGAGCCGGGCCAGCTCCTGGAGCGTGCGACCCGAGCCGCAGCCAGCATCGAGCACCTCCGCGGATCGTGGCAGCGGCAGCCGCGCCAGCTCGGCACGGATGACCTGTCGCCGCCCGCGATACCACCAGTGATGCTCGTCGACGTCGAGCATCGCCTTCATCAAGCGATCGTCCATGACGCTGATGCTGCCAGCTACACGACTGCGACCGCGTCCTCCTCAGGCGCTCGCGCTCGCGGGAGCCGGAGCACGAAGGCCGCGCCGGGCTCGGAACGGGCTTCCAGCAGCAGCGTTCCCCCCATCCGCTCGGCCAGCTCGCGGCCGATCGCCAGCCCCAGGCCGAAGCCGGCCTGACCGCTGGTGTCGCGGCCGCGATGAAAGCGGGCAAAGATCAGCTCGCGCTCCTGCGAGGGGACGCCGGGGCCGTGGTCGCGCACGCGCAGCAGCGGCTCGGGCTGACGCTGGCACTCGACCTGGATCTCAGAGCCCTCCGGGCTGATCCTGACGGCGTTGTCGAGCAGGATACGCAGGATCCGCGCCACGCTGCCCGGATCGCCGAGCACCCAGACCGGGCCGACGCCGTCCTTTAGCCGGGTGTCGATCCGGCGCTCGCTGGTGCCGAGCTCAAACTCCGCCAGCACCGCGCGGCTGAGCTCCCCGAGCTCCACCGGCTCAGAGCGCAGCTGCACCTCGGCGTCGATCCGGCTCAGGTCGAGCAAGTCTGCCGCCAGGCGGCCCAGCCGCCGTGACTGCGCTCGCGAGCTGGCCAGTAGCGAGCGGGCGTCCTCCATGTCGGGAGCCTCGCTGCGCAGGTCCTCGTCGAGCAGCTCCAGCATCCCGTCCAGCGAGGTCAGCGGCGTGCGCAGCTCGTGCGAGGCGGTGGCCACAAAGGCGCGACGTGCCTCCTCTTGGTGGCGCAGGCGCGCCTGCATGATCGCGAAGGTCCGGGACAGGTCGCCAACCTCGTCCCGCGCCCGATCGAGCGGAATCTCCGCCCCGGGACCGGCTTCGGCCAGCTCCAAGGCCGCCTGCCGCAGCCGCCGCAGCCGCCGGACGAGCCGACCCGAGAGGGGGATGCCGAGCAGGAGTGTCAGCACCAGGCCGGCCAGCGCCGCGGTGGTGAAGGCGTTGCGCACGACGCTCGTGGCCTCGCCGATCTCCCCGGCCGGCCGGCGCACCGCCAGCACGAACGAAAATCCGTCGCTCTTGAACGGGACCGCCACGCGCGCGACGTCGGTGGCGCCGACCAGACCGAAGCTCGCAACCCGGCGGTGGGTGCGAAAGGCCGCGGCGGCGTCGTCGTAGTGGTCGGGGACAAGGTCCGCGTCGATCGTCGGCGGGGGCAGCAGCAGCTCCCCGCGCCCGGAGGCCCCGGGGTAGCCGAGCACCTGGATAGCCGTCCCGGCGCCAATGCGGCTGCCCAGCGCGCGCAGGGCAGCTCGAAGGGTGCTCGCGGTCCCGCGCTCCCTAGCCACAACACCCAGATCGGCGAGATGGATCCGCTTTAGAGGTCCCGTCGGAGCCTTACCGAGATCCTTCTGCAGGCTCTGGAGCGCCGCTCCACGGAGCTCGGTCTCCAGCGGCCCCAGCAGCGCCACCGCCGCCACCGCCAGGGTGGCCACGGCCGCCACCAGGACCACGCCCACGATCCGACTGCGCAGACCGAGGGCGGCGCGCCGCGGTCGCGCACGCGGCACAGGCATCGGAGCTAGTGGTCGTCCCCGTAAGTGGGGTTGCACCGAGAGTGGTGACCGGCGGTCGGTGGGCAAGGACGCAGGAGCCGACGCGCAGCAGCGCTGCAGCCGGTGACTCGAGCGCAGCCGAGCCAGCGAGGCTGGAAGCCGAGCAGGCTG
>JALYYW010000084.1 GCA_030946085.1 Actinomycetota bacterium
GCTCCGGCCGGCGCCGGCACGAGCGCCGCCTGCGCGCGGAGCTCGCGGACGAGTGTCCGTCCCCGAGCGGGCACCCCCCAAAGGATCAGGTCGTCCATCGCGGCGCCCTGCTGCAGCGCGCGAGCGGCCAGGAGCCCGCCGAGACCGATGCCCAGAGCCACCACCCGTGACGCCGAGCTGACCTCCCGCAGCCAGTCCGCCGCACCCGCCACGCTGGAGAGCCATGCCTGCACGAGCTCGGACTCGTGTGGCGAACCCCAGCTGTCGCCGCTGCCGGGCAAATCGAAGCGGGCGGTGGCGTAGCCGGCCTGCGCCAGCTCCGCGGCCCACATCCGCCGCGCGCGATAGGAGCACATGTCCTCCCAGCCGAACGGGGGACACATGAGCAGGGCCGTGGAGCGGCGCGCCCCAGCCGGGGGCCGATGGAGGAACGCGAGCACCGGATGCGGCTCCAGCGCGAGGACGACCGGCCGTGGGGATTCAGCTTCGTCGTTCACGCTTGATGCGGGAGAGGCAATCATCGGTGGCCGTGCCGGCGTCGGTCAGAAGACGCGGAGATCGACCTCAGGCCGCCCGCGCGCTCAACTTGCATATGGCGGCCGCGATGCTTGCGACGCTCTCGAACACCTCACGCTTGAACATGGTTTCGGGGAACTCGATATCGAAAGTGTCCTCTAGCGCCAGCATCACGTTCACACTCGCATGCGAGCCCACGCCCGCCCGGAATAGATTGGCATTTTCCTCGACCGAGTCGACATCGACCGCCAGGCGAGCGTGATCTGTGAGCACGCGCCGGATGCCGGTGTCGAGATCGGCGAGTAGAGGTTGGTTATCGGCTGGCTGGACCGAGTCCATGAGTCGTGCCCAACGGGGCTAGGTCTCGCTGCGGCCCCGGGAGATGGCGATCTCGCCGGTGCGCGCCATCTCGATCAGCCCGAACGGCCGCACGAGCCGCTCGAAGGCCTCCACCTTCGCGCAGGTCCCGGTTATCTCGATCACGATCGAGCGCTTGGTGACATCGACGACCTTGGCCCGGAAGATCTCGCAGATCTGCATCACCTCGGCGCGGCTGGCGCCGTCGGCGGAGACCTTGAACATCGCCAGCTCCCGCGCGAGGGTCTCGTGGGGCTCCAGATCACGGATCTTGAGCACGTTGACGAGCTTGTGCAGCTGCTTGGTGACCTGATCGATCGGGTGCACCGCACCGTCGAGGGTGAGCGTGATCCGGGAGAGCCGCTCGTCGTCGGTGGGCCCCACGGCCAGGGTGTCGATGTTGAAGCCGCGCCGGGCGAACAGTCCCGAGATCCGGCTGAGGACGCCGGGCTTGTTCTCCACGAGGATCGAGAGGACGTGCTTGCGCCCGGTGCGCAGGCCGGAAACCGCCTCCAGCTCGTCGAGCGAGAGGACGTCCTTGGTGGCCGGCTCCCCCATCAGTGAGGCACCACTCACCCCACCATGTCCCGGGCGGCCTGGCCGGACGGGATCATCGGGTAGGTGTTCTCCTCGGGCGTGACCCGCACATCCACGAGCACGGGCCCCTCGGTGGCCAGAGCCTCCTTCATGTCCTCCACCACGGTGCCCTTGTCGGTCAGCCGCATGCCGGTGGCGCCGTAGGCCTCGGCGAGCTTGACGAAGTCGGGCCACTGGCCCATCTCCACCTGGCTGTAGCGCCGGTCCCAGAACAGCTCCTGCCACTGGCGGACCATGCCCAGGTAGCCGTTGTTCATGATGAACACCTTGATCGCGATTTCCTCCTGAGCGCAGGTGGCCAGCTCCTGCATGTTCATCTGCACCGAGCCGTCGCCGGCCACGCACACCACGGTCTGGTCGGGGCATCCCACCTTGGCGCCCATCGCCGCCGGCAGGCCGAAGCCCATCGTGCCCAGCCCGCCCGAGTTGATCCATCGTCGGGGGGCGCCGAAGTGGAAGTGCTGGGCCGTCCACATCTGGTGCTGGCCCACGTCGCTGGTGACGATGGCCTCGCCGCCGGTGGCCTCGTAGAGCGCCTGGATCATGCGCTGCGGCTTGATCTCGGCGTCGGTGGAGTCCTCGTAGGAGAGCGGGTGGCGCTCCTGCCAGGTCCGGATCCGGCTCCACCACTCCTCCAGGCGCGAGGACTCGGGCGCCAGGGCCCGATACTCGGCGGTCAGTCGCGGCAGGATGTTCTTGGCGTCGCCGACGATCGGAATGTGCGCCGGGACGTTCTTGGAGATCTCGGCGGGATCGATGTCGATATGGATGAACTTCGCCCGCGGTGCGAACTCCGAGAGCTTGCCGGTGATCCTGTCGTCGAACCGGGCCCCCACGGCGACGATCAGATCGGCCTCGTCCATCGCATAGTTGGCGGCGCGGGTGCCGTGCATGCCGAGCATGCCCAGCCACTGCTCGTGCGGCGCCGGGAACCCACCCAGGCCCATCACCGTGCAGGTGACCGGGAACCGGTCGACGGTGGCCAGCTCGACGAGCTCGGGCGAGGCCTCGGCACTGATCACCCCGCCGCCGGCGTAGATCACCGGCCGCCGGCTGTTGGCCAGGGCCTTGGCCGCCAGGCGGATCTGCTTCTGGTTGCCGTCGGTGGTGGGCTGGTAGCCGGGGAGGTGGACGTCGGTGACGGGCTCGTAGGGAATGTCAGCCCGGCTGAGGTCCTGCGGGATGTCCACGACGACCGGGCCGGGGCGCCCGGTGCGGGCCAGGTGGAAGGCCTCGTGGATGGAGCGGGGGATCTCCAGTGGGTGCTGGATCATGAAGCTGTGCTTGACGATCGGCATCGTGATCCCGATCGTGTCGGCCTCCTGGAAGCCATCGGTGCCCAGCAGCTCGGTGCGCACCTGCCCGGTGATGAACACCACCGGGACGGAGTCCATCATCGCGTCGCAGATCGGGGTGACGAGGTTGGTTGCGCCCGGGCCGCTGGTGCCCAGCGACACCCCGACCTTGCCGGTGGCCTTGGCGTAGCCCTCGGCGGCGTGGCCACCGCCGGCCTCGTGGCGCACGAGGATGTGCCGGATGCCGGCGTCGTAGAAGGCGTCGTAGGTGGGGAGGTTGGCGCCGCCGGGGAGACCGAATACGACATCGGCACCCTCGGCCTTCAGGCATTCCATCAAAGCGTCGACTGCACGCATGGCGCTTCGCCTCCTTTCAGCGATCCGTCATCTGAGCACGCGCGGGCGAGTCCCCGCGCTACGGGAGGTAAATCCTAGCAATCATCGCCCCTCTTTCCGGGGGTTCCGGCGCCGCGATGCGAGCGCTGAAGCCGCAAGGACGCTACGGGGCGCTGTGGCGCATGGCGGCCTCGGGGGCCACCGCCACCTCGGGGAACTCAAGCTCAGCGCCGCAGCGGACGCACACGGCGTCGTACAGCATCACCACGCGCCCGCATTCGGGGCATTGCCGGCGCAGCTCCTGGTTCTCGAAGCGGTAGCAAACCGCGGTCAGCAGCCCCAGGAACGGCACCAGCGCGGAGATCAGGAACCACAGCGCAAAGGAGCTGCCCTTCATGCGCCCGACGATCCCTCCGGCCAGGCCGAAGAAGAACATGATCACCAGGAGGCCGCCGCCCGCCACGGGCCCTCCTCGTGTCTTCTCTGGTGATCGGCTCGCACTTCTCCGAGCGTACCGCGCCGCGGAGCTGCCTCAGCCCCCCTGCTCGTCGCGAGCGACCTGTTCGAAGGCCGGCTCGGCGGTGGGCGGCCGCTCATCGACGCGCAGCCGCGCCAGGCGGTAGCGCCGGACAGAGCTCCCGGATCCGGTCGCGCCGGCACGGACCTCGGGAAGGAGCAGGAGCTTGGATGTGGTGGGTGAAGTCATGGTCAGCATGATCGCCGCCCGGCGCTGGCGCCACATTGGCCACGGGGATAGAGATCGGCGGCGGCGCTGCGCCTTTAGGCACGAGCCGCGGCTACCGCGGCCTCCAGGCCCGCCCGGGCCGGGGCCGGGAGCCGGCGCCGCAGCCGCCAGCAGGCTCCCGAAAACGCCAGGTTGGCGACCGTGGCGAAGCCGGTCTCGTCCTGGCGCAGCGCCAGCAGCAGGTGGGCGATCTGGTCGCCATGGGGCAGGCTCGCGTCGGTGGAGCGTACGCACAGGCAGTGGACGCGGTGGCCGCCCGGGGCGACCAGCAGCGCGCCGGACTCGCCGAGCAGCCACGTTCCCAGCTCGCCGCGCTCCAGCACGAGCCCGGTCTGGGCATGGAGCTCCCGCGCGGCGTGGCCGATGAGGTCGCCGAGCAGCAGCAGCGCTCGCGAGCCGGCGGCGTCGCCGCCCGACCGCCGTCGACGGAGCACCCCCCCGCCCCGCGCAGCGTACAGCTCGGGGATGATCCATGCGTGGGCGATCAGGATCAGGCCCACGGGAACGGTTATCGGCTGGGCCAGCGCCAGAGCCACGGCGGTGGCCGAGAAGGGCACGCTGTGGGCGAGCGTGGTCAGCGTCCACAGCCGCCCGCGACGCCGGAGCGAGGCCGCGCTGCACCGCGGGCGCCACGGGACGGCGGCGAGCTCGGGCAGCCCCTGAGCGTCCTCGGTTCCGGCGAGCGCCGTCTCAGCCCCCGGCGATCGGCCGGCGGAGGATCACCAGCGGTGCGTCGAGCGGCAGCTCCCGGACCTGCTCGGCGTGACCCTGCTCGTCGCTCAGGACGGCGAAGTAGCCCTGCTCCAGCTCGGCGCGGAAAGCCTCCGCAGCGGCTTCGTAGCCGTGCGGATCCTCCGTGCTCCACTGCGCCAGCGTGGTGTGCCCGGTGCGGTCCAGGCGAATCAACCGAGACATCTTCACCTCCCAGGTGTTATCTGCCGATAGACACTTTGGCTGCTGATGCAAACCATACGACCCACTGGAAATAGGGCTGTTAGACGTCTAGAATACGTCGCTGACGGCATGGACGCTCGCCGCGAGATCGACCCGTCGGGGCGGGCGACACGCCTCCGCTTGAATCGGAGCGACCCGGTCAGCACCGTAAGCCCAACGATGACGCCGCCCCCTGCAATCACCCCATCTGCTGGCGCCACCCCGCTCGGCCTGGGGGAGGGACACGTTGCCGGTGCCTCGCTGCTGTCACGCCTGATCCTGCCGCGCACATGGATACGGCTGCGGGCGCTGATCGACGTCGTCGTGCTGTGCTGTGCCGCGAGCATCGCCCTGCTCGGCGCCAATGACCCGCTGTCGGCTTCCAGTCGCGTGACCGGTCTTCTGTTTCCGCTCGTCGTATTCGCCATCCTGCAGTTCCAGGAGGACCGGGAGCGCCGCCTCTCGGCTTCGGTGCTGGACAGCGGCATTCAGGTGCTGGCCGTGGTCTCGGTGGCCTCGATGCTGGCGATCGTGCTCGGAACGATCCTGGGCGGCGCGCATGCCGTCGCGCTGGCGCTACGCCTGTGGGTGTTCGGCGTCGTGTACCTCGGCATCACTCGCATGGTCCTGCTGTCGGTGCGCCAGCAGCTGATGCGCTCGCGCGCGCTGGCCACCCCCACCCTCGTGGTGGGCGCCGGCATCGTCGGCGAGCGGGTGGCCAGGCACCTCCTGACCGAGCCCCGGTACGGGCTGCGACCCGTCGGATTCGTGGACTCGAGTCCCCTGGGCTCCACCTCGCACTCGCTGGCCACCAGCGTTCCGGTGCTCGGCGGCCTCGACGGGCTGGACCAGGTCCTCCAGAACACCGGAGCGCGGCGGGTGATCCTGGCGTTCTCCGCTGAGCCCGACCGGGTGCTGGTGGAGAAGGTCAGGGTCTGCGCGCAGCAGGGGGTGGAGGTCTCGCTGGTGCCGCGGCTCTACGAGTCGATCAACGAACGCTCGACCCTCGACCACCTGGGCGGGCTGCCGCTGCTCTCGCTGCGGCCGACCAATCCCCACGGCTGGCAGTTCGCGGTCAAGCACGCGCTCGGCCGCAGCCTGTCCCTGCTCGCCCTGCTCACGTTGGCGCCGCTGATGCTGGCGGTGGCGGTGGCAGTGCGGATGAGCTCTCCGGGCCCGATCCTGTTCCGCCAGCTGCGGGTGGGACGCGACGGGCACACATTCGACCTCCTGAAGTTCCGCACGATGCGTGAGCCGAACGACGTGCCGCGGTTCCGGCCGGCGGACGGCGACGCCCCCGGCGGCGTCGAGGGCGTCGACCGTCGAACCCCGATCGGGACCTGGCTGCGGCGAACCTCGCTCGACGAGCTGCCCCAGTTCATCAACGTGGTTCGCGGCGACATGACCCTTGTCGGCCCGCGTCCCGAGCGGCCGGAGTACGTGGCGCTCTTCACGCAGGACATCGAGCGCTACGAGGACCGCCATCGCGTGAAGTCGGGCATCACCGGCTGGGCGCAGGTCAAGGGTCTGCGCGGTCAGACCTCGATCGCCGACCGGGTGGAGTGGGACAACTACTACATCCAGAACTGGTCGTTGCGGCTGGACGTGCGGATCATCGCGATGACGGTCACCGAGGTCCTCAGGCTGCGCGGCTGAGGAGCTGAGGCTCGGGCTCGCCGCCGGAGCGAGCCGGATACTGTGGCCGCCGCTAGACGCGGGCGAGCATTTTGAAACACGTTCCAAGAGCCCGGATGCGCTTCAAGCCCCCTGAGCTCCGGGGGGAGCTCCCGGCGCTCGTGCCCGGCCTGCTGGTCATGGCGCTGATGCTGCTGTGGGCCATCCAGGACGGCGGCTATGACCCGTCCACCTGGTACTGGGGGGCACTGGTGGTGCTGGCCACGCTCGTGGCGGTCCTGGCCACCGGAACGGCCCGCCTGCGCCTACCACGCGCCACCTTGGTGGCGTTGGGCGCCTTTACGCTCTACGTGGCCTGGTCCTACGCGTCGATCGCATGGGCCGGGTCACCGGGGGACGCCCTCCAGGGCAGCAACCGCGCGCTGCTCTACCTGATGGTCTTCTCGCTGCTGGCGATCCTGCCCTGGACCCCTCGCGCAGCGCTGGTCGTGCTGGGCGGCTACGCGCTGGGGGTGGGCGTGATCGCCGTGGTGCTGCTGGGACGGCTGGCCTCCGGTGGCACGGTGGGCCAGCTCTTCTCCAACTGGCGGTTCCTGGCTCCGACCGGATACTTCAACGCCACCTGCGCGCTGTTCACGATCGGGGCTCTGTTGGCCCTCGTGCTGGCCGCGCGGCGAGAGCTGCCGGGGCTGCTGCGCGGCGCGTTCGTGGCCCTGGCTGTAGCCGAGCTGCAGCTGGCGGTGATCGGCCAGAGCCGGGGGTGGCTCTTCACCCTGCCGCTGGTCGTGATCGCAGCGGTGGCGGTGACCCGGGATCGCATCCGGCTGGCGGTGGCCGCCGCCCTGGCTGTCGGCGGAACGCTGCTGAGCCTGCATCGCCTGCTGGCCGTCTACCGGACGCACCTGGTCTCGGGATCGCTGGAGCAGGCGGCGCGCCACGCCGGCCATGCGGGTCTGCTTGTGTGCGCCGGCACCCTCGCGGTCGCCACCCTGATCGCGTGGGCCGAGACCCTGATCCGGCCCCGGCCTGCACCCGTGCCGCACCGGCGGCGCCTGGTCATAGGCACTGCCCTGGTCCTCGCGTCCCTGACGGTTTCCCTGGCGGGGGTGAGCAGCGTCACCCATGGCGACCCGGCCGGTTTCGTCAAACGGCAGTGGAACGGCTTCAGCCATCCCGCCCCGGTCAGCACCGGCGCCTCGTACTTCGACCTCGTGGGCAGCGGGCGCTACGACTTCTGGCGGGTTTCGCTGGATGCCCTGAGTGCGCATCCGCTCCGCGGGCTGGGCCAGGACAACTTCACCGACTACTACATCACCCGCCGCCACACGACCGAGGAGCCCCAGTGGACGCACAGCCTGGAGATGCGGCTGCTGGCCCATACCGGGCTCGTCGGGACGGCGTTCTTCGCCGTGTTCCTCATCGCCACCATGCTCGCCGCGCTGCGAGCCCGGCGCCGTGCCCGGCCCGAGGCGGCCTGGCTGGCGGGGGCGGCGCTGCTGCCGTTGATCGTCTGGGGCTTCCACGGCTCTGTTGACTGGTTCTGGGAGATGCCGGCGCTGAGCGGGCCCGCGCTCGGATTCGCCTCCCTGGCCGGGGCCCTGGGGGTGGGCGGGCGAGCAGTCGAGCCGGCGTCGATCCCCGCCGGCGGGCGCAGACGCCTGCTGCTCTGGGCCATCGCACCGGTGGCGGTGCTGGCGCTCGGGGCCGTGCTCGGCCTTCCGTACCTGTCGGTCCGGGAGGTCAAGGCCGCTGACGCCGCCCAGGCTCGGAACGCCAGTGCCGCGCTCAGGGACCTCGACCGCGCGGCGGCGCTCAACCCGCTGAGCGCCGAGCCCGACCGCATCGCCGGCGCGCTCGCTCTCCATAAGAGCGACTTCACTGTGGCCGAGCAGCGGTTTCACCGGGCGATCGCGCGGGAGCGTGGTGGCTGGTTCGCGTGGCTCGGCGACGGGCTGGCGGCCTCGGCGATCGGTGACTCGGCGCGCGCCCGGCACGACTACGACGTTGCAGCCTCGATCAACTCGCGTCAGCCGGCCGTGGTGCAGGCGCGCGCGGATGTGGACACCACCCGCCCGCTGACCCCACCGCAGGCGTTCCGGCTGCTGGTGGTGGTGGGGTGATGAGAAAGGCGCTTCAGAGCGCCGCGGCGCTGCGCTGGTAGGCGCGGAACGACGGCTTGGGGCGGAAGTTCCGGCTGATCAGGCCGAAGAAGTTCCCGTAGTTGCCGGCATCGGTGCCCAGGTCACGGCCCTGATAGGTGAACAGCGGCCCGGCCCACGGATAGCGGGCGAACAGCTTGTAGGCCCTGGTGATCATCGCCGCCTGCCGGGCCGGGCTGACATGGGTCCCGTCGGGGCCCGCCGTGGGGGCGCCGAACTCGGTGGCCCAGATCCGCTTGCCACGGTCGCCGTGCCTGATCATCACCGTGCGCAGGCTCCCGTGACCGGCGTACATGCGATACCACGAGCTCCAGGGCTTGGCCTCGCCGGGGAAGGCCGGATAGCAGTAGGGGTGGTGGCCGACGGCGTCGAAATAGGCCCTTCCGCCGTGGGCGTAGATCCCGGCCAGGAAGTCGGTCGGGGCGATATCCTGGCCGGCGTTGGGCGAAGGAGAGGTGCCGCCGGTGATCACCAGCGCGGCGGGATCGGCACCCTTGATCGCGACGTAGGCGGCCTTGAGCACCTCGGTGTAGGCCCTCGCGCTCGGGGCCGGCGTCCAGGAGGCCTGGATGTTCGGCTCGTTCCAGATCTCGTAGGCGTGCACGCCCATCCGGGCCAGATGCCGCGCGGCCACAGCCGCGAACGTGGCGTACTGCGCCGGCGCCGGTCCGTAGGTGGGGCTGGTGCCGGCGGGACGGGCCCACGCCGGGGTGTAGAGGATCGTGCCCAAGAGATGGAGGCCGCAGCGCTGCGCGGCCCTGACCAGGTGATCGGTCAACCGCCAGTCATACCGGCGGGGCCCCTGGCTCTGGATCTCCACCCAGTTAACGTCAAAGCGCAGCCAGTTCGCCCCCGCCGCCCGGTCGGCAGCAACGTCGGCGGCCAGCAGCCCGGGGGGCTCGTCCTGCAGGTTGCCGCCGGCGGAGATGCCGAACAGCCCTCCGGTGGCAGCGCCGGCGCGGTTGCCACGAGCTGGATGAGGAGCCTGGGGAAGGCGCAGCGGACCGCCGCAGGCGGCCTGCGGCCGCGCATGGTGGTTCAGTCGCTGCGCGGTGGCGCAAGCGGTCTGAGCGGCCATTACGAGGACGAGGATCAGCCCCGCGACGAGCCCCAAGGGTCGTCGTGTCCTGGTCATCAGCACGCTTAGCATAGCGGGCGCCGGGGGCAGTCGCCCAGACGTGCATCAGACATGCACGCAGACAGGCGGGAGCTCGGGCTGAATGGAGGCGAGCCTCAGAGGCTCGCGGCGAGCTGCTGGTAGGCGGAGAACGCCGGCTTGGGGCTGAAGTCGTTGCGCATCAGGCCGAAGAAGTTCTCCCTGGTGCCCGGATCGGTACCCAAGTCACGGCCCTGGTAGGAGAACATCGGGCCGGCCCAGCTGTAGCCCGCCCAGAGCTGGTAGCCCCTGGTGATCATCTCAGCCTGCTTGGCCTCGCTGACGTAGCCGGACGGTCCGTTGGTGGCGGCCCCAAACTCCGTGGCCCAGATCTTCTTGCCAGCGTCGCCGTTGTCGCTCATGACGCTGCGGACGCTCTTCTGCGTGCCGTACATCTGGTACCAGGGGCTCCAGTCCCGCGCGTCGCCGGGCACGGTCGGCTCGCAGTAGGGATGGTGGCCGACGGCGTCGAAGAAGCCCCTGCCGCCAGCGGCGTAGATGCCGGAGAGGAAGTCGGCGGGTCTGATGTTCGTTCCGTCGGAGGGCGAGGGCGAGGTGCCGCCGGTGACCACAGTCGCCGAGGGGTCAGCGGCCTTGATCGCGACATAGGCCGCCTTGAGCAGCGTCGCGTAGGCGGAGGCGTTCGGAGCCGGCGTCCAGGAGGCCTGGATGTTCGGCTCGTTCCAGATCTCGTAGGCGTGGACGCCCATGGCCGAGTAGTGCTTGACGGCCAGCGCGGCGAAGGCGGCGTAGAGCGCGGGGTTTGGCCCGTAGGTGGCCTCGGTGCCGGCGGGCCTGGCCCAGCTGGGGGTGTAGACGATCGTGCCGAGCACCTGCATCCCGCGAGCCTGAGCGCCGCGCACGACGTTGTCGACAGGCCCCCAATCGTAGCTGGTGGGCCCTCCGCTCTGGATCTGCGTCCAGTTGATGTCGGTCCGCAGCCAGCGGGCTCCGGCGTTGTGGTCCACGTCCAGGTCACGCGACTGGGTGGAGGGATCCTCGTTCTGCAGGTCGCCCCCGGCGGCGATCCCGAACATGTTCTTGCCGAAGGGGTTGGCGACGAGGGAGGAGCTGGAGCTCGCCTTCTTGGCAGTGGCGCGGCCACCAGGCCGGCGCTTGCCGTGGGCTCGCGCCCGGCAGGCGTGGCGCTTGCCCTTGACCTTGCCCTTGTGGTGGCGGGGGCAGGAGGCGCGGTGATGATGCCTGGCGGCGGCGACCGAGGCCGAAGGAGCAAGGGCGGCGGTGGCCAGAGCGGCGATGAGGACCAGCATCCTGAAGAGACCACGAGCTGACATTGTCTTCTCCTTCGGCGGCTGGGCTATCTCATATGGGCGAGACCCCTGGCTTTGCGAGCCCATCTCACGATGGGTGTGCCTTTGTCCGGAGCGCGACGGCCGCGCTCGTTTTCCCTTGCCACCTCAGGATCGGCCGGCTGAGCGGATCGCCCCCCGGTGGGAGGTCAATCTGGACAAGTGTTCGACCCGGCCGTCAGTTGGTGGCCGGATCGGCCACCAACTCCCCGCGGCGCCGTCGCAGCGCCCCGAGCTCGCTGATCGCCTCCGGCGCTCGCCACCGCACACCGGCGGCGTAGGAGAGGACGCCGAGGAGGATCAGGACCACCAGGCGTCCTGCTCCCGGTACGGCGAGGCTCAGCAGCGCCTGCCGGGCGGCGGCGAGCACGACCAGCATCAACAGCCCGGCCTGCAGCACGCCGCTGACGCTGCGCAGCCATTGCCGGAGCGGCATCGAAATCGCCCTGGCGGTGAGCCACAGGTAACCCGACTGCAGCACCGCGGTGGCGATCAGGTAGGCGACGGCCACGCCTCTGATCCCCCAGGGCAGACCGGCGGCGAACGCGGCCATGCTGAGCACCGTCGTGACCGCGGTGAGGCGCAAGAGCAGCTGGGTGCGGTTGATCGACTGCAGCACGCTGGCGTTGAAGCCGGTCAGCGTCTGGAACAGGCTGATGGGCGCGAGCAGCTGCAGCACGACGACGGCCCCCATCCACTTCTGCCCGAACACGACCTGCACGAAGTCGTGGGCGATCACGATCAGGCCGAGCATGGCCGGCACCGCGATCAGTGCCAGCATCCGGCCCGCCCGCAGCCAGATCGCCGCGATCTGCTCCCGGTCCCGGATCCTGGAGAAAGCGGGGAACAGCACCTGCCCCAATGGCTCCGAGAGCCGGTTCACCGGGGCGAACCCGATCGCGAAAGCCAGCGAGTAGACCCCCAGAGTTGCCGCACCCAGGAACCGCCCGACCAGGAAGTTGTCGACGTTCAGCTGCGCCCAGTTCAGGATCCTGGAGCCGGTGACGTGCGAGGCGAAGCTCCACATCTCCTTGAGGATCGCGACCGAGAAGGTCATCGTCGGCCGCCAGGGTGAGCTCCTCCACACGAGCGCCGTGGAGACGGCCGAGATCGTCAGCGTCTGGACGACGATCGCCCAGGGACCAAATCCGAGCGCGGCCAGCGTGATCCCGACGGCGCACGCGCAGATCACGGCGATCATCGTGCGCACCTCCAGAGCCCGGAAGTCCATCTCCCGCATGAGCAGCCCCGCCTGCACCAGCCCCGCCGTGGTGAAGAGGAACGTGAACGACATCACGGCGAACAGCGGCTGGAGCCGCGGTTCGCCGTAGAGCGTCGCGATCGGCCAGGACAGCGCCACGCCGATCAGCGTGAGGGCGGTGCCGAGGGCGAGGCTGGCCCAGAACGCAGTGGCGGTCTCCTGCTCACGGAGGCGCTCACGCTGGACGATCACCGGCGCGAAGCCGAACTCCCCGATGACGACGATCAGCGAGACGAACACCACCGCCTCGGTGGCCAGGCCTAGCTCCCGAGGGGAGAGGAACCGTGCGATCACGATCGAGGTGATGAAGCCGAACAGCTGGTCGACACCCCGCGAGGCCATCATCCAGCCCGCTCCGCGCAGCACCCGTGACCTCAGGCTGCGGCGGCCCGGAGGGACGGCGGCGGTCATGCCGGCAACCGTCCCTGCCGCAGCCCCCTGGCGCCGCGGCCTCACCTTTCGGGTAGGCCCTTGGTGAAGACGAAGTTGGCCGTACAGGGGAGCAGGCGCTGCAGGGTCCCGGAGGCGCCGAGCAGCGTGTAGTAGGCCGTCTCCGCGGGTCCACGCCGCGCGGTGGTCGGATAGAAGTCGACCTCACAGTGAAGCCCGACCGCTTCGGCCAGCCTGGCCAGCTCCTTGAACCGCAGCACGTCCTCGGGGACCTCGGGTCGCTTGCGGTTCACACGGCGCACGGCGGCTCCGTAGAGGTACTCGGAGCAGGCCGGCTCGTGCAGGTAGACGCCGCTGCCCGAGGGCGCCAGCACACGATGCATCTCCCGCAGCGTGCGCCCGTGCTTGACGAAGTGGTGGGCGGCTGAGAAGCAGAAGACGAGGTCCTGAGATTCGTCGCCGAGGGGTAGGTAATCGCTGGTGCAGGCCTCGGCGCCGTCGAGCTCCACCTCGAAGATGCGCTCCCACTTCCCGACCGAGGCCACGGCGTCGGTGCTCAGGTCCGTCGTGGTGACGTGGGCGTCCGGAAACAGGCCCTTGACGACGCACGAGGCCCATCCCTGGCCGCCCCCCAGCTCCAGGATCCTCTCGGCGCGCTCGAAACGGCCCCGGAACCGCTCGATCAGGTCCAGGAGGATGGCCGCATCCTGAGCCTTGTTGACGATGTTGTGCAGCGAGTTTGACTCGGGACGCTCCGACGGCGAGGAGCGCCAGAGCTCGAGCTCGATCGCGCGCCGGCGCGCGATCTCCCCCTCACCGATCGGTGCGACGTCCTGTGCCCTCCGGCCGATCATGTCCAAGGCAGGGGCGGGTAGGAGGAGTTGACAGCCATGATCTCCTCATCGGCGCCGGACGGGCGAGCCTACAGCCCTCCGAGAGGACGCCGACTGTAACACGGAGGAGCTCCGCCCCCGCCCTGCTGCTCCCGCTCCGGCGGATCCGCGGAAATCCTGACCAGTTCAGCGTCTAGACTCAGGAATCAGTCGCCGGATGCCGAAAGAGTAATGAGCATGCGTGAGAACCGATTGATCCGCTACATGTGCCCGCCCTCGTGAGCTCCGGAGGGGCCGACGCGCTCAAGGCGGCGATTCGTCGGTCTCTGCCGATCCTGATCGCGCTGATCGTGCTCGGCGCGATCGCCGTCAACCTCTTCAAGCACCTGCAGGGCCCGCGCTACCAGGCGAGCTCCCGGGTGGAGGTCTCCGCCACCCCGCTGTCGTCGATCATCACCGGAACCCAGCCGGCCTTCGTGGATCCCCAGCGCGTCCAGGACACGGCGCAGGCACTGGCGCAGTCCCCTCAGGTCTACGGGCTGGCGGCCCAGCGCAATCCACAGCTGGGCGACGCCGAGACGCTGCAGACGGCTGTAAGCGTGGCGGCCGTGCCCGACACCGACATCCTGGAGTTCACGGCCGCCAGCAGCGACAGCGGCAAGACGATCCGCCTGGCCAACGACGTGGCCCAGGCCTACATCGCCTTCCGTTCCCAGCTCTCAGGGCAGCAGGTGCAGAGCACTGCGACCAAGCTCCAGAGCACGCTGGTCTCGCTGCCTGCGGGCAGCACACAGCGGGCGCAGGTCCAGCAGCAGCTCAACCGCCTCAAGCTCCTGCAGGGGGCCAACTCCAGCGACAGCGTCGTCGTGGAGAGCGCCAACACGGCCGCCAAGACGAGCCCCGCCCCGCTCAAGGACTCGCTGCTGGGCCTGGCGCTCGGCTTGGTGATCGCTCTCATCGTGGTAGCCCTGCGTGAGGCGATCGACACCACCGTGCGCTCGGAGAGCGACGTCGAGGACCTCCTCTCGGCGCCGGTGCTGGCCAGCGTGCGCTCGATCCCCCGCCGGGCCCAGTTCGTCACCTACGGTCGCCACGAGGCGATGTTCGCGGACACCTACGCGCTGCTGGCGGCGCAGCTGTCCCCGGCCAAGAAGTCAGGCGAGAAGGTGATCCTGGCGGTGACGAGCGCGCTCGCACGGGAGGGTAAGACGACCACCTGCGCCAACCTCGCCGTGGCCGCGGCCCAGCGTGGATCCGACGTGCTCCTCGTCGACTTCGACTTCCGCAAGGGCAACCTCTCCAAGATGTTCGAGGTGCCCGTGTCCGCGCCGGGGGTCGTGCAGGTGCTCGACGCCTCCGCGACGCTCGACGAGGCGGTGTGGTCGGTCTCGCTGGATGGTCCGAAGCCGATCGTGTACTGGAACGGAGATGGACGAGACGAGCGCGAGCCCACCTCCAACCGCGCCCCGCGCGAGGGCAGCAACGGGCGCGCCGTCAAGGGCGTGGGAAGCCTGAGCCTGCTCCCCACCGGCGGGCTCATGCCAGCACACAAGATGGCCCAGCAGAAGCGCCTGGGCCAACTGCTGCGCGCCCTCCACTCGCACGCCGACCTCGTGATCCTCGACACCCCGCCGGCGACGCTGACCGTCGAGATGACCGAGCTGGCCCAGCTCATCGACGCCGTGCTGGTGGTCGTGCGCCAGGGACGGGTCTCGCAGCGGACGCTGCGCTCGCTGGGTCGCCACGCCAAGACCTGGCCCGCGGAGCTAGCCGGGGCGGTGCTCACGGATGTGCCGGCGGTCGGCGAGTACCGCTCGTACTACGCCGCGACGTAGCTCCTCCGCCCAGGATGCAGCGGCTCCGAGTCAGCGGCACGAACCTGGCGTTCACGGCCGGCGGCGGCGTGATCGTGCTGATGGCGGCCTTCGCCTCGGTCAAGGTGGGCGCACAGGTGGGAGCGGGAGCCGTGGTGGTGGCGGCTGTGTTCCTGGGGACGATGCTCGCATACATGTACCGCCCCCACGTTGCGGTCGCCGGGACGATCCTGCTGTTCACCTTCGTGCCGGCGCTGAAGGTCTTCGTCAACCCCCAGGTCGGAGCCGTGAAGGACCTAGTGTGCCTGGCGGCGATCTTCGCCGCCCTGCTGCTCTACGCCTTCGAGCGCCGCCGCGGGGACTGGCAGATCGGCATGTTCGTGCTGCTGCTGATGGGCCTCTACGTGATCGATGCCGGCGGCAGCCACAACACGGCCTGGGCCCAGGGCGTGCGGCTCATCGGGGAGCCGCTGCTGCTGCTGCTCGTGGGCCTGCTGCTGCCCGATCCGCAGCGCAACCTGCGCTATGCCGTGAACGTGCTGATCGGCGCGGCTTGCGTGGTCGCCCTCTACGGACTGCTCCAGCAGGTCCTCGGTCCGCAACGGCTGGTGTCGCTGGGCTACGCCTACGGCGCGCAGGTACGCACGATCGGCGCCAGCCTGCGGAGCTTCGGGACCTTCGACGACCCCTTCTCCTTTGCCGCCTTCCTGCTCTTGGCCATCGGTGCGGTGCTGTTCTGGCTGCGGCGCGGCCCGATCGCCTGGGCCACGGGGCTGCTGCTGCTAGCGGGCCTGGCGGCTTCCTTCGTGCGTACGGGGGCGCTGGTGCTGGTGGGCTTCGGCGCCCTGCTCCTGATCCGATCGGGACGTACCCGCCCGGCGATCTTCCTGCTGGTCTCCACCGCGGTCATCGCCGCGCTGACACTGGTCCATGCCGGCGGCAGCCAGTCGCAGGCCTTCGCCGTCTTCACCCGGAACGGGGGCTCGCAGGTGGTGACCCGGCCCGTACCGGGCGCGGAGGCGGTGATCCTCAACGGCCGGGTCTCGGCCTGGAAGACGGCACTGGGCAACAAGCCATCGGAGTGGCTGCTCGGGCGTGGCGTCGGCAAGGTCGGAACCGCTGCCGAGCGCGCCGCGTACACCCTCGCTCCGGCGAGCACCAACAGCACCACCAGCACTGCCACCACAACCAAGGCGCAGGCGGTCGACTCCGGCTACCTGGCCACGATCGCCGACGTGGGGGTCGCCGGTCTCGCGGTCCTGGTGGCAGTCCTGTGGCGCTGCGGCCTCCTGAACATGCGCCAGGCGCGACGGGGCTCGCGCCCTGGCTGGTTCGGCGTGGCGCTGCTCACCGCGATGCTGCTGGACGCGCTTACACGCGCCTCCTTCACCGGGTTCCCGACCGCCGACCTCGGGACGCTGCTGCTCGGCGTCTGCGTGGCCGCGGGGGCGGAGAAGCGCGCCGGCGCGGCCACGCCGCGACGATGATCGACACCCACTGCCACCTGCTGCCGGGTCTCGATGACGGCTGCCGGGACATGGAGGAGGCGCTGAAACTGGCGCGAGCCCTGGCCCGGGTGGGAGTGAAGAGCATCGTCTGCACCCCCCACTTCTCGCGCCGGTACGCCACCGATGCCGAGGAGGCCGGCCACCGTCTGCAGGAGCTCGTCGAAGCGATCCGGGCGGTGGGCATCCCGCTGTCGCTCTCACTGGCTGCCGAGGTGGCTTCGGCAATGGCCACCCGGGCGCCCGCGGAGGCGCTGCTGGCCCGGCGGATCGGTTCGCGACACATCCTCGTCGAGCTGGAGAGGGGAACGCCAGCCCCCGTCCTGAACGTGGTGCTGGACCGCATCGAGGAGCTCGGCTGCGTCCCGGTGCTTGCCCATCCGGAGCGGTGCGCCGCGGTGCGCAACCAGCCGCGGCTGATCGACGCCGCGCGGGCCCGGGGAGCGCTGGTGCAGATCGTGGCCCCCAGCCTCGTCGGTCGGTGGGGAAGGGAAGCGGAGGGGGCCGCTTGGGGGTATGTGCACAGCGGGAGGGCGGACCTCCTGGCCAGCGACGCCCACCGCCCCGGGCAGGAAGGTCTTCACCTCACGCCGGCAATCGCGCTGCTGGCACAGCGCGCGGGACCTCGGAGGGTCGTGGAGCTGACCATGACGGGACCGGCCTCGCTCCTGGCAGCCTAGCGTCCAGGGCTCAGGTACCCCCTCAGCCACGCCCGCTGGACCGTCGCAGCCTCCTGGTTGCCGCGGAGTCGATACCACACGGCGCGGACCCCGACGCCCGCCGCCATCACCGCGATCGTCAGCCGCGTGCGCGCCGGTCCCATGTAATGCCCGAGCAGCTCGGCTTCGATGCGCGCCATCCGCTCGGCCCGCTCAGCGTCCCCCCAGCGCTGCGCCGAGGAGGCGCCGCCGAGATGGATGAACTCCGCCTCGGCGACGAAGCGCGCGGTCCAGCCAAGCCCAGCCGCGCGACGGCACAGGTCGAGGTCCTCGACGTACATGAAGGTCTGTTCGTTGAACCCGCCGAGCTGGCGCCAGGCCGCGGCCCTGACGAGAACAACGGCTCCGTTAGCCGCTTGGATGCGCCTTGAGGTGGAGTGGTCCCAGTGCGTAGCCAGCCGCGGCTGAATCCGGTTGGGCACGAACCGGGAGAGGCCCGAGGCGCGGACCAGCGCGGGAAGCGGGCTAGAGAAGGGGACCACATTGCGCTGGGTGCTCAGGTCCACGTTGCGCAGCCGTGGGAAGACGATACCGACGTTGGGATCCTCCAGCGCCTCCACCAGGTGAGACACCGTGCCCGGACGGTGCAGGAATGCGTCGCTGTTGACAAACAGGTAGCCCTGACTGCCGGGAAGCTGGCGGGCGCCGGCGTTGTTGGCGCGGGCGAAGCCGATGTTGTCGGCCAGCGGCAGGATCCGGCACCGCGTCAGCTCCCGACGGAAGCGCTCCACGCTTCCGTCGCCCGAGCCGTTGTCGACGATCACCAGACGCGCCGGTTGGACGCCGTCGGCCATCAGCGCACGAGCCGCCCGCACAGTGTACTCCGGGGTGCGCCAGTTCAGGATTACCACCGCGAGACCTCCAGGGGCTGCCTCGTCCACTATGCCGCCTTCCGGACCTGGTCGTATATCGCCCGGTGAGCATCAACCCATCTCTGGAGGTCCCGATCGTCCTCCACCACGGGAACGGCGGCACTGATCGCCTGCCAGCGCTCCGGGACGCGCAACTTCCCCACAGTCGCCACCAGCCCGGCGGCGGTGGCGTCGTAGGAAACGACCCCCCCGAAGCGGGAGAGCTCGGCGAGTCCCCCCCGGCCCGTGGTCAGCACCGGACGGCCGGCGGAGAGCCACTCCAGCGCGGCGAACGACAGTCCCGGCTCCTCCCACAGCGACGCGACGACGCCGACGTCGCAGGTGCGCAGGAAGCTCGCCAGCTCCTGGCCGGCGAGACGGCCCTCGTATTCGACCCCCTCAGCGGCCCGCACCTCGTCCTGGAGGGGACCGCCTCCCGCCACACGCACTCTGACCCCCTGCTCCGCCAGCCGCGCCGCGGCCTCCAGCACCACTCGGATCCCCTTGTCGGCGGTCAGCGTCCCGATGTAGCCGAGCGTCGTCAAGCTCGCCGCGGACGGAGCCTGCACGCCGCCGATGATCGGCACCAGCGGCGGCCGGATGACGTGGCGCTGCAGCGATGGCGGGAAGATATCCTCGTGGCGGTCCAGCACGTGGCCGGAGACGCCGATGACCGCGTCCACGCCCGGCAGCCACCGTGCCATCCGCCGGGAGCGCAGCCCGCACAGCAGCGGGTGCGGCCGGCAGGGGGCGCCGTCGGCCTGGGTGAGGCTGGTGCGGGGACACAGGAGGTGGTAGTCGTGCAGCGTGTGCACGACGGGGAGTCCGAGGATGCGTGCCTGTTCCCAGATTCCGGTGCTGATGCCGGGCAGGTTGTTGGTGTGGACGATGTCGGGCCGGAGCTCGCGCACCACCTCACCCAGGCTTGCGGATGCCGGGGCGATCCAGTCGCGGAGGTGGTTGCGGTAGCGCCGGGTACGGCTCTCGTGCCAGTCGCTGCGGTGGAGCACCCTCAGGACCGGGGAGTCGTCGGCCTTGGTCGGGAAAGCGCTCAGGACGGCAACCTCGTGGCCGACTGCCTCCAGGCCGACGCGAAGATCGTGTACGTAGCGCTCGGCGCCGCCGTAGAAGAGGTCGGCGCCGTTGGAGCTGACAAGCAGGACCCTCACGCCACGAGCACAGTTCGCCGCCAGGTGCGGATGGGGCGCCGGACGGCCTTCATTGGCGGACATTGTGGCGCAGCCTCAGCGGATGCAGCCGGTAAGGTGCGCGCACGGCGGCAAGCCGTGCGCGCGGGGCCTGTCCGTGCCTAACGTTCGCGCCGCCACCCATGCGTCCCCGGATCCAACGCTCGCTCAACCTGGCCAAGCGCCTGCAGCGGCGCCTGTACCTGGCCGACTACCACGATGCCGAGCTGCGCCAGTTATGGTCCGAGCCGGAAGCATCGGCGCCCTACCGCGAGCAGGTCTTCTCCGTAGCCCCAGATCCCAGCGGCATCCGCTCGCTGCTGGTGTTCAAGCCCGACGAGATCGGCGACGCCGTCTACGGCCTGCCGGCCGCCGCGGAGCTGCGGCGGGTCTTCCCCCAGGCGCGGATGTTCCTGCTCTGTCAGCGGCTCACCGAGCCGCTCTACGCCCGCACCGGGATCTTCGACGAGATCGTCGCCGTGGCGCCCCAGACGCGGCTCTCCCGCCCCCACTTCCCACTGCAGGAGGCGCTGGGGAAGTTCTCCCAGCAGACCTTCGACATGTCGGTCTACTTGCGGACCTACTCGGCGTCGTTTCGCCAGTTCCGCCAGATCCCGGCAGGGATCAGGGTCCATCCGGTCGATCCGATGATGCGCTCTGACTCCGTGCACCGCGCCAGCGTCTCGCTGTGGACCGAGCAGCGCCGCCACCAGTCCCTGCAGCTGCTGCAGATCGTCGAGCGCGTCAGCGGGCGCGCCTACGGGTGGGAGGACGTCCGCTTTCCCGCCTTTCGCTGGACGGCCGAGGACGAAGGCGCCACGAACGTGGTCTTCGGAGCGCGGGACCCGGGGCCCTACATCGCCGTTCATCCCTTCGCCAAGCACGAGACTCGGCAGTACCCGCTGGAGCTCTGGAGCGAGCTGATCACGCGCCTGCGCGAGCAGAGTCCGGCCCGGTGGGTGATCATCGGCGGCCCAGGCGATCCGCAGCTTCAGGGGGTTCCCGACGTGATCCAGACTCAGGGCGAGCTGACGCTCGCGCAGTCTGGCTACCTCATCTCCCGCGCCGCGGCCTTCCTGGGCGTGCTGAGCGGTCCCGCGCACTGGTCTGCGGCCCTGGGCACGCCCACGGTCACGATCATGAGCGGCCACTCCCTTCCCGTCGAGTGGGGCCCGCTCGGTGACTCGCTGATCGTACGCGCCGACGTGCCCTGCGCACCGTGCCACCAGCCGACCTGCCCCGTCTACGGGCTAGCCTGCCTGCGGGAGCTCGTCCCGCAGCGGATCGGACCCGACATCGAGCGTTTCCTGGCGCGGGCGCTGGAAGCCCCGTCCGCGGCCGGCTCGCCCCGCTGAGCGCCCTCGCTCAGCCCTGCACGAGCTCCTCAAGCTCGGCCAGCGACACGGTGGAGGTGCCGACCTTGCCGACCACGATCCCGGCCGCGGCATTGGCCAGCTCCACCGCCCGGCGCAGGTCCATCCCACTCCCCAGGGCCGCCGCCAGCACCGCCACGACGGTGTCGCCGGCGCCCGTGACGTCGTAGACGTCACGCGCACGGGTGGGGACGTCGAAGCGATCCTCGCCGGCGAACAGCGACATGCCCGACGCGCCCCGGGTGATCAGCAGCGCCGCGCCGGCACAGGCCTCCCCCAGTCGCTGCGCCGCCCGCACCAGGTCCTCCTCGGTTTCGACGTGGATGTTGGCCGACTGGCCAGCGTCGTGCTCGTTGGGTGTGATCACGGTGGCGCCGCGGTACCGGGCGTAGTCGAGTCCCTTGGGATCGACGATCACCGGTTTGCCGGCCCGCGCCGCCGCCTCGATCAGGCTCTGGGCCAGGCGCGCGGAGACGACTCCCTTGCGGTAGTCCGAGAGGACGACGGCGTCGACCTCGCCCAGGCGTGCGCGGATCCGCGCCAGCAGGCGGTCCTCGACGGCCTCCGACAGCGGTCCGCGGGCTTCGTGGTCGGTGCGGACGACCTGCTGGGCGTGGGCGATCACCCGCGTCTTGCTGGTGGTGGGCCGCGAGGCGTCGGCCACGAGGTCCTCGCCGGCGACCCCGGCGGCGGCCAGTGCGTCCAGCAGCACCGACGCCGCGCGGTCCTCGCCCACAACCCCGGAGAGGAACGACCTTCCTCCGAGGGCGACCACGCCGGCCGCGACGTTTGCTGCTCCGCCGGGCGTGTGGGTATAGCGGCTCACCTCCACCACCGGCACGGGAGCCTCGGGCGAGATCCGCCGGACCTGTCCCCACACGTACTCGTCGAGCATCACGTCTCCGACCGAGAGCACAGCCACCCGGCCGAGCTGGGAGATGTCGCTCACGCCGGCACTCCGGGGAGGATCACCGCCAGCGCCCCGGACAAGTCGGACACGAGGTGGTCGGCACCAGCGGTCTCGCCCCCCCCGCTCTCGAGCAGGATCGTCCGGCAACCCGCCCGGCGTCCGGCCTCCACGTCGGAGCGCTTGTCACCGATCATGTAGGAGACGCTCAGGTCGATGTCCAGCGAGAAGGCGGCGTCGATGAGCATCGACGGCGAGGGCTTGCGGCAGTCGCAGCCGTCCTCCGGTGCGTGCGGGCAGTACCGCGCTTGGTCGAGGGAGACGCCGTCCTCGCCCAGCATCTCCATCAAGCGCCGGTGCACGGCGGTGGCCTGCTCGGGGCTGATCAGTCCGCGCCCGACGCCGGACTGGTTGCTCACGATCACGAGCAGGAACCCCGCGTCGTGCAGCCGTCGGAGCGCCTCGGTCACGCCCGGGAGCAGCCGCACCTGGGCGGGGTCCCGGGGATAGCCGACGTCCTCCATCAGCGTCCCGTCGCGATCCATGAACACCGCCCGTGATCGGGTCACCTCCGCGGTCCTTGGATCGACTCCACGAGGCTCGAGGTGGAGCGCTCGGGCAGCAGCGGCAGCAGCGCCACCCGGCCGCCGTAGCGCTCGACCAGCTCCCGCTCGGGGATCGGCTTGCCGCCCGATCCGCCGTAGTCCGCGCCCTTGGTGTGCACGTCCGGGCGCACTTGGGCCAGCACCGCCTCGGGGGTGTCCTCCTGGAACACGGTCACGTAGTCGACCGGCCGCAGCGCGGCGAGCAGCTGCGCGCGCTCCTGTGCCGGCACCAGCGGACGCCCCGCGCCCTTCAGCCGTGCCACCGCGGCGTCGCCGTTGACACCCACCACGAGGATCTCGCCGAATTCTCGGGCGGCCTGGAGGCTGGCGAGGTGACCCGCGTGCAGGAGGTCGAAGCAGCCGTTGGTCCAGACGACGGTCCGGCCGGCGGCGCGCCACCCGGCCCGCATGGCCACCAGCTCCTCCAGCGTGACCACTGATCCCGCGGGGCGGGTCTCGAAGTCACCCGTAGCCGCGAACAGCAGTCGCTCGAGCGCCCGGCAGATGGCGTGCTCGATGCGCAGGTGCTTCTCCTGGACGGCGGCGGTGCCGCCCGCCGGGGCCGCCAGCGCGATGTCGACCTGCTGGCACAACGGGCAGCCGGGCGCGCCGCACAATCCCACGGTGAGCAGCCCGGCGCGCTTGGCGCTGGCCACCGCCTCCAGGACGTTGGGTGAGGAGCCGCTGGTGCTGATGCCCACAGCCAGGTCGCCCCTGTGACCGAGCGCCTCGACCTGTCGGGAGAAGACGTGCTCAAAGCCGTAGTCGTTGGCGATCGCGGTGATGGCCGAGCTGTCGGTCGTCAGCGCGATCGCCGGCAGCGGGCGCCGTTCAAGCTCAAAGCGCCCTACGAGCTCCGCGGCGAAGTGCTGGGCGTCCGCGGCGCTCCCGCCGTTGCCGAACACCAGCAGCTTGCCGCCGGCCCGCAGCGTGGCCGCCAGGCTGACCACCACCCGGGTCACCCCCTCGGCGTCGATCCCCAGCGCCCGCAGGGCCTCGCCGTCCTCCCTGAGCAGCTCATCCATGGAGCTTCGCCAGCGCTGCCGCCGCCACTCGCTCGACGCTGATCCCGTGCATGCAGTCGGTGCGCTGGCCGTCGTACTCGAAGCCGAGGTTCAGGTAGCCGCACCCGGGCAGGTCGGAGTCCACGCAGCTCACGCGGGGGCCGATCGGTCCCCACCGCATTCCGGAGGTCGGTCCATTCAGCGCGATCGTCTCCGTGCCCACGGCGGCGGCCAGATGCATCACGCCGGTGTTCACGCTGACCACGCAGCTGGCCTGGGCCAGCACGTCCACCAGCTCACTGAGCCGGTAGCGGCCCGCGACCGAGGTGATCCCCGGGGCCGGTTCCGCGCCGGTGGCGATGAACCGCTCCGTCCGGGCCACGTCACCCGGGCCCCCGGTCAGCACCACCGAGACGCCCTCGCCCCGCAGGCGCCTCGCCAGATCCCGCCACCGCTCCGCGGGCCACTCGCGCAGCTCGCTGCGAAAGCCGCCCGGCCACAGATGGAAGACCACGTACGGCGCCGGTGCGGGAGGCCTCACGCGGCCGGGGACAGGGAAGTGTGGCAACCGCGTGGCCTCGATGCCCAGCGTTCTCACGAGTGCTCGGAAGTTCTCGATCTCCGGCACCTCGCTGCTGTGGCGCACCGCCACATCGTAGGCCAGGTGCCGGCGCTGGCCCTCGGTTTCGAATCCGGCCGTCCAGCGAGCCCGGGACAGGGCGGCATAGATCGCCTCCAGCCGGGACCACTGCCCGAGATCCACCAGCACATCCAGGCGCTGGGAGCGGAGCAGCGGCAACGCGGCCCAGGGCTGGGCGGTAGGCAGCGCCAGCACGCTTACGCCCTCCACCAGACGAGCGAGGTCGACGTTGTCGGGGCCGCCGATGAGCACCACCTCGCTGGCGGGAAAGGCCGCGGCGATGTCACGGGCGACGGCAGAGGCGAGGATCATGTCGCCGATACCGGTCGACTTCATCACGCCGATCCGAGCCGGCGCCTGCGGGAGCTGCCGCGGCCGCCGCACCCGCCCGAGGACCCGCAACAGGTTCGGACCGAAGGTGCGATCCAGCAGGCGCAGCTGCACGTTTCCGCGGGCAGCCGGTGCCGGGGGGTCAGCGGAGTGGTTCAAGGACTCCCGTCCATAGGTTCCCGAGGGATGGCAGGCGCTGGCTCGGCACCAGGAAGCTTAACGGGCAGAGGACGCGCGTAACTCAAGTCGAGGGCCCTGGGTGCCGAAGTGACACCCATGAGGGATTGGTGTAGTCTTCTCAGGAGGGTTCGTAGACAGGAGGGCCGCACACCGTCGGCAGTATCAGGGGGCGGCTGGAAGCCAGAACGTTGATGGAAAGGGAATTGATGAAGCGAATTGCGACAGTCGTGACGGCTCTTGCCGTAATTGCTCCGGGAACTGCGGCAGCCGCCAGCAGCTCGACCTGCCAGGCCTATAACCCGCAGCTCTGCTCGGTCGCTCACCACGGCCCGAGCACCAGCGGCAGTGGCAGCGGCACGCTTCCCTTCACCGGCCTGGATGTGGCCCTGCTGGCCGTCGGTGGCGGCGGGCTCCTGGGCACCGGCCTGGTCGTGCGGCGCCTGTCCAGCCGGCTGGACTAGCGGCCGGCCACCCAGTCAATCCGCCGCGAGCACCTGCTCGCGGATCAGGCGGGTCACGTCTCCCCCGTCGGCGCGGCCCTTGGTCTCCCGCATCACGTAGCCGACCAGCGGCCCAATCGCCTTCATGTTGCCCTCCCTGACCCTGGCGGCGGCCTCGGGGTCGGCGGCGATGGCGCGCTGCACGTACTCCGCCAGACCTTCGGTCATCGCCTGCAGGCCCTCGTGCTCGACGATCTGCCGCGGATCACCGCCCTCGGCCACCAGGCGCGTGAGCACGCCCCGGCCAGCGTCCCGCGTGACCGCCCGGGAGGCCACCAGCCCCGCCAGCGCGGCCAGCGCCTCCGGGGTTACTCGGGAGTCAGCCGGGTCGACGTCGGATCCGATCCGCTCGACCAGCTGCGGGAGCCAGTTGGCCAGCACGGCGGCGTCCGCATCATCGGCCGCAGCCACGGCCCGCTCGAAGTAGTCGGCCAGCTCGGTCCGGAACGCCAGCTCCCGCGCGCGATCGGGCCGGAGTCCCAGCTCCTGCTGGAAGCGTCGGGCCCGCTGCGCGGGCAGCTCGGGAAGCTCCGCCGCAGCGGCGGCGACCATCTCCTCGCCGACCACCAGCGGCCCCAGATCGGGCTCGGGGAAGTAGCGGTAGTCGTGCGCCTCCTCCTTGGAGCGCAGCGGCGTCAGCGTGTCGGTGACCGGGTCGAAGTGCAGCGTCTCCTGGACGACGCTCTCGCCCGCTTGGAGCAGCCCGATCTGGCGGGCGATCTCGGCTCGCACCCCCCGCTCCAGGAAACGGAACGAGTTCATGTTCTTCAGCTCGGTCTTGGTCCCCAGCGCCTCGGTGCCTGCCGGCCGGACGGACACGTTGGCATCGCAGCGCAACGACCCCTCCTCCATGTTCACATCGGAGACACCGAGGCGCTTCAGCGTCGCTCGCAGCAGCGTCAGCCACTCTCGCGCTTGCTCGGGTGAGGCGATGTCCGGCTCGGTGACGATCTCCACCAGCGGCGTCCCGCCGCGGTTGAAGTCGACCCAGCTGCGATCGGCCCCGTGGATCCTCCCGCTGGTGCCAAGATGGTTCAGCTTGGCGGCGTCCTCCTCCAGATGCGCGCGGTGGATCCGGACCTCCCCCAGGCTTCCCCCTCGGCACAGCGGCACGTCGTACTGGGAGATCTGGTAGCCCTTGGGCAGGTCGGGATAGAAGTAGTTCTTGCGATGAAACAGCGAACGCGTCGAGATCTCGCACCCCAGAGCCAGGCCGATCATCACGCCGAAGTGGACGGCGCGGGCGTTGAGCACCGGCAGGGCGCCGGGCAGCCCCAGGCACACGGGGCAGGTGTGGGAGTTGGGCTCCTGCCCAAAGGAGAGCTCGCAGCCGCAGAACATCTTCGTGAGGGTCTTCAGCTGGAGGTGGATCTCCAGACCGATCACCGGCTCGTAGACGGCGGCGCTCATTGTCGGGCCGGCCGGCCGTCGAACCCCACGGCCTGCTCCACCGCGTACGCGGCGTCCAGCAGGCGACTCTCGCTGAACGCCGGTCCGGCGAGCTGGAAGCCGACCGGGAGGCCGGCGCTCAGGCCGCAGGGGATCGAGATCGCCGGGATGCCGGCCAGCGGCATCGGCACGGTGCAGAAGTCGTTGAGGTACATCGCCAGCGGGTCCTCGGTCTTGGAGCCGAGCCGGAACGCCGTCCACGGGCTGGTGGGGGTGACGACGAAGTCAAAGCGCTCGAAGGCCTGGCGGAAGTCCTCGGCGATCAGCGTACGCACCTTCTGCGCGGTGGCGTAGTAGGCGTCGTAGTAGCCGCTGGAGAGCGCATACGTGCCGAGCATGATCCGGCGCTTGACCTCGGGACCGAAGCCCTCCGAGCGGGTGCCGGTATACATCGACAGAAGGTCGTGCTCATCGGCCCCGCGCCGGCCGTAGCGAACGCCGTCGAAGCGCGCCAGGTTGGCGGAGGCCTCCGCCGGCGCGATCAGGTAATAGGCCGACAGCGCGTGCGGGGCGTGCGGGAGCCGGCACCGCTCCACGCTCGCGCCCAGCGCCCGCGCCAGCGCCAGCGTGGCCTCGAAGCGCTCGCGAACTCCGGCGTCCACCCCCCCGCCCTCCCCGGTCAGCTCCTCGGGCACTCCGAGGCGGATTCCCCGCAGGCTCTCGGAGCGGGGCAACTCGATCGTCCCGGGAAAGGCCACCGAGGTGCTGTCACGAGGATCCTGACCCACCATCTGGGAGAGCAGCAAAGCGGCGTCGGTCACATCGCGGGTCAGCGGCCCGGCCTGATCCAGCGAGGAGGCGAAGGCGATCATGCCGTAGCGCGAGCACGCACCGTAGGTCGGCTTGAGGCCCACGATCCCGCACAGCGCCGCCGGCTGGCGGATGGAGCCGCCGGTGTCGGTGCCGATCGCCCAGGGGGCCAGCCCCGCCGCCACCGCGGCGGCGCTGCCGCCCGATGATCCCCCCGGAACGCGTCCGCGATCCCACGGGTTGAGCACCGGCCCGAAGGCCGAGTTCTCGTTGGAGGAGCCCATCGCGAACTCGTCCTGGTTGGTCTTGCCCAGCAGTGGAGCGCCCGCCTGCTGCAGGCGACTGACCACCGTGGCCGTGAAGGGCGGCCGGTAGTCCTCAAGGATCCGGGAACCGGCCTGGCTGGGCACTCCCTCGGTGCAGAACAGGTCCTTGACCGCCAGCGGCACCCCACCCAGCGCCGATTGGCCGAAATCCTCGTGGGCCGGCGCCTCCGCGACCCAGGTGAAGGCGTTCAGCTCCTCCGCGGCGGCACGCTGGCGGTAGGCCTGAAACAGCTCCATCGCGGAGACCGCCCCGCCACGGACGGCGGCGGCGGCCTGGGTGGCGCTCAGCTCGATCAGCTCGTCGCTCACGACGCGCCGGGGCTGGGCACGCCGAACCCGCCGGGCACCGGCTCGGGCGCGCCGGCCAGGGCCACGGCCACCGGCAGCGACTGGTGGGGCTCGTCGGGGCGCAGGACCCCCGGAACGTCGATCACGTGCGAGGTCGGCGCCACCCCCGTGAGATCCAGCTCACCGATCTTCTCGATGTGATCCAGCACGTGCGAGAGCTCCTGTGCCATCCGCTGCACTTCGGAGTCGGTGAGCTCCAGGCGCGCCAGCCGGGCGACGTGGAGAACCTGGGCGCGGTCGAGCATCGGCCTGGGGATTCTAGGCGCGGCGCCGCGACCCCCGCTGCCTTGGCGCACAATGACACTTGATCACGAGGACGCCAGCGCCTACTGTGCTGACGATGGAAGCTCGCGGAACTTCTCCAGAGCCGTTGCGTCGCGGCTCTACCCGTCGCGGCGTGATCGCCGGTGCCGGCGGGGCGCTCGCCGGCGTTGGACTCGGCGCGCTGGCGGCGTCGACACCGGCGCAGGCGGCGGTGACGAACGACATCTTTATCGACGCTCGTCAATACAACGTCATCGGAGATGGCACGACTGACAATCACACCTATCTCCAGAATTTCGTGCAGGCCCTGGTGAGCGCCGGGCCCGGCGCCACCGGGGTTCTCCCCTCGGGCGTCATCCTCACCAGCGGCCCGCTCGCGTATGGAGCGCACTCAGGGATTCACATCGTCGGTAACGGCCGGGCCGCAACCATCCTCACGAAGACGGGCAACTTCGACCTCGTGCAGATGAATGGTTCCGGCACCGGTCAGGCGAATCACTGCTCGCGCTGCTCGTTGAGCAATCTCGGTCTGAGCGGGACCCCGCCCGGCGGCAGCACGTACACCGGCCGTCTGATCGATTGCGCCTACGCCGACAACTTGATCGTGCACGCAGTCGATCTCACGTCCAACAACGACGTCGGGATCGACACGACGGAGACCTGGGACTCGCACTTCGATGACGTCGTGTGCGACGCGGCGAGCAGTACGACCGCCCCCAGCATCTGGATCCGCTCGAGTCGTGCGGCGAGCGGCTTCGGGCAGAGCTCCGATACCACTAACGTAATCCGGCTGACGAACATTCGCTGCGAGTCCTGGAAGTACGGGGCGATACGGATGGAACAGGGCACCGGGGGGCACGCAGCTTCCCAACCAGATTTGGCTGTCGAAGGTGAAGTGCGAGTCCTACTCGCTGCGCGCCCCCGCCATCTCCATCCCAGGCCCGGGGGCGGCCGCGGTGCACATGAAGGACATCTACATCTTCATGGGAGGCTTCGATGCCGGATTCTCCACCGCACAGGACGCGATCAACTTCAGCGGCTTGGCCATCGCTGGGTCGCTGCGTGATTGCCACATCGGCAACGGCTCTGCCGCCACGGTGGTCGATGGCGTATACGCCTGGGTAGGCGCTCCCCTGGTCGTCGACAACGTCGACGGCAGCTACGGAACCGCGCCCACGAGCGGGTATCACGTCAACCTGGCCGGCGGCGGCCCCTACTTCGTCACCGCGTGCACCGTCAACGGCAACAACGCCACCCCGGTGCGCTTCGCCGCTGGAGTCATTTCACTGACGTGGCCCTACGGCACTAGCACCATCGCCTCCAACAAGGTGATCAGCGGCGGCGGTGAGACCATGATCAACAATCTCAAGCTCCCGGCGCACACGTTGATAGTCGGTTCGCACATACGCGTGCGGGGAAGGGGCCAAATCTCGGCAACCTCCTCGGCCACGTTGAACGGACGCGTTCGGGTCGGCACCGGCGGCAGCACTGGCGACGCTCAGGTTTGCGCGTCTGGGGGAGCAGGCGCGGTCACGTCCAGCGTCGGCTTCGAGTTCGACGGAGACCTGACGGTGCAATCGGTCGGCTCCAGCGGCAAGGGTATAGCCAATTGCAAGATAACCGTCGGCAGCAGCGTGCTGCTGAGCGCGCAGACCGTCCCCGTCACGATCGACACGACCGCCGACGAGTTCGTCGACTTCACACTTCAAGCGGGTAACTCATCTGCGAGCGTGACGGTCACCAACGCGGTGGTCGAGATCGTGAGGCTGTAGGCCCCACCGCCGCGCGGGGACGATATGCACGCCTATACGACGCGGGGCGGCCGGGTGCCGGGATCCTCAGGCGAGCGGCCGCCTCCCGGCTCGGCGATGGGGCCGCGACCGCCCGCGGGGTCCGGTTGGCCGCCGAGACCTCCCGGTGCGGTCGTGGTTCCGGCCGGGGTCGTGGCGCCCACGCGTCCCGAGGCCCGGCGGCGGGTAGCGCCGGGAGTCCCGTCCGCGGGGGGAAGGATCCGCGCCCCCTGAAGCCCACCAAAGGCGATCGCCAGCGTCGCCAGCAGGCCCAGCCAGGCACCGATCCCGGCGGAGGGATCCTCCAGAACCCAGCCCAGCGTCCAGCCGACGGCGAAGATGCCCAGGAGCGCCAGGATCAGGTCGGCGCGAGCGGGGAGGGTGACACGCGCCTCGACGGCAGTGACCACCGCCAGACCGAGCGCGGCGATTCCGATCAGCAGCAGGATGATGTCCATGCCCGAGAAGGCGTCAAAGGCCGACGCGCTACCGCCGAGGTCGACCTCGGACCAGCTCAGAAACAGCGAGATGATCAGCACGAGGCCGCCGATGGCGGCGATCAGCTGGTCTTGCCGGAGTCGGCCGATGTCCATGGTGCTTCCTTTCGCCGGAGCTTGGGTCCTGCCCGAGGGCTATTCGCGCGCCGCGATCGCCTCCTTGGCCCAACCTAGCGCGACCTGCTCACCGGCGCCAGTCCCGCGCGCTGCTCGCGCTCCTCACGCACCGACTCGAACCCGCCGAGCGCGATGCTCACCGCGGCCAGCAGGCCGAGATAGCCGCCCAGCTTGACGTCGAGGACAGCGCTCGGGTTCGGAGGATCGATCAGGACGCGGTAGCCCAGGAGCAGCCCCGTGAGTGTCCCTGCCAGCGCGACCGGCAGGCCGGTATCGGTTCGGGCGCCGTGGGCGCGCTGGGTGGCGTGCACCACCGTCGTGCCCACCGCTATCAGGATCGTGGCCACCAGCACCCAGCGCGTCACCGGCAACGCGCTCCAGGCGTTCTCGACGGTGGTGGGCGCCGAGCGCTCAGGGCCGGACGCGCCCACCGCTCCGTACCAGTCGAACAGGAGCATGAGGGTGGCCAGCAGCAGCGCGCTGGTCGTGCTGATCAGCTCACCCGTGTGGATCCGTGGGGCGACCCGGCGCACCGGCTGCCAGTCGGCCGGCTGCTGCGGTTGCTCGGGCACCGCTATCGAGATTGTCCGGCGAGCGCGTGCTGGAGCCGGGCGGCGGTGAGCGTGTTGCGCAGCAGCATCGCGATCGTCATCGGACCGACGCCCCCGGGAACCGGCGTGATGGCGCCGGCGTGGGGCGCGACGGCAGCGAAGTCGACGTCTCCGCACAGGCCCTCGGGCAGGCGGTTGACGCCGACGTCGATCACCACCGCCCCCGGCTTGACGTGACGGGCACCGATGAGCCGCGGCACCCCGACCGCCGCGATCAGGACGTCGGCCCGATAGCACACGCCCTCCAGGTCCACGGTGCGGGAGTGGCAGATCGTCACGGTGGCGTTACGCGCCAGCAGCAGAGCCGCCACCGGCTTGCCCACGAGCTCCGAGCGCCCCACAACCACCGCCTCGGCACCCTCCAGCGCGGTGCCGTGGACGTGAAGCAGCTCCATGACCCCCAGCGGCGTGCACGGCCGCAGCCCGGGCATTCCCTGGGCCAGGGCGCCGGCGCTGATCGGCGTGAGGCCGTCGACGTCCTTCTCGGGAGCGATGGCGGCGGTCAGCGCCGCGCCGTCCAGCCCCCCCGGCACCGGCAGCTGCAGCAGGATGCCGCTGATCTCCGGGTCGGCGTTGCACTCATCGATCACCGCGGCGACCTCCTCCTGAGGGGCCTGTGCCCCCAGACGGCGGTGGTGATCGGCGATCCCCGCCTCGGCGCAGGCCCGCCGCTTACCGGCCACATAGACCTCCGAGGCCGGATCCTCCCCGACGAGGATCGTGGCCAGCCCCGGCTGGCGGCCCTGACGCTCGGTCAGCACGATGGCCTCCCGAGCCACTTCGGCCCTCACCTCTGCCGCCACCGCCCTGCCGTCGATGATTGTCGCGCTCACCTCTCAGAAGCTAGACGATGCCGTGGTCACGTCGAGCGCCAGCGCCAGGTGCCCGCTAAGTCCGGAACGTATCTATGCACGGGTCCCGTGACACTGGTCCCGTGGCAAACCTCACCCTCACTATCTCGACCTTGCTCCGACATCGAGGCGCTAGTGGAGTGTCTCGCAAATAGCTAGCGATTGCGGTAGGATGAGTTATGCGCTCACCTACCGCTCCGCTCCCAGTCAGCGATGAGCAGCGATTGGTGTTGGAGAAGCTGATCCGCTCGCGCACCGCGCCGCATCGTGATGTCCAGCGCGCGCGGGCGCTGTTGATGGCCTGTGATGGCTTCGCGAACACCCGGATCGCGGTCGAGGTCGGGGTCGCTGCGATGACGGTGAAGGCGTGGCGCGATCGGTTTTCCGAGGCTGGGCTGAAGGACTTCTCGGCGGTGCGCCCGGGGCGGGGTCGCAAGGCGTCGATCGCGGCGGAGAGGGTCGAGGAGATCGTGCGTTTGACACTGCATGAGACCCCGCCCGGGGAGACGCACTGGAGCTGCCGGACGATGGCGGTTCGGTGTGGCGTTTCGCCGGCGACGGTTCAGCGGATCTGGTCGGCCAGGGGGCTTCAGCCGCATCGTGTCGAGACGTTCAAGCTCTCAAATGATCCCCGCTTTGAGGAGAAGCTCGTCGATGTCGTCGGGCTGTACCTGAACCCGCCGGAGAAGGCCGTCGTGCTCTGCATGGACGAGAAGAGCCAGATCCAGGCGCTTGATCGCACTCAGCCGTCGTTGCCGATCAAGCCCGGGCGGGCGGGGACGATGACCCATGACTACAAGCGCAACGGGACCACGACCCTGTTCGCCGCGCTCGATGTCCTGACTGGCTCGGTGATTGGCCAGTGCCTGCCCCGGCACCGACACGTCGAGTTTCTGAAGTTCCTGCGCACGATCGATCGTGAGGTCCCCAAGCGCTTGCAAGTGCATTTGATCCTCGACAACTACGCCACGCACAACCACCCGAACGTGCGGGCCTGGCTGGCCAAGCACCCGCGGTTCGAGCTGCACTTCACGCCGACCTCGAGCTCGTGGCTGAACATGGTCGAGATCTTCTTCTCCAGGCTCACCGACAAGGCGATCCGCCGCGGGATCTTCTACAGCGTCCCCGACCTGATCGACGCGATCCAGGCCTACCTCGCTGCTCACAACGAGAACCCCGAACCGTTCCAATGGACCGCTACTACTGATCAGATCCTCGAGAAAGTCCGCCGCGGCCGAGTCACACTCGATGCAATCGCCAGCTAAAACTGAGACGGACCACTAGAAGCGCTGCGTGAGCTCTGAGCAGCCCGCCGGCGACGATCAGGACGCTGCGGGAGCGAGCTCGGGCAGCGGCAGGAGCTCGTACTCGGCCGGATCGAGGACCCGGAGGCGCTGCTCGTACTCACGCATGTAGCCCGGCCAGTTGGCCACGATCCGGCCGGTCTCGTTGCGGTACCAGGAGTCGCACTGGGTCCAGGCGGTTTCCCGAAAGCGTGCCTGCACCACACGGTCGCTGGCGGACTCGACATCGGCTCGCACATCGATCGCGGCCGCCCCACGGTCACGCACGTGCTCCAGGGCTTGGCGGATGTACGCGGCCTGGGCCTCCTCGTAGACGATGATCGATCCGCCGGAGGTGTTGGTGTTGGGCCCGTACATCAGGAACAGCGACGGAAATCCGGGGACGGTGATGCCCAGGTGAGCGTGCGCCCCCTCGCCCCAGACGGTACGCAGCGGAAGCCCGCTCGCCCCGGTGACCTCCATCGGGAGCATGAAACGGGTGGTGCGAAAGCCGGTGCCGTAGATCACGCAGTCGACCCGGCGCTCCACCCCGTCGGCGGTGAGAACGCCCCCGGCCGTCATCCGGACCGGTGGCTCGTTGACCAGCTCGACGTTCGCCCGCTGGAGCGCGGGCAGGAAGTGCGAGCTGAACAGGACCCGCTTGCAGCCGAACGTGTAATCCGGCCATACCTGGCGACGGAGCTCCGGATCGCGCAGCTGCCAGCGCATGAACATCGCCGCGCGCGCCCGGCCGATCCGTCCGAAGGTGCGTGGGTGACGGATCATCAGGGTCAGGGTCTCACCGTATTCGTAGACGAAGCGCCGGCGGAAGGCCTGGACGCCGGGGAGATACGCGATGGCGGCCCGGACGAAACGCGGGTAGGGCCGGTTGCGCCGGGGCAGGAACCAGTTGCCGGTGCGCTGGAAGACGTGCAGCTTGGCCACCCGGTCGGCGATCTCGGGCACGAACTGGACCGCGCTGGCCCCGGTGCCGATCACCGCCACGCGCTTGCCGGCCAGCTCGTAGTCGTGGTCCCAGCGCGCGGAGTGGAAGCCGTGACCGGTGAAGCGCTCCGCTCCCTCCAGCTCCGGGAACGCCGGCTGGTGGAGCTGCCCGGTAGCCAGGATCACCGCGTCCGCCTCCCAGCTGCGCCCGTCGGCAGCCGCAGCCGTCCAGCGCCGCGTGGTGTCTGAGAACGTGCAGGCGGTGACCTCCGTGCTCGGCACCAACAGGCGGTCGACACCGTGCTCGCGGGCCACTCCCTGCAGGTAGTGGAGGATCTCCTCACGCGGCGAGCACAGCCGTGACCACTCCCGCCGCTGGGCGAAGGAGAACGAGTACAGGTGGCTGGGCACGTCGCAGGCACAGCCCGGATAGCTGTTGTAGTACCAGGTGCCCCCCACCTCGGGGGCACAGTCTATCAGGGTGACCTCGGTGAAGCCCCGGCGGCGCAGCTCGATCGCGGCGGCCACCCCACCGAATCCGGCGCCGACGATGATGACGCTGGGCGCGCGGCGCTGTCGAGGATCTGCGTTCGGCCGGGTCGGGAGCATGCTCCTCTCAGCGCTTGGAGATCGGGGCCAGGTCGGCGACGAGCTTGCGCTCGGAGCGATCCCTACTGAAGCGGATGACCACGATCCCGCCAGGTTCGGTTGCGGTCACCACCCCCTCGCCGAAAGTGGGATGGACGACGTCGTCGCCGAGGCGGTAGGCGATCGGCACCGCCTGCGAATCGACCGGACCCCACGAGGTGGCGCGCGCGCGGAACCCTCCCGGAGCTCCGGGAGCGCGCCGGCGGGCCTGCTCGTCACGATCGGTGAGCGCCACCGGGATCTCGCCGATGAAGCGGCTGGGCGCGCCGAAGTTGCGAGCGCCGAACACCGTGCGCGTGCGCGCGTAGGTGATCAGGAGGTCACGCTCGGCGCGGGTGACGCCGACGTAGCACAGGCGCCGCTCCTCCTCCAGGTCGCCTTCGTCGAGCGCGCGCGAGTGCGGGAACACTCCCTCCTCACAGCCGATCATGAACACGATCGGGTACTCCAGGCCCTTGGCGTTGTGCAACGTCATCAGCGTCACCAGACCCTCGTCGTCGGCGCGGCCGTCGGCATCGGCGATGAGCGCGATCTGCTGGAGGAACTCGGGCAGCGACGGCTCCTCGCTGCCCGAGGCGTCGTACTCCACCGCCACGTTGACGAGCTCTTGGAGGTTCTCGATGCGCCCCTGGGCGTCGATCGTGCGCTCGGCCTCCAGTGCTTCCATGTATCCCGTCTCCTGGAGGATCTCCTTGAGGAGCTCGGCGACCGTCGCGCCGGCCTGCGAGCGCTCGCGCAGCACCGCCATCGTTCCCATGAACCGGCGCATCGCCTTGATCGCCGCGGCTCCCAGGCCCAGGATCTGCTCGGGCTCGGCGGCGGCGTCCCAGATCGACATCCCCATCGTGTTGGCGAAGGCGTGCACGCGGGAGACGGAGGTGGTGCCGATGCCGCGCCGGGGGGAATTCACGATCCGCGTGAACGCCCCCACGTCCTGAGGGTTGACGAGCACAGTCAGGTAGGCGACTGCGTCCTTGATCTCCGCACGCTCGTAGAACCGGGTGCCCCCGATCACCTGATAGGCGAGCTCCGCCCGCACCAGTGTGTCCTCGAGCACCCGCGACTGCGCGTTGGTGCGGTAGAAGACGGCGACCTCCGAGCGCGACACGCCCTCGTCCACCAGCCGCTGGATCTCCCCGGCCACGAACCGCGCCTCGGCGTGCTCGTCCTCCAGCTCGCGCACCCTGATCGGGTCACCCTGCCCGACCTCGGTCCACAGTGACTTGGGCTTCTGGCCGCGGTTGTTGCGGATCACGGCGTTGGCGGCGTCGAGGATCGTCTGCGTGGAGCGGTAGTTCTGCTCGAGCTTGACCACGTGAGCGTCGGGGAAGGTGTCCTCGAACTCCAGGATGTTGCGGATGTCGGCGCCGCGAAAGCCATAGATGGAGTTGTGGGTGACGATTCCGTTGGCGACGAAGTTGTGGGTGTGCTCGATGTTCAGGTCGTACACCGGGCGCGGGAGCTTCACCGGCTCCACCGAGACCACGATCTCGTAACCTCCATACTCGTCGAACATCACCATGCCCGGCCCTACGGCGGCAGCCTCCGTGAACGGGAGCGAGTTGCCAGCCAGTCCGGCGTGATTGGATCCGAGGCGGGCCGACGGGCGCACAGACACGCCATCGAGGAGGCCGGAGATCTGACTGGCGACGCGCTGGATCGTGGCCATGTCTTTGCAGGCGGTCTCAAAGCGCCACCCGTCGGAGCCGCGACGAGTGGGGCGAACGCCCAGGCCGGCGCGCTCCAGCGCGCGCCTGCCGTCCTCGTCGTAACCGAACAGCGCGATTCGATGCATCGGGGTTCCGCCTCGACGGTCCCCGCAGAGGGAGATCGCCAGACGGCGACGGCGCACCTCGGTCTTGGTGTAGGTGCCGCTCTGGAAGTGCGGATGGTCAAAGGTGAGCCCATGATCCTCCAGCAGACGCCGGCCGCCGGCATTCGTATCCAGTTCGACGAACAGCCGGTCCAGCAGGCCCCGGTCTCCAACGAGCGAGCGGCCCTGCCAGTCACCGTGTCGGCGCGCAGCAAACGGGACTGTTGAAAGTCCATAGCGAGCTGCCAGAACCGCCTCACTGAACCTCGCCTCGGCCTCGGTCTGGTGGGTCGAGATGCCCCACGACGCATCCGCTCCCTCTGAGCGCGTGCGCATCGCGACCCCGACAACCGACTTGGGCTGCCCGTTGGTGTAGGTGCGAGAGGTGCCGACACGAAAGCCACTGTCCCTTCGCCACATCAGGTAGGTCATATGAAGCTGCGGTGTGCGGCCGGCGAGATAGCCAGCGAAATGAACGTGCTCGGGGGTACTGATCAGCTGGCGACCGGACTGAGTGGTGATCGCTACCCCGTCAGTCCGGCGAGAGCGGTGGACCGACAGCACCTTCGCTGCACGGAAGTCGCCGCTGCCGTATCCGGATAGAACTTGCTCCCCAGGGTGGACCTGCTCGATCGGCTTCTCGGACCCATCCGCCATCCGAACCGCCGTACCCTCGATCAGGCACTGAGCATCGTCCCCGACCACCATCAGGTTGCGGTGCTCGCCGGCCAGCAGCTGCAACCACCGGTACTGCACGTGGTTGGTGTCCTGGTACTCGTCGACGAGCACGTGCCGGAAGCCCGTGGCGTAGCGCTGCCGGATCTCGGGGAACAGCTCCAGCACGTTGACCGCGCGCACCAGCAGGTCGTCGAAGTCCATCGCGTTCATCCGGTGCAGCTCCCGCTCGTAGCTGCGGTAGACATCGGCCACCGTCTGCTCGAAGAACGACCCCACCATCTGCCCAAAGGCGTCGGCGTCCCGGAGCTTGTTCTTGGCGTCGGAGATCTGCGAGCCGATGGCGGCCGGGGAGAAGCGCTTGGGGTCGACGCCGAGCTCGTCGAGGCAGCGCTTGATCAGCCGGCGCGAGTCCGCCGTGTCGTAGATCGTGAACTGCCGCGTGTACCCCAGCCGGTCGGCATGGGCCCGCAGCATCCGGGCGCAGGCGGAGTGAAAGGTCATCACCCACATCGCGCGCACCCGCCGGCCCACCAGCAGCCCGGCGCGCTCACGCATCTCCGTGGCGGCTTTGTTGGTGAAGGTGATCGCCAGGATCTCGTTGGGCTGGGCAGCGCCGGTGGCGATCAGGTGGGCGATCCGGTGGGTCAGCACCCTGGTCTTCCCCGAGCCGGCACCGGCGAGGATCAGCTGCGGCCCTTCGCCGAAGGTGACCGCTTCCCGCTGCGGTTCGTTGAGCCCTGAGAGGAGCGCGTCGAGCTCGGTGGAGGTCTCGGTCATGCGGCCCGTCAACGGTAGCGAGCGCACCGGCACGTGCAGCGAGGACACTGGGAGGCCATGGACGAGCTCCGAGCCGCGTGCGCCGCCGTCGCGGCGCGATCGAAGCACGTCGCGGTGGTCGGGCGGGTGATCGCACCCTATGCCTCGAGCCTGTTTGAGGTCTTGGCGCCGGAGGAACCCGAGCCCGCACTCGGTGGCCCGAGGGCGGCCGATCAGGCGGCGTTCTGGCTCACCCTGGACGCCATCAACTTCGGCTCCGGCTGGTTTCCGACGCTTCGCAAGTCGCCGGGATGCTCAGGCTACGCCACGATTGCCGGCGGGGTGCGCGCGCGCATGGCGGAGCTCGGACCCTGGAGCGCGCGGGAGCTGGCCACGATCTCGACCGAGGAGCTGGCGGCGGTCCTCCAGCAGGACCCGCAGCATCCGCTGCTGGAGCTGTTCGCGCTCTCGCTGCGAGCGCTTGGCGACTACCTCCTCGCCGAGCACGGCGGTAGCTTCCTGACGCTGGCCACCTCCACGGGAGGGTCGGCGGTGGCGCTGGCACGCCGGCTCGGAGCCCTGAGCTGCTTCGCCGACACCTCGCACTACGACGGGATCGAAGTCTCCTTCTTCAAGCGGGCGCAGATCGCGGCGGCGGACCTGGCGCGGGCGGGGGTTATCGATGCGCCTGACCTGGGAGGGCTGACGATGTTCGCCGACAATCTGGTGCCGCACGTGCTGCGCCTGGACGGCGTTCTCCGCTTCGACCCCGTCCTCGTTGCCCGGATCGAAGCGGAGGAGCTCATCGAGCACGGCTCACCGGAAGAGGTGGAGATCCGCGCCTGCGCGCTGCACGCCGTCGAGCTGATCGTGGCCGAGCGACCGGGCAGCTGCGCTGCCTTGGTGGACCAGCTGCTGTGGCGCCGCGGCC
>JALYYW010000085.1 GCA_030946085.1 Actinomycetota bacterium
GCCGTGCGGCGCTCCTCGGCCACCATCGCCGCCACCGCCGCCCACAGTCCTGCGACGATCATGATCATGTTGCCGGCCACCCACATGATCGCCCCTGCCTGCGCCTGGTCGGCGAGGGCCGAGACCCCGAGCGAGCGCCCCGCGTGGCCGTAGGAGGCGTACACCAGAGTGGTGTGACGGTTCAGGAGCGCTCCGATCAGCGCCATCGGCGGCATCGAGGCCAGCATGTAGACCACCGTGCCGAGGCCGCCCAGCCGACGTGAGGGAACTGGATCGCCTCCCAGGATCGGCCACCACAGCAGCGTCCCGGCCATCAGGTAGAGCGCATGCTCGGCCTCGTGTAGCCCCTGGTCTCGCAGGGTGGCATCGTAGAGCCCCGGCTGGTGGGTGAGCAGCAGCGCGGCGTAGAAGGCGCCCAGGCAGACCACCGGTCCGGTCAGCGGCCGCACCCGGGCCAGCGCATGTGCCGCCCCAGCGCGGCGGCCCGGGGGAAGCGCTCGCAGCGTCAGCAGCGCCGGATGGCCCAGAGCGAGCAGTGCCGGCGCCACCAGCAGCAGCAGCATGTGCTGGATCATGTGCACCGACAGCAGCCGGTCATCGAAGGTGTCAAGGCCCGATTGCAGCGCCGCCAGCACCGTCACGACGCCGACCAGAAAGGCGAGGCTCCGCCGCGCCGGCCACCGCCGGACCCTGCGGGCGGCGCCGAGGTACAGCGCCACGTAGAGGACGGCGACCCCGTCGAGCACCGGCTGAAGCTCCCAGTGGGAGACCAGCAGCGAGGGCAGCGAGGGCGCGCTCAAGGAATCGATCCTCCGTCCGGTCCGCGACGGCTCCGGCGCTCGCTGCGCACCTCCACCACGATCCGCCCCAGCGCCAGCAGCAGCAGCCCCACCCCGAAGATCACCAGGAACCTCGCCCATACCAGCCCGAAAAGCGTCGCGCCGACGGCCAGGCCGGCCAACACCGCTCCGGAGCTCGCCTGCGGCACCGCCTCGACCAGCTCACGCGGCGCCGGGGCGCCGCGCCGGAGCGCCTCCCGCCGCGCCAGCCACAGCGCCAGCGCGATGGCATAGATCACCAGGGCGGCGAAGCCGGCCGGGGCGGCGTTGACGGGCTTGTCGTTCCACACCAGGTTGCCGATGAAGAGCGCCAGCAGCAGCGTCCCCAAGGCCGCCGGCGGGATCGCTCCGCCCCTCATCGCGCACCTGCATCCCGCCCGCGGTCCTCGGCCTCGTGACGCAGGTCGAGCAGCGGCGCGTAGGAACGGATCGGGGGCAGGGGCCCGGTGAAGTTCAGCGGCGGCGGCGGCGAGCTCGTGGCCCACTCCAGGGTGTGGCCGGCCCACGGGTCATCCCCGGCCGGCTTCCGCCCCCGCAGCGACACCCACACGTTGACCAGGAAGGTCAGGACCCCCAGCGCGATGACCCCGGCGCCGATCGACTCGATCAGGTTGATTGTGCCCCAGCCGGGATGCGTGGGGTAGCGCGAGATGCGACGCGACATCCCGTCCTGACCGAGGAAGAACATCGGGAAGAAGGTGACATTGGTCCCGATCACCAGCAGGGTCAGCTGGAGCTTGCCCAGCGACTCCCGCAGCAGCGCCCCGGTGAGCTTTGGAAACCAGTGGTACACCCCGGCGAAGAAGCCGAACACGCTGCCGGCGAAGAGCGTGTAGTGGAAGTGGGCGACGATGATGTAGGAGTCCTCGGCGTGGTAGTCGAGCACCGGCGAGGCCATGAAGATCCCGCTGAGGCCACCGATCAGGAACTGCAGGAAGAACGCCAGTCCGAACAGCATCGAGGTGCGAAGCACGAGCGAGCCCCCGATCATCGTGCCGAGCACGTCGAAGTACTCGACCCCGGCCGGGATCACCAGCAGCGTCGAGGTGAAGGCGAAGTACTGGTTGGTGACCCCACCGGTGGTGAACATGTGGTGCGACCACACCGCCATCGACAGCGCCGCGAAGGTCATGATCGAGGCCACGAAGGCCACGTAGCCGAACCACTTCTTGTGCGAGCAGGTGGCGATCGCCTCGGCGGCGGCGCCGAGATAGGGAAAGAACATCACGTAGACCACGGGGTGTCCGAAGAACCAGAACAGATCCTGGTAGTCGATCGCGCCGCTGTAGCCGGTGTAGATGTGACCGCCGTGGCGGTCGATGTAGAGCAGGATCATGGCCAGGATCAGGACCGGGAAGGCGCCGACCACCATCAGCACCGAGACCAGTGCCGTCCAGGTGAACACGGGCATCCGCAGGAGCGCCATCCCCGGGGCCCGGCGCCGGGCGATGCTCGCCAGCACGCAGGCGGACATCAGCAACATTCCCGCGGCGGCAAGAACCACCCCCACCACCCACAGATCCTGCCCCACCCCGGGGGTGTTGGTCCCGTTGGAGAGCGGCGGGTAGGAGAACCATCCGGCGCGCCCGGGACCATCGCCGGTGAGCCAGCCGGACTCCATCACCAGCCCGCCGCAGAGCCAGACCCAGAATCCCGACAGCGCCACGCGAGGGGCGGCTAGCCGGACGGCGCCAATCTGCAGCGGCACCAGGTACATCGCCATCGCGATCGCCATCGGTGTCACGAACAGGTAGATCATCGTCGAGCCGTGCATCGTGAACAGCTCGTTGTAGGTGTCGTCGGAGACGACGTGCAGGTCGGGCTGGGCCAGCTGCGTGCGCATCAGCAGCGCGAAGAGGCCGCCGACGAGGAAGAAGGCCAGCGAGGCGAGACCGAGGTTGAGGCCGATCCGCTTGTGGTCGGTGCTGGTCAGGGCGCCGAACCAGCCCGGTGTGGACCGCACCGGCGGGGCGGGGGTGGCGGTGGCGCTCACGGGGTCCTCCCCCTCCCGCCGGCCGCCGCCCAGGCGTGGAAAGCGGCGGGACTGACGGCATGGACCGAGAACAGCATGTCGGCGTGGCGCAGGCCGCAGAACTCGGCGCACTCGCCCTGGAAGACCCCGGGCGCGGGGAACGCCAGCGTCGTGACCTGAACGGAGCCGGGAATCACGTCGTGCTTGTAGTCGGTGTGCGGGATCCAGAAGGCGTGGATCACATCCAGCGATTGCAGGTCGAAGCGGACCGGCTGACCGGTGGGCACCACCAGCGCCTGATGGCCGACGGTCCCGCTGCGCAGCGTGATCCCGTAGGCCGGATAGGAGAAGCTCCACTCCCACTTGGCCGCCGTGACCTGCACGGTCACCGCCGGGCGCTCGTGGTTGGCGACGGTGTCGACGCGGTGCTCGGCGGGGAAGGTCAGGTAGAGCAGAAACACGACCACCGCGCTCAGCAGCGCCACGTACCCCCCTTCCAACCGGTTGTGCTCATGCCAGCGCGCTGCCTCGTGCCCGGCGCGTCGCCGGTAGCGGATCGTGGTGAAGATCATCGCCAGCACGATCAACGCGAACACGCCCAGGGCGATCGGAACGTAGATCGAAAACAGCTGCCGGTATTCCTGCCTGGTGTCCACCAGCGCCGGTGCGAGCAGGAGCGTTCGATCCCACGGCGACGCGCTCAAGATGGCGCTTGCACTACCCACCCGGCGGTTGCCCTAGTCATAGCCCCCCTCTCGCATCTCGTTGGGCTAACCCATCCGGGTGAGGTGCGATTCTGGGTTTATGCCGAGGGCCAGCGCAGCGAGGGTGGGGTGTCCGCGGTCTGGGCACGCTGGCTCGCGTGTCAAGCTGGACGGCACCTACGACAAGCCCGGTCATCGGCGGCAGCGTTATAGGTGCTCCCCGCGCGGTGGCGGCAAGCCGCATGTGTTCACTGAACTCCTTCCGCGGGAGAGTCGTGGCGTGACGCTGCGAGCAGTGCGAGCCGCAGGCGCCGACGACTTTGTAACCTTCGAGCAGGCCCACCGCGAGGCGTCAACGACCCAGGAGGCGGTTCGAGCAATGAAGTCGATGCGATGCCTCAGCGTCTTTGTGGCCCTTCAGAGGCAACGCTGGCGCCATCCACGTCCAGACCTCCCCGAAGGGCCTTCGTTCAGTGGGGCATCTACATGTACTCCCCTGCCAATCGCGTTGGCCTCTGGCATGTTGACGTCTTCGTCGGCAGCCGGCGGGTCGACCATAAGACCCAGCCGTACGAGCCCCATGGAACCGTGAATCCGAAGGACGCCAAGCACGGGCGCATCTTCCACATCACCGCGATCATGAAGAACAGCAACGGGACCTTCGTCAACGTACCGAACGGTTGTGTCATCCCATAGCCCATGGGTTTTCGGCCGGAGCACATCGCCTGCTCGATCGCCGACCAGCTCGCGCCAGCGATCCCCGACCGCGCCCATCTCGCTCTCACGACGACAGGGAGCGTGGTTCGTCTTGACGACGGCCAAACCTTGGCTGCCGTGGATCTCGCAACCTTCGCATCCGAGGAGGGGCTCCTCTCCGATGAGGAGGCCGAAACGGCAGTCCGAGCCGTTCTATCCACGATCCAAGACGTCGTGACCGAAGCTCTGACTGTGATGTGGCCGGCGCCTGATGCGCTTCCTGCCGCGGCCGTTCGGAACGGGCATCTCGTCGGGTGGTTCGGGGACGACCAGCACCCCGTTTCCCTCGCTCTCGCGACACGCGTCTAGAGCAACACCTTGAAGCCGTGGGCCTGGGCTTGCCTGGAACGGTGATCTCCTCAACCACACTCGTCCCGAGCCGGCGGGCGCGCTTTCTGACCGTCGACTCGTCCGGTTTTCCGGGGAAGTAGTCAGCCCTCGGGGTCGAGGTCCGGCTGATGATGATCGGAGGTCGCGGGGGAGGCGGTGCGGGCGTCGGGGTGCTCCACCGTCGAGGTTCCTCGCGCCGCCCCGGTGCGCTCGCCGCGCTCGATCCCCGCGCGCTGCGGCCCGATCACGTAGCGGGGGTCCGTCGCCGAAGTCGACCCGGCCTTGAAGATGCTCCAGCGCGTCGCCATCGCTCCGGCCCCCAGGAGCGCTCCCGCTGCCGCGGCCGCGGCCCGCGAGCGACTCCCGCGCGCGGCCAGCAGCGTGGCGCCGGCGGCGATGCAGGCCTGGCTCAGGCGCTTGAAGCGCGCGGGGACGGACTCCTGGTAGGGCTGTCCGTGGTCCCCGAGGCGCATCTCCATCAGCTCCTCCAGAGCCAGCTCGGCCACGGCAGCCCCGAGGGCCAGCCGCCGCGCAGGCGCTGCATGCTCGGTCGGGGTGGCGATGATCGCGGCGGCGGCGGCACTGAGGGCGGCACCGGCGCCGAACACGAACGGGAGCTCACGCCGGGCCTCGTGCCAGACGGGCACGGCGGTGTTGGCGATCAGCGCGGCAGTGTAGGTGGAGAGCGGCAGGCCGAGCGCGGCGGCGGTGACCTTGGCCGGAATGCCGGCGCGGGGGAACACCCCCGTCCAGGCGGTGAGGGCCGCCAGCGTGGTGGTGGCGCCACTGCCGGAGAGGATCCAGGAGCCGACGCTCATCGGCGAGGTGACCTTGAACATGCGCAGCATGTTGAGGAAACGCAACGGCCTCCCGAGGTCTGAGATCAGCAGGCCCGGACTGACTCCGATGCCCACCATGGACGCCGCCCAGGCTCGGCGCCCGAGGATCTCGTTGCCGCGCGCCTCGGCCAGGAGCGCCAGCCCGGCGGAGGCCCCCGACAGGCCACCGGCGAAGAAGTACACGGGGATCTCCCAGGTCCAGACCGGCTCCTTGATCACCGGTTGGCCGTGGTAGGAGCGGACCTCGCCGCCCGGCCGGTCGGACGGCTGGCTCACCGGCGCCCGCCGAGCACGGCCGCGGCC
>JALYYW010000110.1 GCA_030946085.1 Actinomycetota bacterium
GCTCGGTGGCGGGAGGCCGCGGGGGCGCCACCAGGCCGCAGGCGCGGGCCGCCGCCAGCACGAGCCGGAGCTGCTGACGCAGCGACAGCGGGGGCGCCTTGAAGGTGTCGAGGATCCGCAGCGCCCCCTCCATGTCGTCGACCTGAATCAGGCCCGCGACGTAGGCCCGCCCGATGCCCAGCTCACCCGGCGCGCGGAGCGCGTGGGCCAGCGCTCGCGGGGAGCGGATGGTGAATGTCGGGGCGCCGGGCTCGGTGGCGGGCACGGCGGTGCCGTCCCAGAGGCGCACCGAGAACGGGCGCCGCGGGAGCGCGACCTGAAGCTCTTCTCGGAGGGGCCGGGTGCGTGCCAGCAGCGCGCGGGTCACGCCACCGTCGGCTCGGCGAGCGCGCGCCGCTCCCGGCGCTTGGGGTCCACCCGCACCACGTCCCAGGCGAGGCCGACCACCTCCAGGCCGCGGATGACCGCCGCCGAGGGATCGAGCTGCCACCGCCGCAGCCCGTGACGGTAGGAGGTGGGGAAGGCGTGGTGGTTGTTGTGCCAGGCCTCGCCCCAGGTCGGGATCGCCAGCCACGCCAGGTTGCGCGACTCATCGCCGGTGTCGTACTCGTGGCGGCCAAAGAAGTGACACAGGGAGTTGATGCTGAAGGTGGCGTGGTGCATCAGGAAGATGCGCGCCGCCCCGCCCCAGAGCAGCGCCGTGAGCCCGCCCTTGACGGTGCCCTGGAGGGCGACGCCGAGGCCGAAGGCCGCCGCCAGCCCGAGCGCCACCCACAGCACGAAGGTGCGATCGACGAAGCGGATCATCGGGTCTGCCAGCAGGTCCTTGGCGTAGCGGCTCTCGTCGGCGACCTCCATGTCGCTGAAGACCCAGCCCACGTGCGCGTGCGCCAGGCCGCGTACCGCTCCCTTCCAGCCGCTGCCGTGACCGTGCGGGGTGTGCGGGTCGCCGTGCTCGTCGGAGAACTGATGGTGCTTGCGATGGGTGGCCACCCAGTCGATCACCGGGCCCTCGGCCGCAGCCGAGCCCAGCGCGGCGAAGGCGGCCCGGAGCAGACGGCTGCACTTGAAGCTGCGGTGGGTCAGCAGGCGGTGAAAACCGACCGTGATGCCGGTGCCGATGACGGTGTAGAAGAGCGCCAGGATCAGCAGGTCCTTCCAGTCCAGCAGCGATCCCGTCCAGCCGAACCACATCCCGATTACCAGCAGGATCGGGGGTGCGGCCGTGACCACGCCGCTGGCCAGCCGGTCCACGAGCGGCATCTTGACGGGCCGGACCTCAGTGCTCGGCGCTGCGACGGCATCTTGTCCCATCATCTTCTCTCTTCTGTGGTGAGGACGGCTCGCGGTGCGTTGTGCCGATGCGGGGCGCTTGCCCCTGAAGACCCCAGGTTACTCGTCTAGCCGGCCGAGGCTGTACCCATCCCTCGCATCGGCCGGCCCACGCCGAGGGGCGCCCGCGGGGATTGGGCCTTGCGCGCGCGGGTAGGAACCGCCCATGCCCCTTATCTCGACCAAGCTCCACGGCGCCGGTGACTACGCCACCGGAGTGCTCTTGATCGCCGCTCCCCGGTTTCTGCCGATCCGCGACCGTCGTGCCCAGGCCATGGCCGTGGCCACCGGTGGCAGCGTGCTGCTGGCCAGCGCCATGACCGACTACGAGCTCGGGATCCGGCGCAAGCTGCCGATGCCGGCCCACCTGCTCCTCGACGCGCTCACCGGCGGCCTGCTGGTGGCAGGGGCGGTCGGGCTTCGGGAGCGGCGCGGGACGCACGTCGCCGACTGGCTCCCGCACGCCCTAGTGGGATTGGGAGAGGTGGCCGGCGCGGCCCTCACCGAGCGCACCCCCTCAGACCGCCACGGCTCCTCCGGGGGCAGCCTGGCGGACAGCCAGCCACCTCCGCCCCAGGCGCCCACCGGAGCGAGCGGACAGGGCTTGGCCGCCCAGGCCCCCGCGGCCACTGGCGCGCCCCTGGCACCCGCGCCAGTGGAGACGCCGGGTCCGTCGGTGACCCCGCCGGCGCAGCCGGAGTCCGACATCGAGCGCGCCGAGCGGATCGACGCGGGCATGGCCGATGCCGGCGCACCTCAGACCGGCGAGACGCTCGTGGCTCAGCAGGAGGCCGCCGCCGCCGCCGAGGCTGCCGCAATCGGCGGCGTCGTGCCGGGCGAGACGGACGATCCCGCGATGGATCCAGTCTTCCAGGCTGGCGGTGGAGAGCAGGATGGCTGGGAGGCGGCGGAAGCCGACCTGATCGAGAACGCCACCCACGGCGACGGTCACGGGCAGCCGGAGCGTGATGCCTTCTCGCCGGAGGTGGAGAGCGATCGCTCCACCGCGGTGTACGGCGAGGGCGACCGGATCCCCTCCACCGAGACCCTGGAGGATCCGGCCACCCGGCCGGAAGATCCGAGCACCGGTCGAAGCTAGGCGGCGCCTCTCCTGCCCGTCTCTCCGCCCCCAGCGGTGGCGTCGGCTCCCCAGCGATGGCTACGCTAGGGGTTCACGAAACAAGGAGAACCTGTGTCAGAACAACAAGGATCTGAGCGCACCGCCGGTGGCCTCGCCGGCAAGGTGCTGGGAAAAGTGAAGGAGGCGGCCGGGTCGGTGACCGGCCGTGATGAGCTGGCGCGCGAGGGCCGGCTGCAGGACGCCCAGGCCGACGCCGAGCTGGAGGCCCGCCGGGACGCCGAGGAGACGGCTCGGCGTGAGCAGAAGGCCCAGCTTCAGCACGAGCGCACCGAGACCGAGCTGCAGCGGCGCGAGCTGGAGAACCGGGTTGCCGCCCAGCAGCGCGAGCAGCAGGCCGAGCAGGACCGCCGCCAGGCTGAGGTCAGCGCTCAGCAGGAGGCGCAGCGGCGTGAGCAGGCGGCGCAGGACCAGCGCGAGTCCGAGCACCAAGTTGCCCAGCAGCAGGAGCGCCAGGCCGAGCAGGCCAAGCTCTCCGCCCAAGAGGAGGCGATCCGGCTGGAGCGCGAGGCGCGCGCAGCCGAGGAGCGGGCCCAGGACCGTGAGCCCAGCGAGCCCAAGGAGGCGCAATGAACCTTCGCGTGATTCCCAGAACCGCCCTCACCGGCTACCTGAAGGTGGCCCGCACGCCGCTGGACGCCGCCACCCGGCTCCTGCCGGGAGATCGGACGGGCGCCCGTCCCGGAGCCAGGCTGGCCGTCGACCGGGCGGACGCCACCGTTCGCGCCGTGGCCGGCACGTTGCTGCGGGATCCGGCGCTGCGCGAGGATGCCCGCCGCCGGCGCGAGGCGACCGGCGAGCGCCGGCGGGCCGTCGAGCTCCGTGACCGTGCTGAGCGGACGGTCGCGGAGGCTGACGCGCAGGTCGAGCAACGCCACCAGCAGACCCGCAAGCAACGCCAGCAGGCCGACGCCCGCGCCAACGAGCGGCGGCAGAAGGCCGAGACCGAGAAGGAGCACAAGCGCGCCAAAGCGGCTGAGACCGAGCAGCGCCGCGTGCAGAACAGCAGCGAGGTCAAGTCCAAGGTGCAGGAGAAGATCGAGAGCGACGCTCCCAAGGAGCGTCTGGAGGCCCTGGAGAGCGAGGCCGAGGCTCAGCAGGAGCGCGAGGCGGCGCTCACCGCGCACGACGAGGCCCAGCGCCTGGGCGACGCCGCGGCCCAAGCCAAGGCCGCGCGCAAGGAGGACTGACCGCTCACCACCACTTCTGCTCCCGGGCCTGGTCGGTGGCGCCGGTCTCGTCGAGCTGGTCGAGCTGGGCCAGCTGGTCGCCGGAGAGCTCAAAGTCGAAGATCTGCGCGTTCTCCTCGATCCGCTCCCGGTGGGTGGACTTGGGGATGACGATTGCCTCGCGCTGCAGGCACCAGCGCAGCAGCACCTGGGCAGGTGTGCGCCCCAGGCGCTCGGCGACGCCGGTGACGACGCCGTCGGCGAGGTGCTTGCCGGTGCCGAGGGGGCTGTAGGCCTCGATCGCCAGGCGGTGCGCCGCGCAGGCCCGCGTCAGCTCGCGCCGGTACTCGAAGGGGCTGAACTGGACCTGGTTGATCACCGGGGGGCTGCCGCCGATCTCCGAGACCTCGTCGACCTCCTGAGCACTGAAGTTGGAGACGCCGATCGAGCGCGCGTAGCCGTGCTCACGCGCGCGCTCCATCCCCGGCCAGGCCCAGGTGGCACCGTTCTGGGGCCAGTGCACGATGTACAGGTCGACCTGATCCACGCCGAGCCGCCGCAGGCTGCGCTCGGCCTCCGCCTCGGGATCCTCGTGACCGGGATAGAACTTCGTGGTCAGGAACACGTCCTCGCGGGGCACGCCGCTGTCGCGCAGCGCCCGGCCGACACTCTCCTCGTTGCCGTAGGCCTGGGCGGTGTCGATGTGCCGGTAGCCGAGCTCCAGCGCCCACCGCACCGCGTTCTCGCACTCGTCTCCGTCCTGGACCTGCCACACGCCCAGGCCGAGCAGCGGCATCTCCGCACCGTCGGCCAGAGTGCGGGTGCGATCGTATGCCGGCGCTCCTGCTGCCACAGTTCCTCCCTAGGGTTGAGCTGTGAAGATCATCCCCTCGCGGCGCCCAGTTGAATCCCCTGGGGTCATCGCTGGCCTATTGTTCGCCAGCGACCCCGCCTATAAGGAGATCCAGATGGGCTTCGACCAGTACCACGAGCCGGCGCAGGAGCTTCCTGAGTCGACCCGGACCTTCGCGCGCCTGTGCGCCTCCCTGACAGAGGAGGCCGAGGCCATCGGCTGGTACGAGCAGCGCTTGGCGCTCGAGCAGGACGCCGAGGCGAGCGCGGTCATGCGCGACGCCCAGGGCGAGGAGTTCAAGCACTTTTCCATGGACCTGGAGTTCCTGCTCCGGCGCACGCCGACGTGGCGCAAGATCGCCGAGGGAGTCCTGTTTCAGAGCGGCGACATCGTCGAGCACGGCGAGGAGGCCGAAGCGCGGGTGCTGGAGGGTGAGGGCTCCGAGGGGGGCGAGGAACCCGACGGGGACGCGGGGGCTGCCGACTCGCTGGGGATCGGCGGCTTGAGGGGAGCCCTGCGATGAACAACCTGCTGCGCCAGCTGGCGCCGCTCAGCGACCCCGCGTGGAAGCTGATCGATGACGAGGCTAAGGAGCGGCTCGTGCCGAGGCTGGCCGCCCGGAGGCTGGTCGACTTCTCCGGACCGCACGGCTGGTCGCATTCGGCCACAAACCTCGGACGGACCGAGCCGGTCGACGCGGCCCCATGCGAGGGCGTGCACGGCCTGCGCAGGCGGGTGCTGGCCCTGGTCGAGCTGCGGGCGCCGTTCAAGATCGCTCGGGCAGAGCTGCGCGACGCCGACAGGGGTGCCGACGACGCCGACCTCGCCGACCTCGACCGAGCCGCCCACGGGATCGCAGTGGCCGAGAACAAGGCCGTCTTCCACGGCTGGCCGGAGGCCTCGATCCGGGGGATCGCCGAGTGCTCGCCCTACGAGCGCCTGGCCCTGGGCGAGAGCATCGACGCCTACCCCCGTCCGGTGGCCGCGGCCGTGGAGCAGCTCCTGCAGGGCGGGATCAGCGGGCCCTACGCGCTGGCGCTCGGCGGCGAGCAGTACCGCCGTGTCGTCCAGACCGGCGAGCACGGCGGCTATCCGTTGCTCGAGCATCTGCGCAAGATCCTGGAGGGGCCGATCGTGTGGACGCCGGGCGTCCGCGGCGCGATCGTGCTGAGTGTCCGCGGCGGCGACTTCCTGCTGGAGTCCGGCCAGGATCTGTCGGTCGGCTACGACGCTCACGACGGGGACAGCGTGCAGCTCTACCTGGAGGAGAGCTTCAGCTTCCGCGTCGTGACGCCGGAGGCGGCCGTCGTCCTGGAGGCCTGACCAGCCGCGGCCGGGGAGCTGCTAGCCGATCGCGGCGATCTGGAGCTCCCGCGGTCCGGCCGGGGTCTGTACCTCGACCACCTCGCCGGCTCGCCGGCCCACGAGCGCTTTGGCGATCGGCGACTGCGCCGACAGGGTCCCCTGGGAGGGCTTGGCCTCGTGCGGTGAGACGATCCGGAAGGTCTGCTCGCGCCCAGAGGCGACGTCGGTGTAGGTGACCGTCGAGCCGTGCTCGACGATGTCGGTGGTACCGGAGGTCTCCACCACCACCGCTCCTCGCACGGAATCGCGGAGCTTGAGGATCCGGGTCTCCAGGTGGGCCTGCTCCTCCTTGGCGGTGTGGTACTCGGCGTTCTCCTTGAGATCGCCCCATTCGCGCGCCGTCTTGATCCGCGCGGCGATCTCGGTGCGGCCGGTGCTCTCCAGGTAGTGCAACTCCCGCTGCACGTTCTCGAGCTCCTCCGCGGTCATCGTGATGCTGTCCATCCTGCTCAGGATCCTCGGTCCGGTGACATGGCGAGCGGCACCTTAGAAGGTGTCAGGGCGGCCCGTCCCGCGCCGCCCGTCAGTCGCCGCGGGAGCTGACGCGGCCGACCAGGAAGCCAAGCGCGAACGCGCCGAGTGCCGCCACCGGCACGGGGTTCTCCCGCGCCTTCTCCGAGGCGCCGGAGGCCGCCGCGGTGGCCGTGTCGGGGGAGACATGCCGGGCTTTGTCGAGCAGCTCGTCCTTGCGGTCGGCGACCGACTCCTTGGTCTCGTCCAGCTTCTGGCGGGCCTGGGCCTTGACGTCGGTCTTCGCCGCCAGCGCCTCGACGGTGTCCCCGAGCTCCTCGCGGGTGGCCGCGATCTCGTCCCGCAGCTGATCCGGGTCCTGAGCCTCGTTCACTGGCGACCCGCCTTCGCGCGTTGCGTCGTCCATTCCACGTCCTCCTTCACGCTCTCGGTTGCCTGCTCGGGAATGGGCGGGGTGGCCTGTTGCACATTGCTGCGCCCCTGGAGGGCGGCCACGCCCGCGATCGCCGCCAGCACCACCGTGACGATCAGAGCGGCGAGCCACGACGTGATCCCCGCCTTGGCCAGCGCCAGAATCACGGTGGCGATGAGCGCGCCGAAGGCGTAGAAGCCCATCACCCCGGCAGCGCCGAACAGGCCCGCGCCGATCCCGGCTCGCTTGCCCTTCGCGACGAGCTCAGCCTTGGCCAGCTCCACCTCCTGCCGGGCGAGCCGGCTGGTCTGCTCTGAAAGCTGCTTGACCAGATCCGCGACGGATACCTGAGCGTCCTCGCGGTCGGTTGGGCCTGCCATCTCGTCCTCCGTAGTAGGTCTTATTGGCGGATGCCCGGTGTCACCCTCAGACAAACACCGGAAGCGTCGAACTTCAGTTCGGGGGATCGTTGAGGGCCAGCACCGGCGTCGGAGTGGGGATGTCGCGCTCCTCACCGAAGGGCACGATCGCGGTGCCGATGGCGAAGAACTCGATCACGTGCGAGCCCCAGCCGTGGCTGCGCTCGTGGAGCTGAACGCCGACGATGCCCTCGGCCTCGACCTCCGCGGCCTCCGCCTGCATCCGCTCCATGGCCGCCTCCCGAGCGTCATAGAGGGCCTGGGTGTAGTTCGGGAGCTCGACGTTGCGTCCCATCTGGCCCAGAGACTGCATCACCCCCCGGCGTCCCACGTGGTAGACGCAGGAGCCCATCACCAGCCCCAGGGGCCGATGGCCTGAGTGCAGCAGCGTCCAGAAGTCCTGGCCGTTGAGGTCCGAGGTGAACGGCCGCCCGTCCTTGCCACGGTGCAGCGCGCCTCCGTCCTTGTGGCGCACGGCGGTGCCGATGGCGATGAACTCGGCCATGTCCGCGCCCCACTCGTAGCGGCCGATGTCAAGGCGCACGCCCACGACGCCGTCAGCCTGGAGCTCCTCGGCCTCCTCCTCCATGCGGGTCATGGCTAGCTCCCGGGCCTGGTACATCGCCTGCGAGAGCACGTTCATCTCGGTTGACTTCTTCCAAGCCGCCTGCTGGTAGCCGATGTGGTAGATGCTGGAGCCGACGACCAGACCCAGCGGCTCAAAGCCCGCGTGCTTGATGAGCAGGAACTCGTTGACCGAGAGGTCGGAGGTGAAGAGGCCGCGCTTGTTCTGGGCCAGTCGCTCGCGGCCGTGCTGGGTCAGGCCTTCACGGCTCGAGGGGTCGTACTCGGGTGTCGTCATCTTGTGTCCTGTCGTGAGGTTCTGGGAGAGGCGGCGGAGAGCGGCATGATGGTCGTCGGATCCGGGCGCTGCAGCGGCGCGTGACCGTCCCTGATGGCGGTGCCCAGCAGGTGGATGTAGACGATCAGGTCGTGGTGCTGGTTGCTGGCGGCGTCCTCGTACTCGCGCTCGTTGATGTGCTGCCCGATGGTGACGCCGACGACGCCGTCGGCACCGAGCTCCTTCGCCTGGCGGCTGAGGTTCCCGATTGCCACCTCGCGCGCGTCGTAGAAGCCGCGGGTGAAGTCGGGGAGCTCCTGGTTGGCCCGCCCGGCGGCCGAGAAGAGGTTGTTGCCCGACGAGAGCACCCGGTTCTGCTCCCAGCTCGAGGCCACGTACATGACCGTCGAATGACCGACCACCCCCACCGGCCGGTAGCCGGCCTGGGCCAGCTTGACGTAGTCCTGACCCGAGAGGTCGCTCATCAGCACCTGGGCGTCCTTCAGGTTCTCAGGCAGCCTGACGGCGGTCCCCACCGCGGTGAACTCGACCACGTCGCGGCCGGCGAACTCATGCCCCCCGGTGTTCAGGTGCACGCCCAGGACGGCCTCGGCACCGGCGAGCTCCGCCTCCTGGCGCAAGCGCGACAGCGCTCGCTCCCGCGCTTGGTTGAAGGCGTCGGAGAGGTACTTGAGCTCGTGGGCGCCGCCGCTGGGGACGTTGCCCCCATAGCCGTACCAGGTGTGCATGGGCAGCGTCTGCCAGGCGTGCTGGAAGATGGAGGAGCCCATCACCTGGGTGATGGGAACGATGCCCTCGCGGTGGAGCAGGGCGAACTCGTTGACCGTGAGGTCGGAGGTGAAGAGGCTCTGTTCGCTGGCAGCCAGCTCGTGCAGGCGCCGCTGCGCCGCCAGTGGAAGCCGCCCCTCCTCAAGCTCCCTTCGTGAGAGCTCCGACTCGGAGTCGTCGGTGTCCTGGCGTCGGATCCTCATCCGGTCGGGCCGGGCTCTCTAACCATCAGAAGCATCACGTCACGATCGCGCGCAGAGCGCCCATCGCCGAGCCCGAGACCTGGGCTTGCTCGCTCAGCGCCAGGCTCAGCTGGCGGATCCATTCGGGCAGTGCCAGAGTCTCGTTCTTGAGCATCACTCCGCGGACGGTCTTCGCCCGCCGGGCCACCGCCGCTTTGCCCTCGCGCTCCAGCACGTAGGTCTCGCTACCCACGCGGCAGGTAATGCGGGTGACGAGCTTGCGAGAGTCGAACACGCCGGCGCGTTTGCGCTCGACCTCAGCCAGATGGGGCAGGGAGCTCTCGAACCACACCGCCAGCGCGTTGAGGAGCGCGGGCGTGTCCTGAGCGTCGGCCCGCAACTCGCCTGCCGCCAGGTCGATGTCAAGGCCCTCCTCGCTCATAGAGCCATTATGCCTGCGGTATTCCTGGCGTTTCGAATAGCTGGTGGCCGGGGATGCAGCAGAGCTGGCTGCTCTATCGCTTCGGGCGCAGCAGCTGACTCTGCTGAGCCCGCCCTAGAGTCTGGACCGGCGTTTGCCGAGCTCGAACGTTAGTTGCCGCCGCGTGAGGATCGTGCGCCTGCTCGGAAGCGTCTGAGTCACACGGAGGGACACGAGAAGCTTTCCGCGACGGGAAAGCCAGCGCCTGCCCACCCGGTTGAGCGCGACGGGAACGAGCCGTGTCTGACCACTCGAGAGCACGAGCGAGCCGTCGCCGACGACCACCACCTTCATCGTCTTGCGCTTCTTCCTGCCCCGCGCGGCGCTCAACCGCCGCTCGCTGACCGTCAGGGTCACGGTCAGCGGACAGGTCGCTGCCGTGGACCCTGTGCACGTTAGCCGGATGCGCGCGGCGTTCCCGCTCACCGCGGTTTGGCCGGCTCTCCCGAAGCCGGCGGCGCCAGGGGTCAGGAACGGGCTCGCCGCCAGGTCCAGGCAATCGGTGCGCCCGGTTGCGTAGTAGTCGTCGTGGCCGACGTCGAGCACGGACGGCTGCCATGGCAGGGGACCGGCGTACATGAGGTCCGTCGCGCGATCGGATACGTGACCGTTCCGGGTGAAGTGTGGCGCGCAGGTCGGCACGAACCCCAGTGTGTGGAGGATCTCGTGGAGCATCACGAACTCCAGATAGCCTGGAGCATCGCTCGCGGCTCCGGCGAAGGGATTCGCATCGCATGGCGGCGCATCCCCGGGGAACGTGCCGCGGATATAGAGGGCCGCGACGATCCCCCGGAGCCTGTCAAGCCCGGTGAGACGCTTCGTGTTCGAATTTAGTGAGCGGCGGCCTCCTTCGTGTCGGCAGGCTTGTTGATCCAGGCGGCGGTCGGCAGCTCCGGCGGGACCGGCGGCTTGCGC
>JALYYW010000137.1 GCA_030946085.1 Actinomycetota bacterium
CCCCCCGCGCCCCACACCTTCACCTTCATTCGCTCTCCCCGGGCGGGCTGGCCTTGACCGGCCAGAAGATCACGATCGCTCCGGTGGACCCGCCGGGGCCGACGATGGGGATTGTGCTGGCCTCCACGTCGCGGTGGCCCTCGGTGGTGCAGATCCTGAACTTACCGTGGAACGGGCGGTTGTTCCGCACTGCGATCGTGGCTGGAATCTCCTCGTATTGCATCGGCTTGTCGTCGTCGCCGAACGGTCCGAACTCGCGGACCCAGTCCTCTGCCGAACGCCGGCCGCTGTCCTCGAACGTTCTACCCAGCATCGCCCCGGCGGCCTCGTTGTAGAAGAGCAGCATTCCCTCCTCGCCGACCAGGAACGCCGGCGTGGAGATGCTCGAGAGCAGGTTGCGGGCCAGGATCAACTCGAGCGGCTTCTGCGAGCTCATCCCCAAACTCTAAGCTCTATTCTCGGGCTTCGTGGCCGACCAGAGGTCAAAGCGTCGTTCACGAAAGCGTCGCTCCGGCGCGTCGGCGCCGCGGTCGGTGCCCTCCCACAGACGCCAGGAGCGTGCCGAGCGGCGCGCCGAGACCGACACGCAGGCGGTACGCGAGCAGCGTCGCGCCAAGCGCCAGCTCGGCAGCGAGGGCGAGCGGCCACCCGGACCCTTTGGGAACCTACCGGTTTCGGAGATCGCCATCTTCGCCGGCGTGGTCGGAGCGACGGTGGGCTTCGTGCAGGGCGGCGGTCCCGCGCTGATCGTGGGCCTGGCCGTCTGCGTCCTGGGCGTCCTGGAGGTCACCGCCCGCGAGCACCTCTCCGGGTTTCGCGCCCACACCACCCTGCTGGCGGGGATCCCCACCGCGCTCCTGGCCATCGCCATCTCCTCGCTGCTCGGGCAGCCTCGCCAGCGGTCGGTCGTGCTGCTGGCCGTGGTGCCCGTCTTCGCGCTGCTCTTCTGGCTGCTCCGCCGTCGGTTCCGCCGCGCCCGCCAGGCCCGCGTGGCGCGGCCGCCGCGGCGCTGAGAGATCCGTAGCCAGGGTGGTTGCCGGCAGGAGCAAGCGGAACACCGCGCCGCCGTCGGGGGCGTTCTCGGCTGCCGCAGAGCCGCCGTGCTGCTCGGCCACCTGGCGGACGATCGCCAGGCCAAGGCCGCTGCCCTGGCGACCACGAGCGCTGGCGCCCCGGAAGAAGCGGTCAAAGACGTAGGGGAGGTCCTGCTCGGGAACGCCGCTGCCGTGATCGCGCACGCGCACGCCGCGGCTGTTGAGGGTCACCTCCACCGACCCGCCCGGGGGAGCGTGGCGGCCCGCGTTGTCCAGCAGGTTGTTGACCGCTCGGGCGAGCCGCTCGGGCGCCCCGTCGAGAACCACGGGCTCCAGATCGCCGAGGAACTGCACGCTCGGCGCATTGCGCTGCGCGCGCGCCAGCGCCTCCTCCACGATCCGGTCCAGGCGCACCGCCTCGGTCCCCTCCGGTGGCAGATCGCCTCGCGCCAGCTCGATCAGGTCGCCGACCAGATGGCTCAGCTCCTCGCTCTGCTCCACCACGTCGGCCAGCAGCCGGCGCCGGTCCTCGGGGTCGAGCTCGCCGCCCTCCAGCAGCACCTCGATGTTCGTCCGCAGGCTCGTGACCGGCGTGCGCAGCTCGTGGGAGGCGTCCGCCACCAGCTGGCGCTGCGCGCGGACCGAGTCGTCGAGCTCCGCCCGGGAGGCCTCCAGGCGCTCGAGCATGTGGTTGAAGCGCGCGGCCAGCTGACCGACCTCGTCGTCGGCGTGGATCCGCAGCCGGTGCGAGAGGTCGTCGGTCTCCCCGATGCGCTGCGCGGTCTGGGCGACCTCTGCCAGCGGCGCCAGCACCCGGCGCGCGGCCAGGCGCCCGAGCGCGGCGGCCACGGCGGTCCCGCCCGCGCACAGCAGCAGCAGGATCAGCCGCAGGTGGGCGAGCACCCGGTCGGTGCCGTTGAGCGGCCGCGCGAGCTGGACGGCCACCGACTGGCCCTGGAAGGACACGGGCACCGGGAAGGTCAGCTCCCGTAGGTGCGTCGCGCCCACGTGGAGGTCACGCAGGTAGGGCGCGGCGAGACCCGCGGCCACCCGGCTGGCGCGGGCACCGTCCGGCAGCGTTATCTCTCCCAGACGGGGAATCGTGCTGCCGTCGGCGAGCACCACCTGGACGTAGGGCGCCGGACCGCCGGCGCTCGCGGGGAGCCCCGGGAGCGGCCTGCCGAGCGTGTGAAGGTCGCCCTGGGCCACCGCGGTGGCCTGCGCGCGCAGCTCGCCGTCCACTTCACCCCGCAGCTGCCCGCGCACCACCAGGTAGCAGACCAGGGCCGCGATCGCGACCGCCACCGCGACGGCCACGGCGGCGATCAGTCCCAGCCTGCGGCG
>JALYYW010000142.1 GCA_030946085.1 Actinomycetota bacterium
TGCGGGGGACGAGGGGGCGTCTTTCGCTGCGGGCGCGCCGCTGCCGCCGTTGCCGCCGCCCGCGAGAATGCGCCCGGCCGTGGCCTCGTCCACGCTGGAGGAGGCCGCCTTGACGTTCAGGCCTCCCGCCCTCAGCTGCTCCAGGACCTCCTTGGGGGTCAGCCCGCGCTCCTTGGCGATCTGGTGAACTCGCTTGCTCATCAGCCTCTTAGTCTACGTCGCCTCGGGACGGGCCCTACGCCGCCGCGCCGGACTCGCCTCCGCTGGAGGCTGGGGCCTCCTGCACCCGATCACCCTGCTGGTGGGCCAGCGCCTGATGGGCATCGATCCCGCAGTAGCGCGAGGCCGGCAGCGCCGCGTTGGGACAGCGGCGGCCGTTGGTGAGGATCGCGGCGCAGCGGCCCTGGGACTCATCCTCCTCGTAACCATGCTCGGCCTCCTCGGCGGCGAACTCGGTCTCCGAGCGGATGTCGATCCGCCAGCCGGTCAGCCTGGCCGCCAGCCGGGCGTTCTGACCCTCGCGGCCGATTGCCAGCGACAGCTGATCGTCGGGAACGATCACGGTCGCCTGCTTGCCGGCGTCGTCGACGAGCACTTCACGCACGCGGGCGGGCGAGAGCGCCTTGGCCACGAAGCGGGCGGGCTCGTCGTTGTAGGGGATGATGTCGATCTTCTCGCCGCGCAGCTCGGAGACCACCATCCGCACCCGGGAGCCGCGGGGACCGACGCAGGCACCCACCGGATCGACGCCGTCGACGTGGGAGACGACCGCGATCTTGGAGCGGTAGCCGGGCTCCCGCGCGACGTCGGTGATCTCGACGAGCCCGTCGGCGATCTCCGGGACCTCGAGCTCGAACAGCGACTTGATCAGCTCCGGGTCCCGGCGGGAGACGATGATGCTCGGCCCCTTGGTCGAGTTGGAGACGTCCTTGATCACCGCCTTGATGCGCTGGGAGTGGTCGTAGCGCTCGCCGTCGACCTGCTCTGACTTGGGCAGCAGCGCCTCGACGCGCTCGCGCAGCTGTACCAGCGTGTATCGGGAGTCGGACTGCTGGACGATGCCGGTGATGAGCTCGCCGACCCGGTCGCGGTACTCCTCGAACATCATGTCGCGCTCGGCCTCGCGGACCCGCTGCAGGATCACCTGCTTGGCGGTCTGCGCGGCGATCCGGCCGAAGTCGTGCGGGGTGACGTCCTCGGTCTCGATCTGGTCCTCGAACTCCTTGAGCTTCTCCATGTCGATCTCGGGCTCCGGGGGCTCGCGCATCTCGCCGGTTTCGGGATCCACCGCGGGCACCGTGTCGGTGGTGGCCTCAACCAGCAGCTGCTCCTCCAGCTCCTCGGGGATCTTCAGCTCCCACACGCGGAAGTCCCCGCTCTCGCGGTCCATCTCCACCTTGGCGTAGCGCGCGGAGCCGGGGGTCTTCTTGTAGGCCGACAGGAGCGCGTCCTCCAGCGCTTCCATCAGCCTCTCCTGGGCGATGTTCTTCTCGGCTGCGAGGCCGCGCACGGCCTCAACGATCTCTCTCGACATGGCTCAGTCTCCGGGAACGAGGTTGGAGCGGGCGATTTGCCCGAAGGGGATCGTGACCACGCCGCCCGGGGAGGCGACGGTGACGTCCCGATCGGAGGCGCCGACCAGCTCGCCGGTCACGCTGCGATGGCCGTCGGCGGCATCACGCAGCCGGATTCGGGCGTGGTGGCCCAAGAAGCGGCTGTAGTGCTGGGGCTTGGTCAGGGGACGATCCTGGCCGGGGGAGGACACCTCCAGGCTCAGGTGCTCGCGGAGGTCGCCGAGCTGCGCGGAGACCCGCTCGCAGAGCGCCAGCGTCACGCCGTCGGGATGATCGATGAAGAGGCGCAGCGTGCTGCCGGCGACGATCTCGGCGAGCAGCACCTCCACATCGGGCTCGCTGGCTGCGAGCCGGGCCTCGATGTCGCTTTGGAGTGCACTCACGATCTCCTCCATCGTCAAAGTCATAAAAAAAGTGGGCCAGCGCCCACTTCCACGACACCACCGGGAAGCGCCCGGCGAACAAGCTGATGGGGTTCAGACTAGCACTTGCGACTCCCATTCTGGGAGCGACGCAGGCCCTTTGGCAGACCCTATTGACCGGTCGCGCTTGCCGCCCGTCGCGCCTGATCGCGGTAGCGGCGGTAGTCGCCCCGGGCCGGTTGCATCGCCGCTGCCTGCGCCAGGGGCTGGCGCGCCTCGGCGTGACGCCCGAGCATCTGCAGCGAGCGGCCCAGGCAGAACAGGGCGTAGTCGTTGGTGGGCGCTCGGTCGATCACGGCTTGGAACTCCCGAGCCGCCTGCTCGTATTGCCGGATGTGGAAAAGGGCCCGGCCAAGGGCCTCGCGCACCGAGGTCTTGTCGGGCTCCAGCTCACGCGCACGTGAGAGCGGGATCGCGGCCTGGTGGTTGTGACCGGCCTCCAGCAGCTCCGTGCCGCGCCGGAAGAGCTCGTACGCGTCGTCCATCGTCCTGCTCCTCAGTGTATTCGCCACGCACGGCGCGCTCGCGGCGGAAGCGCCCACAGCGCCCGGATCCAACCGGTGAGGCCGAGCCCGGCGCGCAGCTGCGCCCGCAGCGCTCGCCGCTGCGCCTCCGTCGGGCGCCCCGGCACCCCGGCAAAGCGTGCCAGCCGGATCGCTCTGATGTAGGCCACGGCCTCCGGGTCAGAGCGCAGCCGGTGCTCCAGGCCGGCCAGCGTCAGCGTGGCCGCCGCCGGCCGGCCGCAGCGCCGCAGCGCCCGCTCCAGCTCCCCCACCAGGGCCTCATCGCTCGGCGAGGAACCGAGCATCGCGCTCGCCGCCCCGAGGGCCACCAGCAACCCCAGCACCAGTGCCGCCAACTGCCACGGAGGCATGCCGCCCGATGCGGGACGGCCGCCGGCGGCGACCGTCGGCCGTGATGGCGGGGGC
>JALYYW010000164.1 GCA_030946085.1 Actinomycetota bacterium
CGGATGCGCCGCAAGCGCACCGAGGCCGTCAACGTCGCGCTGGCGGCGCTGCCGGCGGCGGAGCGGCGCGCGGTGCAGGCCGCCCTGCCGGCGCTGGAGGCGCTGGCGCAAGCGCTCGGCGAGGTGCGGCGATGACACGCGTGATGCGGGTCGGTCGCACCACCTTCGCGGCGCTCGCGGTGGCCAACTACCGCCGCTACTACGCCGGCCAGGCCGTCTCGCTGATTGGGACCTGGATGCAGATGACCGCGCAGTCCTGGCTGGTGCTGATGCTCACGCACTCCAGCACCGCGCTCGGAGTGGTGATCGCCCTGCAGACGCTGCCGGTGCTGCTGCTGGCGCCCTATGGCGGCGTGATCGCCGACCGCGTCGACAAGCGCAGGCTGATGATCGTGCTGCAGTCGGTCATGGGCGTGCAGGCGCTGGTCCTCGGCGTGCTGAGCATCACCGGTGCCGTACGGGTCTGGCAGATCGGCGTGCTGGCGGCGCTCCTGGGCATCAACAACGCCTTTGAGAATCCGGCCCGGCAGTCGTTCATGCTGGAGCTGGTGGGGCAGGAGCACCTGCGCAACGCGGTCAGCCTCAACTCGGTGCTCGTCAACGGCGCGCGCACGATCGGGCCGGCGATCGCCGGCCTGCTCATCGCCGGCGTCGGCGACGGGGTCTGCTTCCTGCTGAACGCCGCCAGCTTCGTGGCCGTGGTGGCTTCGCTGATTTCAATGCAGCGCGCAGACCTGCGGCCCACCCCGCCCGCCCCGCGGGCCCGCGGCCAGCTGCGCGAGGGCCTGCGCTACGTACGGGCCACGCCCGAGCTGGCGGTGCCGCTGCTGATGATGGGCCTCGTGGGCTGCCTCACCTACGAGTTCCAGGTATCGCTGCCGGTGATGGCCAGCCGCGGCCTGCACGTCGGCGCTGCCGGCTTTGGCTTCATGACCGCCGCGATGGGGGTGGGCGCCGTTCTCGGCGGCCTGGTGATCGCGGCGCGGGGCAAGATCGGGACGGGACCGCTGGCTCTCGCCGCGAGCGTCTTCGGCGTGACCATGGCGCTGGCGGCGGCCGCGTCGAGCCTGGCGGTGGAGCTGGCCGCCCTGGCGGTCGTCGGTGGCGCCAGCATCACGTTCATGTCCACGGGCAACTCGACGCTGCAGCTGGCAGCCGCCCCGACGATGCGGGGACGGGTGATGTCCCTGTGGTTCGTGGCCTTTCAGGGCTCCACCCCCATTGGTGGCCCGCTGATCGGCTGGGTGATGGCGGCCTTCGGCGCCCGCGCCGGGCTCGGCCTGGGCGCGGTGACGTGCTGGATCGTCGCAATGATCGGGTGGATCTCGCTCCGGCGCCTGCGCCCGCGCAGCGCGGGTGACCGACCCCGGAGCGGAGCCCCCGCCCAGATTGTGCCCGTGGTGAATCGGGTAACCGGAGGTCGAACGTGATGAGTCTCGTAGGTAGCGAAACGCTGACCCGGTGCTACTCGGCGGTTCCCGATTCGGTGCCGCTGGCGCGACATGAGCTGGTCCAGTTCGCGCTCCACGCGGGCGCCACCGAGGACCAGGCCGAGGCCGTTCGTCTCTCCACCTCAGAGGCGCTGACCAACGTGGTGATGCACGCCTACGGCGAGGTTGGGGGCCGGATCCACGTCAGCGCCAACCTGGCCCGAGGAGAGCTCTGGATCCTGATCGGCGACGACGGCGACGGGCTGCGCCCCCACACCGACAGCCCCGGGTTGGGCGTGGGTTTGGCGCTCGTCGCCCAGTCCAGCGATGGCCTGACGATCGTCAACCGCGCCGGGAGCGGCACCGAGGTGCGGATGCGCTTCAACCTGCACGCGGGAGAGGATGGTGCCGGTCAGGCGTCGCCAGCGAGGGTCTCGGTCACCTCCCCGGCCTCGCCTCGCTTCTCCACCACCAAGTAGTCCACGCTCGCCTCGACCACCGTCTCCAGGTCGGGCAGCTCGTGGCCGGGTGCCACGAAGAAGCGCTTCGGGTGTCGACGAACCTCCTCGTAGGCCCCCACCCGGAGCGCGATCAGCAGGTTGCAGCCGAGCCTGGCGCATTCGCAGCGGAAGCTGACCGGCGACTCCTCCTCGCCGGGCCACTGTCCCCGCGCGATCCCCTCGTTGACCTCCCGGAACGTGTTCTGGTTGGCGGCGAGGCGCTCCTTGACGTGCTCCATGGCCAGGGATCCTTCCACGTCCCCGGCCCCGGCGCCGCCAGGCACCGCACCGCGCCTAGGACTGCTTTGCCCAGGAGGCTGGCTGCGCATCTTCCTCCTCGTCCGGCTCGCCGCCGGCCGGGGGCACGAAGGTCATCGCGTGCTCGGTCAGGGCGGTGATCGTGAGGCTCGGGTTGACCCCGGGGTTGGCGGGCACGACGGACCCGTCGCACACCAGCAGGTTCTGGTAGCCGAAGACGCGCTGGCGAAGGTCGACCACGCCGCGCTCCCGATCGGGTGCGATCACGGCCCCTCCGAGGATGTGGGCCGTGGCGGGCGTGTTGAGCAGCGCCTCGGGGAGGTTGCTCTGCGGGATGCCGTCGATCTTCTCCGCAATGCGCTTGGCGACCTCGTTGGCGGCTGGGATCCAGGTGGGGTTGGGGTTGTCCGGATCCTGCTCGGTGCCGAGCAGCAGCCGGCGCCGCCCAACGCGGATCGGCTTCAGGCGCATGGAGTTGTCGAGCGTCTGCATCACCAGCAGGATCACCGTCTTTCGAGCCCAGCGGCGCTTCCACAGCAGCCGCATGAACCGGACCGGGTGACCGAGCACCCCGGCGGCCCACTTCAGCGGCCGCGTCACCCGCGTGCCCCCGGCGGTGAGCGTCGTGAACAGCAGCCCCATCGCATCGGCGGCCTCGCCGTAGGTGACGTTCTCGATGTGCGTGACGTCGTCGGGATACATGCTGGAGCTGATCGCGATCGAGCGGTGGAAGTCGTGGTCGTTGTTCCTCGCGGTGACCGCCAGCAGTGCCTCGCTGTTGGTGCGCACGCGCTCGCCGAGCCGATCGGAGATCTCCGGCAGCGAGCCGAAGTGCTTGCACCGGCGCAACAGCCAGTTGGTCCCCACCGCCCCGGCTGAGACCACCACCCCCCGGGCCGTGAAGGTCGCTTTGCGCGGTCGCACCCAGGCACCGGGGCGCTGGGTGCTGACGACGTATCCCGCGGAGCCGTCGCGGGCCTCCTCCCGGGGGCGGATGTCCATCGCATGATGCTCGGGCTTGATCTCCACCCCCAGCTTCTCGGCGAACCACAGGTAGTTCTTGCGTAAGGTGTTCTTGGCGTTGTGGCGGCATCCGACCATGCACGCCCCGCACTTGATACAGCCTTGGCGATCCGGCCCTCGCCGTCGAAATAGGGGTCGGGCACCGTTTCGCCCGGCTCGCCGAAGAACACACCCACTGTCGGTCGCCGGTACTCGACGTCCATGTCCTTGGCCAGCTCCTGGAAGAGCTTGTCGGTTTCGTTCTCGAACGGGATCTCGGTGGCGCCGAGCATCCGCTTGGCCTCCTCGTAGTGGGGCGCCAGCGATGACTCCCAGTCTTGCATCGAGCGCCATTCCCGCGCTTGAAAGAACCCTCGCTTGGGAACGTACAGCGTGTTGGCATAGACCAGGCTGCCGCCACCGACCCCGCAGCCGGCTAGGATCGCAATGTCCTTGAACAGATAGATCCGCATGATCCCGCGCTTGGACCGGATTTCGTCCTGGTGCTCAGGCTCCGCGCGCCGCGAAGCCGAGGTTCAGCAGCGCCTCGGCCTGCCCCGGCGGGTCGGCCGAGTTCAGCAGCACCGCGCCCAGCCACGTGTGCCCGCGCCGGGCGGCGACCACGAGGCACCGCCCGGCGGCTGCCGTGTACCCGGTCTTGACTCCGTCGGTGCCGGGGAAGCTCAGGCGCAGCAGCGGGTTGTTGTTGTACAGGTAGAGCTTGCCGCCCTTGATGGGGAAGGGCAGCGAGGCGTCGCGCGTGGCCACGATCCGAGACAGCAGCGGCTGGGTCAGCACCGCGTGCGCGATGCGGGCCAGGTCGGTGGCGCAGGATCGGTTGTCCCGGTCGAGGATCCCCGAGACGGTGCTGAAGTGCGTGCAGCCGAGGCCCATGGCCTGTGCGCGCGCGTTCATCATCGCCACGAATCGCCCTTGGGTCCCCCCGACGTGCTGGGCCAGGGCGATCGCGGCATCGTTCCCGGAGGGGAGCAGCAGCCCGTAGAGCAGGGCCTCCGCGGAGACCCTGTGCCCGAGCGGCAGCTGTCCCACGCCCGATCCGGAGAAGTCAAGCGCCTGGCGGGTGATCAGCACGCGGGCCTCGGGTCGCGCGTGCGCGACCACGACCAGCGCGGTCATCATCTTCGTCAGGCTGGCGATCGGCAGCAGGCGCTCCGGATCCCGCTCCCACAGGATCCTTCCGGTGTGGACGTCGAACAGCAGGCCGCTGCGCAGGGCGGTCTTGAAGCGGGGGTGCACCCGGGCGCCGGACGGCACCGCGCCGTAGCGGTTCAGGGAGATGCGGCGGTGGGCGACCTGTGCGGGGGGGCCCGTCAACCGCCGTGCCTCCCTCGCCGGGCCGGAAGCGCGCGCGGCCATGAACGCCAGCAGCGTCACCGTCCCCAGCGCAATCACCGCCACCGCCACCGCCAGTCGCCGTCGACGGCGGCGCCGGCGCCGTTGCGCCTGGCGAGCCGACCGTCGTACGCGCCCCTCCTGGAGCACGCCCAGGTTGGTCATCGCGGCGGCTGGCGCAGGGCCCCGAGGATGCCGACGAAGAAGAGGACCAGCACGATCAGCCCCATCACGCTGACGCCGGTGAGGCCGTAGCGGCTGATGTCCAGCGCCGTCAGCAGTCCTAGGCCGATGATGAACACCAGCGCGATCGTAAAGACAACGAGGCGCACGCCGCTCAGTACACCGGGAGGCGGGGCGGGATCTGCTTGCGCCTGGTGGCCAGCGCGTGAATCGCCAGCAGCCCGAAGGCAAAGCCGCCGACGTGGGCGAAGTAGGCGACCCCGCCGCCTCCACCGTTCGGGTTGGTGAGATCAGCCGCGCCGAACACGGCCTGCTCCGCGAACCAGATGCCGAGCATCACGATCGCCGGCAGCTCGATCACGGTGAAGAACAGGATGATGAACACCAGCGTCAGCACCCGCGCGCGGGGATAGAGCAGGATGTAGCCGCCCAGGACGGCGGCGACGGCCCCCGAGGCCCCCACGGTGGGGGCGGTGGAGCTCGGTTCCACCGCCACCTGCAGCGCCAGCGCCGCAGCTCCGCCCAGCACGTAAAAGGCGAGAAACCTGACCGGCCCCATCGAGTCCTCGACGTTGTTGCCGAAGATCCACAGGAACAGCATGTTGCCCGCGATGTGCAGAATCGACCCGTGCACGAACATCGAGCTCAGCACCGTGGAGAAGGTAGGCAGTGGGTTCTGGGCGGGATGGGTCAGCGCGTGAGGAGTGGCGCCGTACCTGACCACCTCCCCCGGCGCCGGACCGGAGATCAGCGACCCGCCGTGACGGATCGAGAGCAGGTAGACGATCACGTTGATCAGGATCAGCGTCACCGTCACGAACGGAAAGTGGTCCGTCGGGATGTTGTCCTTGATCGGGATCATCCGATGCCGGGCCGTTGGGCCCTGAGACCACTGCGCTGCGCACCGGCCGCCGGGCCGCTCAGCGCCGGACGGCCGGGCTCACGACGGACCCTATCCGCCACGGCTGCCGCTCGTCGCTGTCCAGCGCCAGCGTCCAGCGCTCGGTGAACGTGACCGCGCGTGACTGGCTGCCGGCGACCACGGCCGCGGTGTCACGGTCCTCCAGGTAGCGCCGCCCGGTGATGTTGACCTCGATCGTCATCGCCGGCGGCATCGCCGCGGCGTCCAGCGAGGTGATCCGGATCTGCCTGACCTGCGGCCCGCGCACCACCAGCCGGGTCTGGCCGCTCGGGTCCCCGGGATGGAGCAGCTCCTGCGCGGCTCCGGGATTGGCGATCGCCAGCAGCCCGGCATCGTCGCCGTCCACGGCCTCTGCCCAGGCGGCGACGGCGCGCCGCGCGGCGACCTCCAGCACGTCGGGCGCGAAGCGGCCGTCGGCGAGGCTGAGGTCCAGCGCCGCCGCCCGGGCATCGCCCTGGAACTGCACAGAGGTGAGCTCGCCGAGGTTGGTGCCTTCGGGGACCGCTTCGGCGACGGCTCCCTCCACCAGCGCCTCGTCACGCATCGAGCGCTCGTCGGCCCAGGGGCTGGCGACGATCTCCTCCTCCAGCGCGTGGGCACCCTCGGCACCCTGCTCGATCGAGAGCAGGATCCAGTGCCGCTCGCGCTTGCCGAGGGTCCAGTACTCACGCACCCGCGTGGTATCCGAGGTGCTGTCGACGCGGCTCAGGCGCTGGCCGTAGGCATCCTCGACGTAGTCGCTGAGCTTGGCCTCCATCCGCACGGTGACGCGCTGGCCGCGCTCGTCGCCGGTGTTGCGCAGGCCGACGTACTCAACGGTCGGCTCGCTCAGGGGCGCCACCCGGTTGCGCCAGCCGCGCCGCTGCAGGTCGTCGAGCCGTCGCTCCCACTCGGCCAGCAGGTCGGGGCCCACCAGCGAGCGCAGCGCGAACCGGTCGGCGGCGTCCCACGCCCGCTGGATGTCCAGGAAGAGCTGCGCGGCCGCCGGCTTGACCGCGTCGGGGGCGAAAGCGGGGTCGTCCTCGGCGGCCTCGGCAGCCGCCATCTCCACCCGCCGCTCGCGCTCGGCCACCCGGCGGCGAGAGGTGGTGCCGGACGCCTGCTGGGAGCGCCACCACATCATCAGGCGCGGCAGGACGAGGAACACGATGATCGCGATCACGATCAGCAACAGGATCGTGCCGCCGCCCCCACCCACGGGAATGAAGAAGAAGCGACCGTGACCGAAGCCGCGACCCAGGCCGCCGAGCCCGCGCCCCCCGAAGCCACCGCCGCCGCCGCGACCGAAGCCGCCGAAGCCGGCGCTGCCGCCGCC